>NZ_JAMYTF010000019.1:0-111628 GCF_040322295.1 Mesorhizobium sp. M0159
CGGCCACCCCCCCCCCGCTGGCCTGCGGCACAGGCCGCCACGAATGAGGGGGGCGCGACAGAACGCGACCTGTCACGGCACACCGCCTCATGACGCAACGCCCGGCAGTTTCACCGCACCCGCGGCCTTCACCGCCGCGCCGCTGCGTATCATGGCGATGGCCTTCTCCATGTCGGGGTGGAAGTGCCGGTCGTTGTCGAGATGCGGCACCTCTGCCCTGACCAGCCGGCGCACCGCCTCCAGTGCCGCGCTCGAGGCCAGCGGTGCGTGGAAATCGCAGCCTTGCGCCGCGGCCAGCAATTCGATGCCGATGACGGCCGTCGCATTCTCGACCATGCCGATGAGGCGGCGCGCGCCATGCGCCGCCATCGAGACGTGGTCTTCCTGGTTGGCCGAGGTCGGGATCGAATCGACGCTGGCCGGATAGGCCTTTTGCTTGTTTTCAGAAACCAGTGCTGCCGCCGTGACCTGAGGGATCATGAAACCGGAATTCAGACCCGGCTTGGGCGTGAGAAAGGCCGGCATGCCCGACAGCGCCGGATCGACCAGCATGGCGATGCGCCGCTCCGACAGCGAGCCGATCTCGCAGACGGCGAGTGCGATCATGTCAGCGGCGAAGGCGACCGGCTCGGCATGGAAATTGCCGCCCGAAAGTGCGGAGTCGTCCTCGGCAAAGATCAGCGGATTGTCGGTGACGCCGTTGGCCTCGGTGCCGAGCGTCTCGGCGGCCTTGCGGAGCACGTCGAGTGCAGCGCCCATCACCTGCGGCTGGCAGCGCAGGCAATACGGATCCTGCACGCGCTCGTCGCCGACGCGGTGCGATTCACGGATGGCGCTGCCGGCCATCAAATTGCGCAACGCCTCGGCCGTCTCGATCTGGCCGCGATGTTTCCTGAGCAGATGGATGCGTGGATCGAACGGAGCGTCGGAGCCCTTGGCGGCATCGGTCGACAGCGCGCCGGCGACCAGTGCCGACTGGTAGAGCACTTCCGCCTCGAACAAAGCGGCAAGCGCATAGGCGGTCGAAAACTGGGTACCGTTGAGCAGCGCCAGGCCTTCCTTGGCGCCCAGTGTCACCGGCTCCAGGCCATGCGAAACGAAGGCGACCTTGGCGGGAAAGCGGCCATGCGGGGTAAAGCACTCGCCGACGCCGATCATCACGGCGGTCATGTGCGACAGCGGCGCAAGGTCGCCGGAAGCGCCGACCGAGCCTTGCGCCGGCACCACGGGGATAACGTCGTTGGCCAGCATCGCCTCGATCAGTTCGATCGTCCGCGGCCGCACGCCGGAGGCGCCCTGTGCCAGGCTGGCCAGCTTCAGCGCCATCATCAGCCGGCAGATTGCGACGGGCATCGGCTCGCCGACGCCGGCGGCATGAGACAGCACGATGTTTCGCTGCAACGTTTCCAGATCGGCGGCGGGGATGCGGACGCTGGCCAGCTTGCCGAAGCCGGTATTGATGCCATAGACCGGCTCGCCCTTGGCAACGATCCTGGCGACGGCCTCGGCGCTGGCCTTGATCTTCGGCCGGCAGGCATCGTCGAGCCTCAGTGCGGCGCCGCGATAGATGGCGCGCCAATCGGCCAGCGTGGCATTGCCCGGCCTTAGCTTGAGTTCGGTCATTGTCCCCTCCAGATGCGGGCATGCAGCGGGTTGAAGCCCATGCGGTAGACGAGTTCGGCCGGGCGCTCGACGTTCCAGATCGCCAGATCGGCGGATTTTCCGGCCTCCAGCGTACCGGTCTGTCCAAGCAGCCCGAGCGCGCGGGCAGCCTCGCGGGTAACGCCGGCAAGGCATTCATCGACGGTCAGGCCGAACAACGTCGCGGCCATGTTCATGGTCAGCAGCAGCGAGGTCAGCGGCGACGTGCCGGGATTGTTGTCGGTGGCAACGGCCATCCTGACGCCATACTGGCGAAACAAGGCGATCGGCGGCTTCTTGGTCTCGCGGATGAAGTAGTAGGCGCCGGGCAGGATGGTCGCCACGGTTCCGGCCTTCGCCATCGCCGCCGCACCCGCCTCGTCGGTGTATTCGAGGTGGTCGGCCGATAGCGCACCATAGCGCGCCGCAAGTTCGGCGCCGTGCAGATTGGACAGCTGGTCCGCATGGAGCTTGACCGGCAGGCCCGCCGCCTTCGCGGCATCGAACACGCGGGCGATCTGCTCCGGCCAAAAGGCAATGCCTTCGCAAAAACCGTCGACAGCATCGGCCAGGCCCTCGGCAGCGACGGCCGGCAAAATCTGCTTTGCAACAAGATCGATAAAGGCGTCCTTGTCACCTTTTGCTTCGGGCGGCAGCGCATGAGCGCCGAGGAAAGTGGTCCTGACTGTCACCGGCCGCTCACCGCCCAGCCGTCGTGCGGCGCGCAGCGACTTCTTCTCGTTTTCGAGGTCGAGACCGTAGCCGGATTTAATCTCGACGGTGGTGACGCCTTCGGCAATCAGCGCATCGAGGCGCGGCAGCGACTGGCCGACCAGTTCGTCCTCGCTCGCCGCGCGCAACGCCTTGACCGACGAGACGATGCCGCCGCCGGCCTTGGCAACCTCCTCATAGCTGGCGCCGGCCAGCCGCATCTCGAATTCATTGGCACGGTTGCCGGCGTGGACCAGATGGGTGTGGCAGTCGATCAGGCCGGGCGTAATCCAGCGGCCTTCGCAGTCGGTCGCCTCGGCGCCCTCGCGGAGAGCCGCCGGCATGTCGACTTCCGGCCCGGCATAGACGATCCGGCCGTTGCGCACGGCGACCGCACCGTGCTCGACGACGCCTGACCCGGCGCTGCTTTCGGCCATGGTCGCGAGGCGCGCATTGCGCCAGAGGCGAAGCTCTCCTGCCCGGCTTTTGCTCTCTGCAGCCATCATCTTTTCCGTTTCAATAGGTGACGATTATGTATATACATATGAAAAGGCACTGCAAGCGCTATCATCGCACGGCAGACCGGGATTTGGAGAAAAACGTGACAGCAATCTTTGCGGAACAGGCGCTTCTGCCCGACGGCTGGCACAGCAATGTGCGGATCGTCATCTCCGACGGCAGGATCGCCACGGTCAAGGCGAATACCTCGCTCCTGCCTGGCGACGAGCGCCGTGCCATCCTGCTATCAGGGATGCCGAACCTGCACAGCCATGCCTTCCAGCGCGGCATGGCCGGCCTTGCCGAATTGCGCGGCCCTTCCGCCGACAGTTTCTGGAGCTGGCGCGAGGTGATGTACCGTTTCGCGCTGTCGATGACGCCGGACCAGGTCGAGGCGGTCGCGGCCCAGCTCTATGTCGAGATGCTGGAGGCCGGGTTCTCGCGCGTCGGCGAGTTTCACTATCTCCACCACGACCGCGACGGCCGGCCCTATGCCAACATCGCCGAGATGGCGGAGCGCATTGTTGCTGCAGCGTCCGAGACAGGCATCGGGCTGACTTTGCTGCCGGTGTTCTACGCGCATTCCTCTTTCGGCGGCGCTGCGCCAAATGACGGCCAGCGCCGGTTCATCAACGATGTGAACCAGTTCTCGCGGCTTGTTGAGAAATGCCGCGAATCCATTCGCGCGCTGAATCAAGGCGTCGTGGGCGTCGCCCCGCACAGCCTGCGTGCCGTGACACCGGAGGAACTGGAAAACATCACGGTGATGGCGCCGGAGGGGCCTATCCACATCCACATCGCCGAGCAGATGAAGGAGGTCGAGGATTGTCTTGCCTGGTCCGAGGCGCGGCCGGTCGAATGGCTGCTTGCCAACGCCAAGGTCGACCGGCGCTGGTGTCTCATCCACGCCACCCACATGACCGAGACCGAGACGACCGATTTGGCGAAAAGCGGCGCCGTTGCCGGCCTCTGCCCGATCACCGAGGCCAATCTCGGCGACGGCACCTTTGCCGCGTCCTTGTTCATGCAGCATGGCGGCCGCTTCGGCATCGGCTCGGATTCGAACGTACTGATCGGCGTGCCGGACGAGTTGCGGCAGCTCGAATATTCGCAGCGCCTCGCCCACCGCGCCCGCAACGTGCTGGCGGTGGCCGGTGGCTCGACCGGCCGTGCTTTGTTCGATGCAGCGCTCGATGGTGGCAGTGCCGCGTTGGGCGCCGGCCACTCGCAGATCGCAGCAGGTGCCTCGGCCGATTTCGTCTCGCTCGACGGCAAGCATCCATCGCTGGCCGGCAAGACGGGCGATGCAATCCTTGATGCCTGGATTTTTGCCAACGGCACCAAGGTCGATTGCGTCTGGGTGCATGGCAAGAAACTGGTCAGCGGCGGCATGCATGCCAGGCGCGATGCCATCGCCGAGCGGTTCCGCAAGGTGATGACAGCGCTTTCGGCATGAGCATGCTCGGGACAATAAGCGCGGATTCTGGAAGCGCGGACGGCGGCGAGGTTCTTTCGCTGCACCAGCGCATCCTGTCGGACATCAGCGAACGGATCCTGTCGGGTGCCTGGGCGCCCGGCCACCGCATTCCGTTCGAGCATGAACTGACGGCCGAATACAATTGTTCGCGCATGACAGTGAACAAGGCGCTGTCGCAACTGGCCAAGGCCGGGCTGATCGAGCGCCGGCGTCGCTCCGGCAGTTTTGTCCGCCGGCCGCAGTCACAGGCAGCCGTTCTCGAAATCCACGACATCCGGATCGAGGTCGAGGCACTTGGCCTGCCCTACCGCTATGAGCGCATAGCGCGAAACAGAAGGCGCAGCAGCGCCGACGACCGCGCCCTGCTGGAACTCGACGTCGCCGGGCCGGTGCTGGTGCTGGAATGCCGGCATTTCGCCGGCAAGCGGCCGTTCGCCCACGAGCAGCGGCTGATCAACCTGGCTGCCGTGCCGGAGGCCGCCGAAGAGGCGTTTTTCGACACCGCGCCCGGTCCGTGGCTGATCGGCCGTGTGCCGTGGAGTGCGGCCGAGCATCGCATCCGCGCGGTTGCCGCCGAAAAGCACGTAGCGGCGGCACTCGACATCGCGACGGGCGCGCCGTCCCTGGTGATCGAGCGGCGGACATGGAGCGCCGAGCACCCCGTCACCCATGTCCGCTTCACCTATGCGGCCGAGAGCCACACGCTAGTGGCGCGGTTCACGCCGTCGCAGGGGTAAACCCTCCCCCTTGAGGGGAGGGTCGCGGAGCAAATTGCCGCATGGCGGCATTTTGTGACGCGGGGTGGGGTCGGTGCGACCTCGCCGCGGGGGGGCCCGGGGGGGGGGGGGGGGGGGGGGGGGGGGGGGGGGGGGCCCCCCCCGCCCGGGGGGGGGGGGTGGGGGGGGGGGGGTGGTGGGGGGGGGTGCCGGCGGGGTGGGGTTCAACCCTCCCGCGTGGTGGGGGGGGTGGGTTTAAATTTTCCCCTTGGGGTTTTTTTTGGGTGGGGGGGGGGGGCCGGTGCGACCTCGCCGACCCCACCCCGTCTCGCAGTCTCCGCTTCGCTTCGACTACTCGCCGACCCTCCCCTCGAGGGGGAGGGTAAAGAGCCGCATTCTCAAACCGCCGCGGTAACAATAATCTCGACCAGATATTCTGGTCCGGCAAGCTTGGCTTCGCCGGTGGCGCGGGCCGGCGTGTTGCCCTGCGGTACCCATTTGTCCCACTCCGCGTTCATCTCGGCAAAGGTGCTCATGTCGGCCAGCCAGATGATCGCCTGCAGGATCTTGGTTTTGTCGGTGCCGGCCTTGGCCAGCAATTCGTCGATCGCCGCCAGAATGTCCCTGGTCTGGGCACCGACGTTTCCGCCCGGCTTCCCGACCTGACCGGCCAGATAGACGGTGTTGCCGTGGATGACGATCTGGCTCATGCGCGGGCCTACATCGATACGACGAATGCTCATTGGATATTCCTTCTCTTCTTGTCGGTGCGCCTGTTTAGGGGCCGGGTTCGCCGGGGGCAAGGCCGCTCGAGCGGAACTTCTTGAGCCAAGCCAAAGCAGACAAGATGACGGCCCGGCCGCAATTCCGCCCGATTGGCTTGTTGACTAATGTAATAACATCACATATCGAATCCGCCCCTGCAGCGCCGATCATCGCCCCCTTGGATCGTCACATGAGCCAAACCTGCCTGACCTTCCGCGACCTCACGCTGGGCTACAATAGCCATCCTGCGGTCCACCACCTCAATGGTACGATCCGCAAGGGATCGCTGACGGCGGTGGTCGGCGCCAACGGCTCCGGCAAGTCGACGCTGATGAAGGGCATTGTCGGCGTCCTGAAGCCGATGGCCGGCGCGGTGATCCGGGCGCCCGGCGTACGCGCCGCCTATCTGCCGCAGCAATCGGAACTCGACCGCTCCTTTCCGGCCCGGGTCGTCGACCTGGTTTCGCTTGGTCTGTGGCCGCGGCGCGGCATGCTCGGCCGTTATACGAGGGAAGATCGCGTCTCGGTCAGCGAGGCGCTGATGGCCGTCGGCCTCGGCGGCTTCGAAAAGCGCCCGATCGACACGTTGTCGGGCGGCCAGCTGCAGCGCACGCTGTTTGCCCGCGTGCTGTTGCAGGATGCCGAGCTCATCCTGCTCGACGAGCCGTTCAACGCCGTCGATGCCAAGACGGTCGGTGACCTGATCGCGCTGATCAAGCGCTGGCACGGCGAGGAACGCACGATCATGGTTGTGGTCCACGATCTCGATCTGGTGCGGCAGAATTTCCCCGAAACACTGCTGCTGGCGCGCCAGCCGATCGCCTGGGGAGAGACCAGGGAGACGCTGCGGCCGGAGAATTTGTTGCGCGCGCGCCGCTTCCACGAAGCCTGGGAGGACAACGCGCCATGGTGTGAGCCCGGCGAGCATGATCACCAGCACGGTGGCCACGAGCACGGCCATGACCACGACCATTATCACGGCTCCGGGCCGAGGACGGCATGATGGACGTGCTTTACGGTCTTTTCGTCGCTCCTTTCGCCGACTACGCCTTCATGCAGCGGGCGCTCGCCGGTTCGATGATGCTGTCGCTCGGCGCCTGCCCGGTCGGCGTGTTCCTGATGCTGCGGCGCATGAGCCTGTCCGGCGACGCCATGGCGCATGCCATCCTGCCCGGTGCTGCCGCCGGCTTCCTGTTCTATGGCCTGGAGATCCTGCCGATGACTATCGGCGGACTGATCGCCGGCATCATCGTGGCGCTCGGCGCCGGCGCCGTCTCGCGCTTCACCATTCAGCGCGAGGACGCCTCGATGGCGGCCTTCTATCTGATTTCGCTGGCCATCGGCGTGCTCATGGTATCGATCCGCGGTTCCAGCGTCGATCTCATGCATGTGCTCTTCGGCACCGTGCTGGCGCTCAACAACGAGGCGCTGACGCTGATCGGCGGCATCGTCGTGGTGACGCTGGTCAGCCTCGCCATCTTCTGGCGGGCGCTGGTCGCCGAATGCCTCGACCCTTTGTTCCTGCGCTCGGTCAGCCGGATGGGCAGCCCGGTGCATTTCATCTTTCTCGGCCTCGTCGTGCTCAATCTCGTCGGCGGCTTCCAGGCGCTCGGCACCTTGCTGTCGGTCGGGCTGATGATGCTGCCGGCGGCGGCGGCCCGCTTCTGGACCTCGCGCGTCGAGCCGATGTGCGTGTTGGCCACAGTGATCGGCTTTGCCTCCTGCATTGCCGGGCTGCTGTTGTCCTACCATGCGTCGCTGCCCTCCGGCCCGGCCATCATCCTGTCCGCCGGCGTCGTCTATTTCGCCTCGATCCTGTTCGGCACGCGCGGCATCCTGCGTGCCCGCATCGTTCATCACCGCCACAGAACTGCCTGATCCCAACAAGGAGAACCTGTCCATGCTGAAATCGATCCGCGCCGCTTTGGCCGTGAGCGTTATAACATTAACCGCCTTTGGCGCATCTTCGGCCTTCGCAGAGCCGTTGAAAGTGGTCGCCAGCTTCACGATCATCGCCGATTTCGCCAAGAATGTCGGCGGCGACCGCATCGATCTGACCACCATCGTCGGGCCGGACGGCGACGCCCACGTCTACGAGCCGAGCCCCGCCGATGCGGTGGCGATGGCCAAGGCCGACATCGTGCTGGTCAACGGCCTGCATTTCGAAGGTTTTCTGCAGCGCCTGGTCGACGCCAGCGCCACCAAGGCGACTGTCGCCGTGCTGACCAAGGGGGTCACGCCGATCAATTTCAAACCCGAATTCGCCGAGGCCGATGTCGCCGAAGGCGCGGAAACCGATGGCGGCAAGACGGTCACCGATCCGCATGCCTTCCAGTCGATCGCCAATGCCAAGATCTATGTGAAGAACATCGCCGACGCCTTTTGCACGGCCGACGCTGCGGGTTGCGACAGCTACAAGGCCAATGCAGCCGCCTATACGCAAAAGCTCGAGGCGGTTGAGGGCGAAGTGCAGGCGGCGATCCAGTCGATCCCGCAGGAGAAGCGCGTCGTCATCACCTCGCATGACGCCTTCGGCTATTTCGAGCAGGCCTACGGCTTGACGTTCCTGGCCCCGGAAGGCGTGTCGACCGAGTCGGAGCCCTCCGCTGCCGACGTCGCCAAGCTGGTCAGCCAGGTGAAACAGGACAAGGCGGCGGCGATCTTCGTCGAGAACATCACCAACCCGCGGCTGATCGAGCAGATCGCCAGCGAGACCGGCATCAAGGTGGGCGGCACGCTCTATTCCGATGCGTTGTCGCAGCCCGACGGCCCGGCCGCGACCTATATCGATCTGATGCACAACAACATCGCCCAGATCAAAGGCGCGATCCTCGGCAGCTGAGCTGTCTAGTCACTCCATCCGGTCGGGCTGAAATTGCCCGGCCGGATTTCTGTCTAATGGCGGTTGCCGACCGGGTCAGGGAGTGGCAAGACTGCCGCTAACCAGATTGCGAGGACACCGCCATGGAATACCGTCAGATCAGCGAGGACTATTCGGTCTCGGGCCAGATCCAGCCCGAGGATGTCGCGACCATCAAGGCCGCCGGCTTCAAAAGCGTGATCTGCAACCGGCCGGACGATGAGCAGCCCGGCCAGCCATCGGCCGACACCGTCAAAGCGGCGGTCGAGGGCGCCGGGCTCGCCTTCCGCTACATCCCGGTCATCAGCGGCCAGATCACGGCCGAGAATGTCGAGGACCAGGCCGAGGCGCTTGACGAACTCGAAGGCCCGGTCTTCGCTTACTGCCGGTCCGGCGCCCGCTGCACTAATCTTTATGGGCTGATCCAGCAGTCGAAGGGGTGAGAGGCGTTCCGATGATTTAGTGATGCCGCCGTCTGGCTATGACCCGCCGCAGCCAGAAGAAAGCGACAAGCAAAGCGACATATAGCGCAAGATCGACGAGCGGAACCGTAGCGACCAAAAGTACGATGAAGCCCGCAAGACATATCGGAAAGCCGACACCGCACCACCAGCGCGCCTTCGGATGAGTGAGTTCGACCCAGCCATAGAGCCACGAAGGCCAGGGATTGATGATGCGCAACTCCCAAGCCTTCGGTTCATGCGCGGCGTGGATCAGACTACCAATCGTGAACGGCACAATCCCCACTAGAAACAGCACGATGCCGGCGATCTGAAAGTTCGACATGATTTACACTCAAATCGGCAGCGCGCCGGTCTCCTTCAACGTCTCCAGCACGATCGCCGTCTTCACATGCTGCACGGATTCGTGCGGCAGCAACACGCCGTTGACGAATTCCGACAGCGACTTCAGGTCCGGCGTCACCACTTTCAATATATAATCCATCTCGCCGGTCAGCGCGTGCGCTTCCTGCACTTGCGGCAGCCGCGCCACCAATTCGCCGAAGCGCCGCGCATTGTCGCGGTTGTGGGTGGCGAGCGTCACCGAGATGACATTGACCAGGGAAAAACCGAGCTTGTCGCGGTCGAGCACCGCCCGGTAGCCCTTGATATAGCCGTCCTCCTCCAGCCGCTGGCGACGACGCGAGCACTGCGACGCGGACAGGTTCACCCGTTCCGACAGATCGTTGTTGGTCAGCCGTGCATCGCCCTGCAACAGAGCCATTATCTTGCGGTCAAACTGGTCGATGCGCGCCTCATCCATGAATTTCGGGTCCGCAGTGCACAACTCGCGCATGATCAGACCATTTCAAGCGTTTTAATGCAAGCAATTTGCACTCGCTCCGCGCTATAATTGGGTTCAGATGGCCGACGCGGCCAGTTCCAGATTTCGGAGCAATGCCATGGGTCCCTTCCCGCACGACGCACCGCCCGCCAAGATCAGCAAAACCAATCCCGCCGGCACCGACGGCTTCGAGTTCGTCGAATTCGCGCATGCCGAGCCGGAAAAGCTCGCCGAACTGTTCACCCGCATGGGCTATGTGCCGGTGGCCAAGCACCGCAGCAAGGACATCACCGTCTGGCGGCAGGGCGACATCAACTATGTCGTCAATGCCGAACCCGGCTCGCATGCCATGAAATTCGTCGACAAGCACGGCCCTTGCGCCGCCTCGATGGCGTGGCGGGTGGTCGATGCAAGGCATGCCTTCGATCACGCGGTGGCCAAGGGCGCGACGCCCTATGAAGGCAACGACAAGACGCTCGATGTGCCGGCGATCGTCGGTATCGGCGGATCGCTGCTCTATTTCATCGAAACTTACGGCGAGAAGGGCTCGGCTTACGACGCCGAGTTCGACTGGCTGGGCGAGCGCGACCCCAGGCCGGAAGGCGTCGGCTTCTATTATCTCGACCACCTGACCCACAATGTCTATCGCGGCCAGATGGACAAATGGTGGGATTTCTACCGAGACCTGTTCGGCTTCAAGCAGATCCATTTCTTCGACATCGACGGCAAGATCACCGGCCTGGTCAGCCGCGCCATCACCTCGCCCTGCGGCAAGATCCGCATTCCGCTGAACGAGTCCAAGGACGAGACCAGCCAGATCGCCGAATATCTGAAGAAGTATAATGGCGAGGGCATCCAGCACATCGCCGTCGGCACCGACGACATCTACGGTGCCACCGACAGGCTGGCCGCCAACGGCCTGAAGTTCATGCCGGGCCCGCCCGAGACCTATTACGACATGTCTTATGCCCGCGTGAACGGCCACGAAGAGCCGATCGAGCGCATGAAGAAGCACGGTATCCTGATCGACGGCGAAGGCGTGGTCGACGGCGGCACGACCAAGATCCTGCTGCAGATCTTTTCCAAGACGGTGATCGGCCCGATCTTCTTCGAATTCATCCAGAGGAAGGGCGACGAAGGTTTTGGCGAGGGCAATTTCCGCGCTTTGTTCGAATCGATCGAGCAGGACCAGATCAAGCGCGGCGTGCTGAAGGTGCAGGCGGCGGAGTAAGGCTGCACCGGACTTCTTGCGATTCGGTCAGTAGTAGCTCAGACTTTGGCCATGAACATTCCTATCGCAGAGGCCAAGGCAAGACTGTCGGAACTCGTCAGCCGCGCGGAAGCTGGCGAAGAGATTGTGATTACCCGTCGCGGCAAGGTTGCGGCGCGCCTCGTGCCGCTAGCCGTGCCCGAGTCCCTGCCTCGTGTCGGCGCCATGAAGGGCAAAATCAGGATTGCCGACGATTTTGACGAACTCGGTCCCGAATGGGACGGGTATGCCAAATGACGCTGTCACAGGCAAACGTCTATTTGGCGAGGCCGGCGGCTTTGCGCAGAATCTCGTTGATGCGGCTCTGCCAGCCGGGGCCGCCGGCACGAAAGCGGGCGACTACGTCACTGTCGAGACGGAGTGTTACCTGCTTCTTCGGATTATCGAGAGCCGGCCGGCCGCGCGAACGGCGAATGCTTTCGGCAAGCTCAGGGAACGCTTCGGCGAAAGGACGAGCGTTTCGAAAATCCTCCTCTGTCCATTCCGGATTCTCCGAAACGGCTTCCCAGTCTTCTTTGCTGTAGCCGCGACCAGCTTCGAACTCGGTGCGCACCTTACGCTTTGCCATTGAACAATCTCCTTTCCGCGGGACTTGCCGGGCGCATCGAAATTTTCGAGATGCCCTCGGAACCGAGCCGGGCAAACACGACCGCAACGATGCCATCGATGATCCGGCCAATTGCCATGGAGACGACCGGCCTTGGCAGTGCGGATTGTCGAGGCAAGAAAAAACTCGTCATCAAGCGCCGCAAAATCCAAGCCGTGCTTGTCAATGTTGGCCAACCGTTTCGGTTCGTCCCAAACGATCTTCATCAGAATTTATGTACCTACAATAATTAAGTCAATAATTTTCGTAACTACAACTAATTGCGACCTTCGAGCACCAACCTCTCGACCTCGGCTTTCCTGAGTTTCAGATCATAATCGAGGAAGAACTCGTCGAGTTGCGGCGGCTTCACCGAGGTGCCGGACAGCATCGCGTGCACCTGGCCGCGATGATGGATGTCGTGGATGAAGAGATGGGCGAGCAGATCGCCGATCCGTTCCGGTATCATGCCGTCCTCGCGCCGGTCGGTGAGAACGCGGCGCTCGAGATCGTCGGCCGACAGGCGGTCGCAAAAGGCGATCAGCCGCCGGTCGGCCGCGACCTGGGCAACAAACAGTGCCTCGGGATCATTGAAGGGCACGAAGCCATCATAGGCGGCAGCGCCGACACGGCCCTCTTCGAGAAAACCGAGATAGAGATGATCGACCGCCAGGATGTGGTTGAGCGTTGCCTTGATCGATGGGAAGAAGCTTATCCTTTCAGCCTCGAATTCGCCGGGCTCAAGCTGCAGCACGGCACGATAGAGCCGGTCGTTGGACCACAGATTGTTGCGCGCCATGCGGCGGAAATGGTTCAGCAGGTCCATGACTTCACGGCGCGACCCGGAATAGCGACACACCCGCCCATAGAAGCGCAAACCCAGCCAAAACAATCAGCAGCAGCCCGATCATGCGCCGCCGCATGCCTTGCGTTTCCTCGTCCAGCGCGACATTCGTGTTGGTGACGGTGTGAAACATCATCGCCTTGCGCGGAAAGCCGCTGCGGTTGGTCAGGCCGGGCGAGCGCGCCTCGATGCGGTAGCTCAGCCTGATTGCCTGGATGAAGATCGCCAGCATGGCAAGAGCCCAGGCACCGCACAGCAGATAGAACGTCTCGCCTGTCATTCTCTTACCCCTCGTACTTCTCGACCTTCTGCTCGATGGCGCCGAAGATCGAATGCCCACCCCGGTCCTTCATCTCGATACGCACGCTATCGCCAAAGCGCAGGAACGGCGTTTTCGGTTCGCCGGTTTCGATGGTCTCGATCATACGCAGCTCGGCGATGCAGGAATAGCCGGCGCCGCCCGCCGAGACAGGCTTGCCCGGCCCGCCGTCGAGCTTGTTGGAGACGGTGCCCGAACCGATAATGGTGCCGGCGGCCAGCGGCCGCGTTTTTGCGGCATGGACAATCAGCGCCGGAAAATCGAAGGTCATGTCGATGCCGGCGTTCGCCCGGCCGAACGGTTTGCCGTTGAGATCGACCAGCAGCGGCAGGCTGACCTTGCCGCCGTCCCAGGCATCGCCCAGCTCGTCCGGCGTCACCGCAACCGGCGAAAAGGCCGATGACGGTTTCGACTGGTAGAAGCCGAACCCCTTGGCGAGCTCGGGTCCGGTCAGGCCGCGCAGCGTTACATCGTTGACCAGCATGACCAGCCGGATCGCCGCCCGCGCCTGGTCGAGGCCTGCACCCATCGGCACGTCGTCGACGATGACGGCGACCTCTCCTTCCATGTCGATGCCAAGGGTCTCGTCGGTCATGCGGATTGGGTCGCGCGGTGCGAGGAAAGCGTCCGAGCCGCCCTGGTAGATCAGCGGATCGGTCCAGAAGCTTGCCGGCATCTCGGCGCCGCGCGCCTTCCGCACCAGCTCGACGTGGTTCACATAGGCCGAGCCGTCGGCCCATTGATAGGCGCGCGGCAGCGGCGAATGGGCGTCATGCTCGTGAAAGCGGGCAGACGGCACCGCATTATTCTCGAGCGATTCGGCCATCGCAGCGAGATGCGGCGCGATCCGATGCCAGTCGTCGAGCGCGGCCTGCAGCGTCCGCACCAGGAACGAAGCATCGGTAAACCGCGTCAGGTCGCGCGAGACGACGACGAGCTTTCCGTCGCGCGTCCCGTCCTTCAATGTGGCAAGCTTCATGCGGTTTCCTCTCCTGGCGCAGCTTTGGCGCTGCTTTGATTTTTTGTTCTACGCATGATCTCTTCCGAAAACCGGTTCCACTTTTCGGGATCATGCTCCAGCCCCACAACAAGGCCGTCGCGGGCGATCGTCAAGTCGCCGGCCCATGTTTTCCTCACGGCGGCAATCCAGTCGGCCTCGCCGATCTCGGGATCGTCGGCGGGAATGAGATGGTTGAGGACCAGTCTGTTGACGCCTGCATCGGTGGCGATGCGACCCGCTTCCTCGGCAAAGCTGTGGCTGGCAAGCAGGTGTTCCCTCAGCCTTGCGCCGTTGCCGGTCTTCGCGACCAGCCGCTCGATACCCTCTTCCAGCATGGCCTCGTGGACCAGGACGTCGGCGCCCTCGGCGAAATCCGCCAATGGCGGAAAGAACGCCGTATCCGACGAAAAGACGATGCCTTGCCCCGCATGATCGAAGCGCAGCGCAAAGCAATCCGTCACCGGCGGGTGGTCGACACGCAGCGCCGATATTTTGAGACCGCGCTCCCCGACCACGTGGCCTTCACCAAACTCGACGATCGAGACCAGGTCGCGGATATCCGGCCCGCCTTCATCGGCGATGCGGATCTCGATGTCGAATTCCATTGCCTGGCAAAAGCGCTGCCAATAATGGCCGATGCCGGGCGGGCCGAATAAAGTGACGGGCGCCGCCAGGCCGGCGGTCCAGGCGGTGTGGATGAGAGGTCCGAGTTCCAGAACATGGTCGGAGTGCAAATGCGTGATGAAGATCAGGTCGAGCGCCTTCAGGCTGATGCCGGCATCGGTCAGCCCGCGCGTTACGCCGAGCCCGCAATCGACGACGATGGTGCGGCCGCCAATCTCCAGCAGCGACGAACTCGGCCACGGGCCGCCCGGCCGGAGCGCCGGGCCACCCTTCGAACCCAGAAGCACCAGACGATCCGTCATGCGACGGCGCTCAAGACCAGTCGCCCTCTGGCGTGCCGTTGAAGCGCTTCTTCAGGCCGGCCCAGCAGTCGATGTAGTTGTCCTGCCGGGTTTCGAGCTCGGCGCCATAGCGGGTCACCATCTGCGGAAAGCGTGTTTCGAACATGAAGGCCATGGTGTTGTCGAGCTTGACCGGTTTCAGCTCCGCTCGCGAGGCTTTTTCGAAGCCAGACGCATCGGGTCCGTGAGCCAGCATCATGTTGTGCAGGCTGATGCCGCCGGGCACGAAGCCCTCTTCCTTGGCATCGTACTGACCATGAATCAGGCCCATGAACTCACTCATGATGTTGCGGTGATACCAGGGCGGCCGGAAAGTGTTTTCCGCCACAAGCCAGCGCGGCGGGAAGATGACGAAATCGATATTGGCGGTGCCTTCCTCGCCGCTCGGCGCGGTCAGCACGGTGAAGATCGATGGATCGGGGTGGTCGAACAGGATCGCGCCGACCGGCGAAAAGGTCGCAAGATCATATTTGTAGGGCGAATAATTGCCGTGCCACGCCACCACATCCAGCGGCGAATGGTCGATCTCGGTGACATGGAACTGGCCACACCATTTCGCGATCAGCCGGCACGGTGTCTCCTTGTCCTCGAACCCGGCACAGGGCGTCTTGAAATCGCGCGGATTGGCCAGGCAGTTGGCGCCGATCGGGCCGCGATCCGGCAGCGTCAGCTTGGCGCCGTAATTCTCGCAGACATAGCCGCGCACTTGCGGATCCACCAGTTCGACCTTGAACACCAGACCGCGCGGCAGCACGGCGATCTCGCCCGGCCTGAGTTCGATGACCCCCATCTCGGTGACGAAGCGCAAGGCTCCAACCTGGGGCACGACCAGCAACTCGCCGTCGGCGTTGAAGAAATGATCGTCGACCATCGAACGGTTGGCGACATAGACGTGTGCCGCCATGCCGGTCTGGCCGAGCACGTCGCCGGCGGTGGTGATCGAGCGCATGCCGGCAATGAAATCGGTCGGCTCCTTCGGCATCGGCACCGGGCTCCAGCGATACTGGCCGAGTGCGAGCTGATGGTCGCCGACGTTCGGCGCGCTTTTCCAAAGCGGATAATTCGCCGCTTTGAAGCGACCGGTGTGCCTCACGCTCGGCCTTATCCGATAAAGCCAGGAGCGCTCATTGGTGCCGCGCGGCGCGGTGAATGGAGAGCCCGAAAGCTGCTCGGCATAGAGGCCGTAGGCCGGCCGCTGCGGCGAGTTTCGGCCTTGCGGCAGCGAGCCCGGCAAAGTCTCGGTCTCGAAGTCATTGCCGAAACCCGGCATGTAGGAATAGGCCATGGAATCCTCCCGAATTCATGGTCTCGGAGCATCGTTTGCGCATCCGCAAAGATGCTCCAAGTTGACCATATCGGTTTCATTTGTAACCATTGAAAATGTAACCATCAACGGTGATTTCGGCATGAGCCGCCAGCATGCTCAGTCAGGGCCAACTATGGAAATCCTCGAACTGGAATCCTTCCTACCTTACCGGCTTTACCGGCTTGCCGATGCCGTCAGCCGCGAGTTCTCAAGAATATACAAGGACCGCCACGGCCTGACACGGCCCGAATGGCGCACGCTTGCGGGACTTGGACAGCACGGCACGATGACGGCGACGGCGCTCGGCGAGCAATCGGCCATGCACAAGACCAAGGTTTCGCGCGCGGTCGCCGAACTCGAGCGGCGGCGCTGGCTGACCCGCACGCCAGACGAGAAAGACCGTCGCGTCGAGCATCTGACGCTGACCAAAGCGGGGCTTGCCGCCTATCGCGAAATGGTGCCGCTGGCGAAGGCGTTCGAGCGGGAGCTGCTGGAGAGGCTTGGTGCGGAAGAGCGGGCGGCGATTGTCAGTGGGGTAGCGGCGCTGGAGGCAAAACTTACCCTGGGTTGAAATCCTCTATAGGTTCGACCGTCGCAGAAATCAGATGGCTACCGCGGCAGGCAACGCTCCTAAACCGTAATAGGCGCGTTCGGCTTCAATGATGCCTTTGACATGGCTTCGAAATTCTACCGGATCATCGATGTAGGCCAGGAGCGCCTGTGCCTGCGAAGCCGCGTGTCTTCGAACGCTTTCAAACAGCCGCCTTGCCGTTTCAAAGTCACCAGCCAAGCCGGCCGCCACCCCGGCGTGGAAAGCTGCCCATTCGCCGTACGCACCAAGCTGCAATTCATTCACGAGGGTCGCGGCTGTCGCCTGCACGGAAGGGAACATCGATCGATGAATCTGATCAATTTCGAGTACCTTCCTCGCCATTTGACCGACCAGTGGCACAAACTGTGCGGAGTTCTGGAACTCAACGAACCCGCCGACGCGTTCAGAACGATCGAAGGTCAGTGTTTGCGGAAGCGAATCCCAAAGCCAGTGGACAGCCACGTTCAGGTAAGTGCCTTTGGACCAAGAGCTGGGCTGAAATTCGACTACACTCAGCCAGAAGCCACGATCAGCGATCCAGACACGTGACTGCCCCTTTCGCCGAAATCCGGCCGGCTGCAGTACGGTCTTTGCTTCCGAAGCAATGATACGTCCGTGCTCGTTCTCCGCCATTTTGTCCCCCAAAGTGCAGGCAGTGAGCTGGCCTACCAATCCATCACCACCTTGCCGGAATTGCCGCTCTTCATCGCTTCGAAACCGGAAATGTAATCGTCGATGCCGATCCGGTGCGTGATTAGCCCCGACACATCGAGCGGGCCCTGCACCAGGGCGATCATCTTATACCAGGTCTCGAACATCTCGCGGCCGTAGATGCCCTTCAGATGCAGCATCTTGAAGATGACCTTATTCCAGTCGATCTCGAAGCCGGTCGGCGCAATGCCGAGAATGGCGATCTTGCCGCCATTGTTCATAGTGTCGATCATGTCGCGGAAGGCAGGCGCAGCGCCCGACATTTCAAGGCCGACGTCAAAACCCTCGGTCATGCCGAGCGCCGGCATCACGTCGCGCAGCTTCTCCTTCGATGCGTCAACGACATGCTGGACGCCGAGCTTTTTTGCCAGTGCCAGGCGCACCGGGTTGATGTCGGTGATGACCACTTTTCGCGCGCCGACGCACTGCGCCACCAGCGCGCCCATGATGCCGATCGGCCCGGCGCCGGTGACCAGCACGTCCTCGCCGACGAGATCGAAGGACAATGCGGTGTGAACCGCATTGCCTAAGGGATCGAAGATCGCCGCGATCTCGTCCGGCACGTCGTCGGGGATCGGCACGACATTGTGCTGTGGAATCGCCAGGTATTCGCCAAAGGCGCCCGGCCGGTTGACGCCGACGCCGAGCGTGTTGCGGCACAGATGCCCCCTGCCCGCCCGGCAGTTGCGGCAATGGCCGCAGACGATATGGCCTTCGCCGGAGACACGCTGGCCAACCTTGTATTCGGTCACCGCCGTGCCGAAATCGGCGACGGTTCCGACAAATTCGTGGCCGGTAACCATCGGCACCGGCACGGTCTTTTGCGCCCACTGGTCCCAATTGTAGATGTGGACGTCGGTGCCGCAGATCGCGGTCTTCCTGATCTTGATCAGCACGTCGTTGGGGCCGATCTCGGGCACCGGCACTTCTTCCATCCAGATGCCCGGCTCGGCCTTGGCCTTGACCAGCGCCTTCATCATGTTTGACATTCTCTTGTCCCCTGAACCTTAGTCGCCTGAACCTCAGTCGCTTGAATCTCAGTCGCTTGAATCTCTTGATCCGGCCGCTCAGGAAATCACGCCGAGTTCGCGACCGACTGCGGCGAACGCCTCAACCGCGCGGTCGATGTCGGCGCCGGAATGGGCGGCCGACATCTGCGTGCGAATGCGCGCCTGGCCCTTCGGCACCACCGGGAAGGAGAAGCCGATGACGTAGATGCCGCGCTTCAGCATCCGCGCCGCCATCTCCTGCGCCAGCGTCGCGTCGCCCAGCATCACCGGGATGATCGGATGATCGGCGCCGGCCAGTGTAAAGCCGAGCCTGCCCATCTCGGAGCGAAACCGCGCTGCGTTGGCATATAGGCGCTGACGCAACGCATCGCCATTGCGGACCAGTTCGAACACCCGAATCGAGGCGCCGGCGATCGCCGGCATCAGCGTGTTGGAGAACAGATAGGGGCGCGAGCGCTGGCGCAGCCAGTCGACTACCTGCTTCCTGCCCGAAGTGTAGCCGCCCGACGCGCCGCCCAACGCCTTGCCAAGCGTGCCGGTGATGATGTCCACCCTGCCCTCGACGCCGCAATGTTCGGCCGAGCCGCGGCCATTCCTGCCGACGAAACCAACTGCATGGCTGTCGTCGACCATCACCATCGCATCGTATTTGTCGGCGAGGTCGCAGACGCCCTTCAGATTGGCGATGATGCCATCCATCGAGAACACGCCATCGGTGGCGATCAGCCGGAACCGGCAGTCGCTCGCCTCTTTCAACCGCGCCTCCAGATCGGCCATGTCGTTGTTGGCGTAGCGGAAGCGCTTTGCCTTCGACAACCGCACGCCGTCGATGATCGAAGCGTGGTTCAGCGCATCGGAGATGACCGCATCCTCCTCGCCGAGCAGCGTCTCGAACAGGCCGCCATTGGCGTCGAAGCAGGAGCCGTAGAGGATCGTATCCTCCATGCCGAGGAAGCCAGAAATCGTCGCCTCGAGCTGCTTGTGTTCTTCCTGCGTGCCGCAGATGAAGCGCACCGACGCCATGCCATAGCCGTAACGGTCAAGCGCCTGCTTGGCCGCTTCCCCCAGTTCGGCGCTGTCGGCGAGACCGAGATAATTATTGGCGCAGAAATTCAGCACCTTCTCGCCACCGACCTCGATTTCGGCCGATTGGGTCGAGGTTATCACCCGCTCAGATTTGTAAAGGCCGGCCGATTTCAGTCCTTCAAGCTCGCTGTCGATGTGGGAAAGGAACGCTTCGGTCATGATCAGGCCCTGTTGAGATCGACGAGGACTGTCGCGCCGCGCGGACGAAAAATCCATCGCAAAAGCGACCGCTTCGGTGGCGGCAATGGCACGGCAGAGGCCACGATGTTCAAATGCGGAGGCGCCGCGAAAGATTGCAATAACCACTTTGCGGGTTTCCCGCCACGGTCGCCGCCGCCGGCCTGCTGCCGTCCCAAACCTGTTAACACTTTGAAGCCAAAGGTTGTCGCACAAGAATTCGTTGGCGAGAGGGCCGCCTCAGAAAATGTCGCAGCAGCCGGTGCACGCCGTTTCAGGCAGGCTCATACTCCTGATCAAATCCGGCTACTGGCTGGCTCTGCTGATCATCGCCGCCATGGTCGTGGCCTCCTTCATCCTGCTGCAACAGGTGATGTCTACCCAACGGCACAATCAGGCGCTGCTCGATATCGTCAGCACACAAAAGGCCCTGTCACAGCGCATCGTCTTCCTCGCCGGCGCGACAGGCAGCGCCTCACGACCAGCAGCCGGCCCTGGTTAGCGCGCTCAAGCAAGCGACGGTGGAGTTCGAGAAGAACTACGATCTGCTGCTCGAACGGACCGCCGCCGATCCGGCGTCGCCGGCAAGGTTCGATCCGAAATCGATCGAGAGCGTGCTTTTCGCCAAGCCGTACCATCTCGACTATTTCTCGGTCGGGCTTATCGCCAACGGCGAACGCCTGATCTCGTCATTCGAATCGCGGCTCAACATGGCCGGCAATGGTGGCTACAAAGGCGGAGAGGAGCGCGTCAACCTGAACGCTTCCGTTGCCAATGCAACATTGTCGGGCTATGCCGCACTTGGCCAGCGCATCAGCGCCTTTGCAGACCAGCGATCCGAAACACTTCTCGATCTTAACCGCACATTGTTCTACTCGACCATCGGCGTCATCGTGCTGGTGGCGTTTTTCATTTTCAGGCCGATGTCGAATGCCATCCTGCGCCGGACGCGCGAGCTGGTCGATGCGCGCAATTCCATGGCCTTTATTGCCGTGCATGACGGGCTGACCGGCCTGCACAACCGCACCTTCCTGACCGAGCATTTCGATACGCTGATCAATGCGGCGCTGCGACGGCGTGAACGGGTTGCCGTGGTGCAGTTCGATCTCGACCGGTTCAAGCAGATCAACGACACGTTCGGCCACGCCGCCGGCGATTATGTGCTGGTGGCGGCTGCGCAGCGCATGCGTGATTCGTGCCGTACGTCGGATCTCAACGTGCGGCTCGGCGGCGATGAATTCGTCATGATTCTCAATGGCGCCGGCAGCACCGAGGACATCGATACCGTCGCCCGGCGCATCCTGACCAAGCTCAACAAGCCGATCGTCTTTCGAGGCACGACAATCCATCCAGGCGTAAGTGCCGGGATTGCGGTCTACCCTGTCGACGCCGACAATGCGCAGGATCTGCTCGTCCATGCCGATCTGGCGCTGTATTCGGCCAAGAAGCAGGGCGGCGGCAGCTTGTCGTTCTTCTCCGAGGAGCTGAGGCACGAACTCGATTATCGCAAGCAGCTCGAGCTCGACATCAGGACCGCCATCTCGGAGAAGGCGTTCGAAGTCTATTTCCAGCCGCAGGTGTCGCTGTCGGACGGCGGCATCAGCGGCATCGAGGCTCTGGTTCGCTGGAGACATGCCGAGCGCGGCATGATCGCGCCGGGCGAGTTCATTCCGATCGCGGAAAAATGCGGTCTCATGCCCGAGATCGGCCGCATCGTCATCGCCAAGGCGATCGACGAAGCAGCCGAATGGAACCGCGCAGGCATCGCCTTCGGACGGATCGCCGTCAATGTATCCGGCTCGGAGCTGCGCGAGACAGATTTCGAAGTCTTCCTGTTCGACATGCTGGAGAGGGCTGGCCTGCCAGCGCACAAACTGTCGCTGGAGATCGTCGAATCCGTCATCCTCGACGACGAGAAGACCGGTATCGCGGCAAAGCTGCGGCACATTCGCGCCGCCGGCATCCATCTTGAGCTCGATGATTTCGGCACCGGCTACGCATCGCTCAGCCATGTCAATCCAAACGAGATCGATCGGCTGAAGATCGACCGCCGTTTCGTCCAGAACATCAACGAGAACAGCGGCAACACCAAGATCGTGCGTGCCCTCACAGAACTCGCCCGCGGTCTCGGCATCTCGATCGTTGCCGAGGGCGCTGAAACCGAAGCCGAGCTCGACTCGCTGATGGCGATCGGCTGCGACCAGGTGCAGGGCTATTCCATCGCTTTCCCGATGCCGCCGGACAGCGTGCGCGAATGGCTGGTGGCGCGAACGCCCAAGAAGGCCAGGCTGACGGTGCTGCAGGGCTGCCGGGCGTAGATCCGTCATGGTTCGGCCTTGCGAACCGACCTGATCTGCCGAGGCGGAAGGTCATCCTCATCACCGGGAAATCCTGCCAGCAATTGTCCAAAGCTGGGCACACGCGCCAGTCTTTCGTAGTCCTGAAACGACAAAATGACCGCCTGCTTGCGGCCGTGCCGGGTGATGATGGCCGGTTCTCCCGCGACGACCGGATCGAGCAGCGCCGAGAGTGTAGCCCCGGCATCCTTCAGCGAAATTTCGCGCATGGCGTTTCCTATCCTAATTTCTAACCCTCGACATTGGCCCGTAGCGCGGCCAGCACCTGTGCAAACTCTGCCAGCCTGTCGTCGGACAGTCCTTTCCGCAGCCGCTTGTCGAAGGCTAACGCGGCGGTGCGCAATTTCAGGAACAGCGCTTCTCCGGCTTGGGTCAGCTCCACCTGGTGAACCCGGCGGTTCTCGGGATCGCGGCGGCGCATCAGCAGGCCTTGCGTCTCCATGGCGTTGAGGTGGTGGGTCAGCGTTGCGCCCCGGATGCCGATCATGCCGGCGAGCTCGCGTTGGTTGGCCAGCTCCCGCGACTTGACCGACAGCAACGTGACCCAGACCGGCAGCGTGCCGCCTGCCTCGACCAAGGCAGCGTCGAAAGCCTGCGCAACCAGCTTGGCGGTGCGCGCGAGATTCATCCCGATCGGCGGGCGGTCAAAGGGCGTCATGATCCGACACTAGAACAAGGGCAAAGCCTATGGAACCGGCTCGAGCTTATGCGTTGACATCTAATCATTTGATATCTATCAATATGACTAGCGGTGGGCAAGAGAGGAAATGCGGTCATGCAATATGTCTACATCATCGTCCTCGGCCTTCACGTCATGGCGGGCGTGTTCTGGGCCGGCACCACCATCGCGGTCGCCCGCGAACCGGAGATCAGAGCGGAACGTTTCTTCCGGCCGCAAATGGGCGCAGCCGGCGTGGTTTTCCTCACGGGCTTGCTGCTGTGGTATTTCTTCCACAACGGCTCTTTCGGCTCGATGGAGAAGGTCTTGGCGCTGGGCATCTTGACGGCGTTAATCGCCGCCGGGGTTCAGGGCGCGCTGGTGGGTTCCGCCAGCAGGCAGTTGGCCGGCGCTGATGCGGCGAAGCAAACCCAATTGCGCGCCAAGATGACAAAAGGCGAACGCATCGCTGGCGGCCTGCTGGTCATCACCGTGTTCTGCATGGCCACCGCCAGGATGTTTTGAGCGTCCTGCCGCAATCGCAAGATCGTACGGTGCCCGGCGATAGCCGGCGGCGTGCGCGGCGCGCAGATCGGACCGACGTGCCTGGTGGCTCTCCGTACGGAGGTTCGGCTGCGCGCCACCAATCAATATTCCTCAGATCCGCAAGCCGAACCTGATGCCGTCATAGATGGCGGCGTGGATGTTGCGCGAGGCTACTGCATCGCCGATGCGGAAGAGCACGAAACCACTCTGCGGATTGCGCACCGGAAAGATGTCGCCGCCATTGACCAGTTTTTCGTAATCGATCGCGCCGGCGTTCTTCGACAGCGGCTTCAGCGCCAGGTAGAGATCGTCGAGCGGCAGCGTGCCGTGCTCGACCACCACCTGGTCGACCCGCCGCTCGCCGCGCCAGCCATCGGCGAAGTCGGAGGCGAGCTCGGCGATCAGCTGGTTGCCTTCGCGCCGCACCGAGCGCAGCCGTGTGTTGATGGTCACCGTGACCCCCTTTTCCTGGAAGGCGCGCATGTAGGGCACATGGTTCATGCCGCCCATTTCCGGGGCGAAGAAGCGCTCTGGTGAGACCAGCTCCAGCCTGGCGCCGCTATTGGCGATCAGTTCGGCGGCACCCATGCCCTGATGGCCGCCATTGTCGTCATAGAGCAGTACATTCTCGGCCGGCTTGATGCTGCCGGCCATGATATCCCAGCTCGAGGTGACGAGATCGTCGCCCGCCGTCAGAGGCGGGTTCTGCGGCAGCCCGCCGGTGGCGATCACCACCACGTCGGGCGACAGCGCCAGCACATCGTCCTTTTCCGCCCATTTGTCGTAACGGATCTCGACGCCGAGCCGGTCGAGCTCGGCCAGACGCCAATCGATGATGCCGATCAATTCCTTGCGGCGCGGGTTCTGCGTTGCCAGCCGCACCTGGCCGCCGGCCTGGCTCGATGCTTCCAGCACCGTCACCTGGTGCCCGCGCTCGGCGGCGACGCGCGCCGCCTCCAGCCCGCCGGCGCCGGCGCCGACGACGACCACCTTCCGCTTCGGTCCCTCGGTTTTCGGAATAATATGCGGGATATCAGCCTCGCGGCCCGTCGCCGCATTGTGGATGCACAGCGCCTCGCCGCCCTCATAGATGCGGTCGAGGCAATAGGTGGCGCCGACGCAAGGCCGGATCTCGTGCTCGCGGCCTTCCATGACCTTCCTGACGATGTGTGGGTCGGCGATGTGGGCGCGCGTCATGCCGACCATGTCGAGCTTGCCGGTGGCGATGGCGTGACGCGCGGTGGCGACGTCGGAAATCCGCGCCGCATGGAAGGTCGGGAATTTCGTCGCCGCCCTGATCTCGCCGGCAAAGTCGAGATGCGGCGACGAGCGCATGCCGGTCACCGGGATGACTTTTGTCAGCGCCGCATCGGTCTCGATCGAGCCACGGATGATGTTCAGGAAATCGACCTTGCCGGAGCCGGCCAGCCGCCTGGCGATTTCGACGCCCTCCTGTTTCGACAGACCTTTCTCGAAATCCTCGTCGGCGACCATGCGGATGCCGACGACGAACTTTTCGCCGACCGCGGCACGCACTGCGTCGAGCACCATTCCGGTGAAGCGCAGCCGGTTGTCGAGCGAGCCGCCGAAATCGTCGTCGCGCTGGTTGGTGGCCGGCGACCAGAAACCGTCCATCAGATGGCCGTAGGCTTCGAACTCGATGCCGTCGAGGCCGGCAGCCTGGCAGCGCTGCGCCGCCGCCGCATAGTCGGCGACGATGCGCTCGATATCCCAGTCCTCGATAGTCTTGGGAAAGGCACGATGGGCCGGTTCGCGCACCGGCGAAGCCGACAGGACGGGCAGCCAGTCGGCCTTGTTCCAACCGGTGCGGCGGCCGAGATGGGTGATCTGTATCATCACCTTGCAATCGTGCTCGTGGCAGGCATCGGTAAGCTCGGCGAGCCATGGCACGATGCGGTCGTCATAGACATGCAGATTGCCAAAAGCGGCCGGGCTGTCGCGCGAGACGATCGCCGAACCGGCGGTCATGGTCAGCGCCATGCCGCCCTTGGCCTTTTCGGCATGATAGAGCCGGTAGCGCTCTTTCGGCATGCCGTCCTCGGAATAGGCCGGCTCATGGCTGGTCGACATCACCCGGTTCTTCAGCGTCAGATGCTTGAGCTGATAGGGCTGGAGAAGCGGATCGTTGCTGGTCATCGTCTTCCTGCTGTTTCAAATTGTGCTAATGAGCGGCAAATTTTGTTTTTACGCATGTCGCCGTCCCAAATCCGCTGCACAGTTTTGGGCGACATGCAGCAAGGAACCTGCTCATGACCGATACGAAAAACCTCACCCAGCTCGGCACCAACGTCGAGGCGCCACAGAGCCCTGAAGCGGCAGTCCTGGAAACCGTGCCGTTTTCGCGCGGCGACGGCCCGCCGGCCATCGTTCGCTTCACCTGCCCGGAATTCACTTCGCTCTGCCCGGTCACCGGCCAGCCGGACTTCGCCCATATCGTCATCGACTACGCACCCGATGCGCTGCTGGTGGAATCGAAGTCGCTCAAGCTGTTCATGACCTCGTTTCGCAACCATGGCGCCTTCCACGAAGAATGCACGGTGATGATCGGCCGCCGCATCATCGCCGCGACCAAGCCATTGTGGTTGCGCATCGGCGGCTACTGGTATCCGCGCGGCGGCATTCCGATCGACGTGTTCTGGCAGACCGGCGCACCGCCGGAAGGTGTGTGGCTGCCCGACACAGGGGTTGCACCCTATCGCGGACGCGGCTAATCGGACGAAGCGGCTCACCTGATCCCGGTCCGGCACAGGTTAGTCTCCAGGAAAGGCATCACCGCGTCGCGGTACCGCTGTTGGTCATAGCGATAGAGATCAACATGCCGCGCGCCGTCGAACCAGACCAGCTTTGCGTCAGCGCCTGCCGCATCTTTCAACGCCAGTGTCTGGCTGCGAGCGACAAACGGATCCGAATTGCCACCTAGCAGCAATATCGGCCGATCAATCGCGCCGATGCGATCGACCGGCCTGACATCATCTACCCCGAAGTCAAGGCGGAGCTGCATCTGCGCCAAGAGGATGGTCGCCTGTACGTCGCGCAACATAGGCAAGGGCGCTCGCAACGCCGTGGTTTCCAGCAAAGTCGCGTAGAGCTGCTCCAGGACATAGGCATCGGCATGCTCCTGCTGAGCGCCAAATACAAAAGCAGCCGCACCGAGCGACGAGCCGATGGCCGCCACCTTGCGACCGGCGAAGCGTTGCCGCGCAAAGGCGAGGATGCGGCTGGCGTCCTGCCGTTCGATGTAACCAAAGCCTCTGATATCGCCGCCGCTTTCGCCATGTCCCGACAGATCGAACAGCACGATCGAGTAGCCGCTTTCGAAAAGCAGCTTCGCTCTTGGAACCATGGCCAGCTTGTTTGAACCGCGTCCGTGTAACAGCACGATTGTTCCGCAACTGTCCTGCCGATCCGCCACCCAACCGGCAAGATCGGGCGCGCCCTCTTGCTTCAGAACGATGCGCTCCACCTCTAACCCCACAGGCAGCGTGAAGCTTTGCTGAGGCACGCGGGCCACCGCGCGGCTTCCTGCCTCCCAGGTGACAGCGCAGGCCAGGACGCAAACCGCCGCGAATAAAGCAACCACGACAGGACCTCTTCTCATCGATCGGTCACGTGCACTTCGCATCAGTTGAGCGGCAGCCGCCGGTAACGGCCGGGACTGTTCGGATCGCTGAAATGGTGCATCGGCCCGTGTTCGGCGAAGTGTGCTGACCAGCGTTTCATTGCCGCCGGGGCGAGCTCGACACCCAGCCCGTCACCTTCCGGCACGCGCACCGTGTTGGCGATCTGTTTGAACGGGCCGTCCTTGATCACGTCGCCGATCTGCCAGCGAAACAGGGATTGCGACGCCTCGGTGATCCATGGCGTTGCCGCCACGACGTGCAGATAAGCCGATGTCATGATGCCGAGATCGTTCGAATAGCACCAGAACCCCTTGCCCATCGCCTCACAGGCGGCAATGAATTTCAGAGTTTTCGACAATCCGCCGAGTGCTGCGAAATTGCAGACGAAGTAATCCGGCGCACCGAGCGCGACTGCCCGTCTGAGATCCGGGATGTGCGTCGAGAACGGAATGCGCGAATGCTGGCGCAGCGCAGCCATCTCCTCGAAGGTCGCGACCGGATCCTCGTAGTTGCGGATGTTGAACGGCTCGATCTCGCGCAGCACCCAGCGCGCTGTGGTCAGCGACCACTGCATGTTGGAATCGAGTTTGATCTGCGCTTTATCGCCAAGCGCCTCGCGCAGCATGCGCACTGTCCTGATCTCGAGCTCGGGATCGCCCATGATCAGCTTGCCCTCGAAGATCGTCGAGCCGTGCTGTTCTCGCATGCCGAGACAGTAGTCGACGATCGCTTCGGCGGTCATCTCGCCGCCGGCTCCGCCTTGAGCGGGGCGAAAGGCGAAATATTCCGAAAACGGAATGTCCTTGCGCACCGCGCCGCCGAGCAGCTTGTAGAGCGGCATGCCGAAGACCTTGCCTCTTATATCCCACAGCGCCAGTTCGACGGCGCCGAACGCCACCGTGGCTGCATTCTCGCCGGTGTTGGCGGTAATCTGCCAGGGCGGCACGCAGCGCGCCTCGCAGTCGGCGATGTCGAGCGGATCGGCGCCAATCAGCGCCGGCGCGATCTCGGCCTTGATCACCTCGCCGAAATGCCACCATGGCGCCTCGCCCAGTCCGACCACGCCTTCGTCCGTCTCGACCTCGATGATCGATTTCGACGCGCCGCCGTAGAGACCAGCCGTCCACCAGAACGGAGCATCGAGCGGGACGTTGACGTGGGTGACGCGGATGTTGGTGATCTTCATCGATTCCGTTCTCACTCGCACTGGTATTGGCTTAGCGCCCATTCGCCGGTCACCGAGAGCAGGTCCGATATCTTCCAGTCGCCGTCGATTTTTTTGAACTTCCATTCCAGCCGATGCGGGTTGCCGGCGGCGACGAAGGCGACGACGACCTTGGCCTCGTCGCCCTTGACCGCTTCGATGGTCTTCAGGCTCTTGTCGATCTCCGCCTTGTCGTATTCGGAATTGTCGAGCGCCATGTTGGGATCGAGGCACTCGCCCTGCCCCGACTTCCGCAGCGCGTCGCTCTTGTCGAGCACCGACTTTGCCGGGTCGGTGAAATGGCCCCGCTGAGCCGGATCGACCTCGAGCCCGGCATGCTCGTAGAACGGCTTCACCACCGCAGTCGGCGAGCCCGGCTGCACGGGTGCGGCCGGCGCGTTTTCTGCCGGCGGCAACACTGCCGGCGGAGGTGCCGCACTGTCGGCCGGCGCGTTTGCGGGCGGCGCGCCGAACAGGCCCTGAGCGGCGGCGCTGCTCAATCCGGCCAGCAGGCACGCAGTCGCCAAAATCCAGGGATGGCAGCGAAGCACGGCGTCACTCCGGAGGCTGCCCGGCCAGGCATTCGAGCGCACTCAGCGTCCAGCCGCTGGTCTTCGAGGTAATGTCGGCGACCTTCCACTTGCCGTCGATCTTCTTCAATGACCAGACCATTTCGCGTTTGGAATCATCGCCTTCCGGAAAAAGGTTGAACGTCGCCGTCACCTCGGCGCTGTCGCCATCCAGCGTTTCGGCCAGCGTCAGCGTCTTGGCCACGGTCTTCTCGTCATAGTCCTGCGCATCGAGACCAGGGGCGAAGTCGATGCAGGGAACTTCATCCGGATGGCTCTTTGCCGCATTGTCGTTCAGTTCGAACAGTTTCGTCACCGGTGCGGTGAAGCGGTCGCGATATTGCGCATCGGCCTCGAATTTGACCGACGGGACATAAAAGAACTTCACGGCGTTGGCAGCAGGGCCGGCAAACGCGGCCGCCGGCACAGCCATCGAAAGCGCGGCAACAAAAAGTGGCAGTTTCATGGGTGTCCCCGATTGTTCACTGACGGAAGCTATCAGTACCACGCATCTTGCCCGTCGGCTTTCTTGCGGTCCATGAAATCCTGCAACGCGTCCTCTGCTGGCAACTCAGGCGTTCAGCCAGACATTCTGGAGATCCATCTCGAAGGTTTGGTGGACACCGTAGTTCTTCACCTTCTCGTTCATGTGGCTGAACAGCTTCTGCCAAAACGGCTGAATGATGACGCCCGAATCCTGCAGGATCTGCTCGATGTCCTTCATGACCTCGCGGCGCTTTTCCACGTCGATGAGCGAAAGAGCCTGCTTGAGCTTGGCGTCGAAATCAGGGTTCGAGTAGCCGGTTTCGTTCCAGGCCTCGCCGGTGCGATAGCCGAGCGCCAACACCTGTACGCCAAGCGGGCGCATGTACCAGATGGTCATCGAATAGGGGTATTTCGTCCAGTCGTTCCAGAAGGTCGACCCCGGCAGCACGGTGCGCTTCACTTTGATCCCGGCATCGCGCAACTGGCCGGCAATAGCGTCGCCGGTGTTCTTTTGCCAATCGTCCTCGACGGTGATCAGTTCATGCTCGAAGTCGTCCTGCCCGGCATCGGCCATAAGCTTCTTGGCGCCCGCGGCGTCGCGTGTCTTCTTGGGCAGCGCGTAGTATTCCGGATGAATCGGGCTGACGTGGTGGTTTTCACCAACAGTGCCTCGCCCGGCGTAGCCAAGTTCGAGCACCGCTTTGTTGTCGACGGCCATCTGGAGGGCGTTGCGAACCCGCTTGTCGTCATAGGGCTTGTTCGTGATGTTGGTCCGGGCGACGAGCGTGGTCGCTGTCGCGACCTCCGATTTGACCAGCCCCATCTTGTCGAGAATGTCTATGAAGTCGGCCGGCGTCTCGAAGTTGAGGTCGATTTCGCCGGAGTCGAATGCATTTATCGAGGCGTTGAAATCGGTTCCGTAGTCGATGAATTCGACGCCGTCGAGAAGCGCTTCACCGCCCCACCATTTGCCATTTTCACGACGCTTGACGACCGCTTTCTGGCCGACCGCATAAGACACCAGTTCGAACGGCCCGGTGCCAATCGGCTTCTCGATCGGATTGGCGCCGTCGGCGTCGAAGTTGCGATGGACCACCAGCGCCGGATAGTCGGTGAAGTTCGGGATCAGCGAGATGTCCGGCTCGTTCAGCTTCAGCTTCACCGTGTTGTCGTCGACCTTGGTGATCGCCCCTTCCCTGGCCTTGCCGGTCTTTGCATCGATCAGCGCACCGACGCGCGCGGCCATCGAATTGCCGGCGGCAGCCTTCTCGCACCAGCGCGTCAGATTGTAGGCCACGTCATCGGCGTTGAAAGCATCGCCGTTGTTCCAGGCGATGCCCTTGCGCACATGCAGCACGTATTCGGTGGCGTCGTCGTTGACCTCCCAGCTTTCGAGCAGAACCGGCTCGAATGTGAACTGGCGGGTGTAGCGGACAAGCGGCTCGAGCCAGCAGCGTGAAATGTTCGCAAGTTCCACCCAGTCGTAGGTGCGCGTGTCCTTTTGCGCCTTCACCGACATCGAAACGTGCAGCGTTCCGCCTTTCTTCGGCTCTTCAGCCAAAGCCCGCTCCGGCACGGCAAGTCCAATCATGCCGTAGGCAAGGGCCGCCGATGCGCCGAAAGCGCTTGCCAGGGCCAGAAACTCCCGCCGGTCGACGCGACCGGCGCGCGCCTCGCTGGCCATTGCTTCGATGGCGCTCGGTACGCGATCGCCGTTGCTTCTGAAGAGTGTCATTTTTTTCCTCCCTTATGGTTCGCATCGGGTCTTCGCCCGTGATCAACTAACGCTGTCCGGCAGTTTCTCCTCGCGCCGCGCAATCAAATCTTTGAGACCATCGGCGATGCCCTCATCGAGCTTCGGCTCCTCATAATCGGCGAGCATGTTGCGCGCTTTCTCGCGGCCGCGGGTGTCGTGGTCCTTTGCTCCTTCCGCCTTCCACTGTTCGAACGAATTGAAGTCCATGATGCTCGGTATGAAGAAGGCGGACTCGAAATGTTCAAGCGTGTGCTGGGTGCCGAGGAAATGGCCCTGCGGTCCGACCTCGCGGATAGCCGCCATAGCCTCCTTGAAATCGTCGAATGGCAGCCCGCCAGCATATTTGTACCAGCCGACAAGCTGCTCGCAGTCGGTGGCAAATTTCGAATAGCCGCAGGTCAGGCCGGCCTCGAGCCAACCGGCGGAGTGCCAGATGTAGTTGGCGCCGGCAAGGATGGCGGCATGCATCAGCATGTTCGCCTCGTAGCCCGCCTGGGCGTCGTTCAGCTTCGAGCCGACGTGGAAACCGGACGTGCGCCACGGCAGACGATACTTCCGCGCCAGCGCGCCCATGAGATACATCATCTGGGCCGCCTCCGGCGTGCCGCCCATGGGAGCGCCGGTCTTCATGTCGACCGTCACCATGAACTGTCCGTAGATCTGCGGCGAACCCGGACGCAGGAGCTGTGTGAACGCGACGCCCGCCAGCGCTTCGGCATTGACCTGCGCGACCGCACCGACGGCAGAGGCCGAAGTCGAGGCGCCGCAAAGGGCGAAGGGGGCGAGGATCAGCGGCTGGTTGTGGCGCGCATAGACTTTCATCGCGTCCAGCATGGTGGCGTCCCACACCAGCGGCGAATTGCAGTTGGTGATGGACACCAGGACCGGGTTGTCGCGGACAAAATCCTCGCCGAACACGATGCCTGCCATCGCCATCGTGTCTTCGGCTCGATCCCTGGAGGTCACGATGCCCATGAACGGCTTGTCGGAGTGCTTCAGCGCCGAATGGATGATGTGGAGGTGACGTTTCGGCACCGCGATTTCCATCGGCTCGCAGATGATCGAGCTCGACGAATGCAGCGCCGGCGCCATGTAGGCGAGCTTGTGGAAATTGTTGAGGTCGGCGAGTGTGCCGTAGCGCCTGTTGTTGTCGAGGTCGCGTACGTAAGGCGCCCCGTACATCGGCACGAAGATGGAGTTGTTTCCACCCACACGTACGGAACGCTGAGGATTCCTCGCATTGAGCGTGAACTCCGACGGGACCTTCGAGATGAGCTCCACCAGCAGGGCGCGGTCGATCCGGACCCTTGTCTCCGAGACATCGGCGCCCGCCGCCTTCCACATTGCGATCGCTTCGTCGTCGCGGAACTCGCATCCGACTTCTTCGAGGATGGAGAGCGACTCCTGGTGGATCAGCTCAACCGCCTCGTCCGGAACCATCTGATAGACGGGAATCTGGCGGACCAGGGTTGGAAACGACGCTATGGGTGCGCCCCGCAGCGCCTTGCGCCCCAGGCGGCCACCGCTGCGGCGGTTGGTGTGTTCGCTCACTTCAACGGCCGGTGCGTTCATGAAGGCTCCATATTCCTGTTGGTGACCAATCTAGCCAGACAAAATGCAGCTGTGACGCTGGAAAATCCTGATCTCTTGTATAAGCTCAGCTTATGCGAAGCTTGCGCCACCTGCTGCCGTCGGCCGGCAGCCTGATCGTTTTCGAGGCCGCCGGGCGGCTGTCGAGCTTTACCGCCGCCGGGCGCGAGCTCGGCATGACGCAGGCTGCCGTCTCCTATGCGATCCGTGGGCTCGAAGAGCAGCTCGGCGCGAAACTCTTCCAGCGCCGCCACCGGCAAGTCAGCCTGACCGAGGCCGGCGACCGCTTCCATGCCGACGTCTCGCTCGGCCTGTCGCACATTCGCAAGTCGGCGGAGGATCTGCGCCAGATCGCCGTCGGCGCGCATGTGACGCTCGCGGCCTCGACCGCCTTCGCCTCGTTCTGGATGATGCCGCGCCTGCAGCAGTTTCGCGACGAATTGCCGGGCATCGACCTGCGCATCCAGACCGCCGACCGCGATCTCGACATCATCGCCGAAGACATCCCGCTCGGCGTCCGCGGCGGCGAGCCCAGGGAATGGCCGGATTATCATTCGCTGCCGCTGGCCGATGAGGTGATATTCCCCGTTGCCGGCGTTAGTTACGTGGCACGGTTCGGGCTGCCGGAGCGTGTCGCGGACCTTCAATCGCACCGCCTCATCCATCTTGAAGAGCCGTTTCGCGAGGCCGCGAGCTGGGACGAATGGTTCGCCTCGGCCGGTGTCGACATCGCCGATGCCGGACGCGGCTTGCGCATCAACGACTATGCGCTGGTGATCCAGGCAGTCATGGAAGGGCAAGGCATCGCGCTCGGCTGGGGTCACCTCGCCGAGCGGCTGCTGGCATCAGGGCTGCTGGTGCGCGTCACCGGCCACACGATGACGACCGGCAAGGGCTTTCATGTCATCTGGTCGAAGAACCGCGAACTCAGCGACAACGCCCGCAAGGTGCGGGACTGGCTGGCGGCGCAGGCGTGAGGCCGATAAATGCCCGGTCAAACGGTCACGACGATCTTGCCGAACTGTTCGTTCGATTCGAGATAACGGTGCGCCTCGACGATCTGGTCGAACGGAAAGGTTCGGGCGATTGCCGGCTTCAGCGAACCCGAGCTCAGTCCGTCAAGGATGAACGCCTTGGCGGCCTGCAGCCGGACCCGATCGCGCACGATCTCATGGACGAGATAGCCGCGCAGCGTCAGCGTCTTGGCCAGCACTGCAGGTAGCGGAAAGGGGGTCGGGTCGGGGCTCAAGCCGCCATATTCGATGAGAATGCCATCCCGTGCCATCGCTGCCGTCAGAGGCTCGAAGATCGGCCCGCCGACCGCGTCGAACACCACGCGCACGCCGTCCGGGCCGGCGATTCGCTTCAGCCTGGCTTCCAGGTCCTCCTCTGCCGAGGCGATGACGTGGGCCGCGCCGAACTCAAGCAAAGCCCGCTTCTTGGCAGATGTCCGTGTGACCGCGATCGGGGTCGCGCCAATCATGTTGGCGATCTGGATCGCGGCAAGTCCGACGCTGCTCGAGGCCGCGGTAATGACAACAAAGTCCTCGCTTTGGAGGTTGGCAATGTCGATCAGCGCACCGTAGGCCGTGAGATATTGCATCCACGCGGCGGCGGCCTCTTCCCAGCTCAGCGATGGCGGGTGCTTGACGACGAGCTCGGCGGGATATGTGGCAATCTCACCATAGGCAGGCCAGCGGACCATCGACAATGGCGGCACGATGCTGACGGCATCGCCCGGCGCAAACCCGTCCACGCCTTCGCCGACCATCTCGACGATACCCGCCGCCTCGAGCCCAAGACCGGAAGGCAACGGCGCGGTCTGGATGTAGGTCCCCGAACGCAGCAGCGCCTCGGCGCGGTTTATGCCCAACGCCTTGACGCGTATCTGAATCTCACCGCTCGCGGGCGCAGGCGTGTCAACATTCTCGATGCGCAGGACCTCGGGACCACCGAGCTCATGAAAGCGAACGACACGTGCCATCGGTCACAACTCCAAAATATTTGAACTGAATCAGCTATGCCAGCGCTCATCAGGCGGATAAATAGTCGCTTGAGTAGATCAGCAGAAACTATAGGTTTTGAATATGGATCGCCTTACGAGCATGGCCGTGTTCGTCAAAGCCGTCGACCTGGGCTCGTTCGCAGCCGCGGCGGCGGCTCTCGATCTGTCCGGGCCGATGGTCGGCAAGCATGTCCGGTTTCTCGAGGAGCGCCTGAGCGTGCGCCTCATCAATCGGACCACGCGTCGCCAAAGCCTGACCGATTTCGGGCGCGCCTATTATGAACGCTGCCGGCTGGTGCTTGCCGAAGCGGAGGCCGCGGATGCACTCGCCGCCGACCAGCTTGCCGAACCGCGCGGAAAACTGCGTGTCCTCATGCCGGTGCATTTCGGCCGGCGCTGCGTTGCCCCGATCCTGTTCGGGCTTGCGCAGCAATATCCGGCGCTGGAACTTGACCTGTCGTTCAGCGACGCCCTCGCCGACCTCGCCGAGGACGGCTGCGATCTTGCCATTAGAACGGGCGACCTGGAGGACCAGGCCGGGGTAATGGCACGTCGCATCGCGCGCCAGCACATGCTCGTCTGCGCATCGCCGTCCTATCTCGACCGGCACGGCCGGCCGCAGCAAATAGATGACCTCGGCAGCCATCACGCGATCATCTACCGCCGTTCCGGGCGTGCCGTTCAGCCGTGGCTGTTTCCGCGCAACGGCCACCCCGCGATTGAGGTCAGGCCCGTCAGCAGATTGGGGCTCGACGATCTCGATGCCATCGCCGATGCCGCGGCCGCCGGCATGGGGCTCGCCTGGCTGCCATACTGGATGGTTCGCGAGCGCATTCAGGCGGGCGTACTTGTCCCGCTGCTGCCGGAACAGCCACGGTTTCTCTATGACGCCCATGCGCTGTGGTTGCAGACGCCTCACCTGCCGATGAAAGTCCGTCTTGCCGTCGATGCACTGGCGGCAGCGCTGCCCAAGCTCATGACTTGAAGTGCACGAGCGGCCAGTCGCGATCAGCTGCGTGGATTTCCTCAATTCCGCCCTCCCGCATCGACCACGAATCCGCCTATAGTGCCCCATGCCGATCCGCCAGCTTTCCGAAACGATGATCAACCAGATCGCCGCCGGTGAAGTCATCGAGCGTCCGGCAAGCGTGGTCAAGGAACTGGTCGAGAACGCGCTGGATGCAGGCGCTACCAGAGTCGAGATCGTCACCGCCGGCGGCGGGCTGAACCTGATCCGCGTCAGCGACGACGGCTCGGGCATTCCGGAAAAAGAACTGGCGCTGGCGATCGCGCGCCATTGCACCTCCAAGCTCGCCGACAACATTCACGACATCCGTTCGCTCGGCTTTCGCGGCGAGGCCTTGCCGTCAATCGGCTCGGTGGCGCGGCTGTCGATCCGCTCGCGCACCGCGTCCAGTGAAAACGCCGCCGAGATCGGTATCGACGGCGGCCGCGTCTCCGCGGTCAGGCCGGCGGCGGCCAATCGCGGAACCACGGTCGAGGTGCGCGACCTGTTCTTCGCCACGCCCGCAAGGCTCAAATTCATGAAGGGCGAGCGCGCCGAAAGCACGGCCATCGGCGACGTGGTCAAGCGCATCGCCATCGCCTTTCCCGCCGTGCGCTTCACCCTGGCCGGCCCGGACCGCTCGACGCTGGAACTGCCGGCGACCGACGACAGCCCGGAAGGCCGGCTGCGCCGGGTGGCGCAGGTGATGGGCGCCGACTTTCCGGACAATGCGATCGCCATCGACGCGATGCGGGACGGCGTGCATCTCGCCGGCCATGTCTCGGTCCCCTCCTTCACCCGCGCCAACGCGCTGCAGCAATACGCCTATGTCAACGGCCGTCCGGTGCGTGACAAACTGATCGCCGGCGCCATTCGTGGCGCCTTCGCCGACGTGCTGCCGCGCGACCGCCATGCCGTCACCGTGCTGTTCCTGAGGCTCGATCCGGCGATCGTCGACGTCAACGTCCATCCGGCCAAGGCAGACGTGCGCTTCCGCGACCCGGGGCTGGTGCGCGGGCTGATCGTCGGCGCCATCCGCGAAGCGCTGGCCAATGCCGGCATCCGCGCCGCCACCACCGGGGCCGCCGGCATGATGACCGCGTTCCGGCCAGGCGCCGCATCCTATGCGCATGGCGGCCCGGCCAACGGTCACCGCAGCTACGAGGCCGCCTATCGGGCATCGGGCTTTTCCGGGTTCGATCCTGCCCGTTCGCCGCAGCGGCCGCTCAATATGGGCGACGGGTTCGGCGAGGACGAGCAGGCGGCCTTCGACGCCGGGCCGCTGCACAGCGCCGATGCGCGCGCCGGGCAAAACGAAGCGGCGGAAACGCTGCTCGGCACGGCGCTGGGCGCGGCGCGCGCGCAAGTGCACGAGAATTATATCGTCGCCCAGACCAGGGATTCGCTTGTCATCGTCGACCAGCATGCGGCGCATGAGCGGCTGGTCTACGAGGCCTTGAAGAACGCCCTCCACTCACGCGCGGTGCCGTCGCAGATGCTGCTGTTGCCCGAGATTGTCGATCTGTCGGAAGAGGATGCCGAGCGGCTTGCCAGGCATTCCGAGACGCTGGCCCGCTTCGGCCTCGGCATCGAGCGCTTCGGCCCCGGTGCCGTCGCGGTGCGCGAGACGCCGTCGATGCTCGGCGAGACCAACGTCCAGCAACTGGTGCGCGACCTCGCCGACGAGATCGCCGACAACGACACGGTCGACACGCTGAAGGAGCGGCTGGACAGAATAGCCGCGACCATGGCCTGCCACGGCTCGGTGCGTTCCGGCCGCCTGCTCAAACCGGAAGAGATGAACGCGCTGCTGCGCCAGATGGAGGCGACGCCCGGCTCCGGCACCTGCAACCACGGCCGCCCGACCTATATCGAGCTCAAGCTGGCGGATATCGAGCGACTGTTCGGGCGGCGATAAGGAACTCGCAGGGCGCAGCCCCCACCCGGACCTTCGGTCCGACCTCCCCACAAGCGGGAGGTAGGGAGCCCTACCCGCCGACGCCTCGCGAGGAGCTTACCCTCCCCCTTGTGGGGAGAGTCGCTGCGAAGCAGCGGGGTGGGGGGTACGAAAAGAGCCGCTGTACAGCGGCTCTTTTCGAGTCAGGCACAGCCCCAAACCCTTTGCTCACCTCTTCAAATTCACCACGATGACGCCGCCCAGCGCCAGCGCGCCGCCGAAGATGCCAAGCAGCGTCGGCACCTCGCCCAGCCAGAAGAAGCCGATCAGCGTCGCCATCGGCGACACCAGATAGAGGAAGTTCGAGGCACGCGCCGCGGGCAGGCGGGAAAGCGCTGTTGCCCAGGCAGCGTAGGCGATCAGGCTGGGTACGATGCCGAGAAAGATGACGGCGCCGAGCCCGGCGGTGTCGGCGACCGCCGCCTGCGCCAGACCGCTCGGCAGGAACGGCGACAGGCAGAGCGCGCCAAGCACCATGTTCGAGGCCGAGATCGTCAGCGGGTGATGGTGGGCAAACAGCGGCTTCTGGACGATGGTGTTGACGGCCGAGCACAGCGCCGAGCCGAGGACAAGCAGCGCACCATTGTTGAAATGCAGCCCTTGCCCCTCGCCCATGGCGATGATCCCGATACCGGCGAAGGACAGGAATGTGCCGGCCCAGGCGAGGCCCGAGAAGCGTTCGCCGAGCAGCGCCATGGCCATGATGGCGGTGAAGATCGGGCTGACATTGATGATGAAGCCGGCCGCACCGGCCGAAACGGTCAGCTCGCCGAAATTGAGCATCACCGTGTAGAGCGCGACGAAGACGGCACCACCGAAGACAAAGCGCCAGAGTTCATCGAGCCTGGGCAGCGCCGGCCGCTTGACCGCGAGGAAGATCGCCGCCGGAACCGCGGCGATGGCAAAGCGCAGCGCGCCAAGTTCCAGCGGCCCGAAAGCGGCAAGGCCGGCGCGGATCGCCGGAAAGGCGGAGGCCCAGCCGACCACCGTCAGCGCCACCGCGATGGCAGCCGTGGCATCCATGCGCTGTGTCGTATTCAACGTGCCGGTGTAAGCGCTCATCTGGGTGTCCTCGCGATCCAATGCCATGAAGTAGAGAAACGCTATTGCGGGTCGGTTGACAAACGAACAAATCGAGCATCACCTGTGACTATGGATCACAGCTTAGACCCGATGCTGCCGCTCGAAACGCTGCGCGCCTTCGACGCCGCGGCTCGGACCGGCAGCTTTTCGGCGGCGGCCGAGAAGCTCAACATCACTCACGGCGCCGTCAGCCGGCAGATCGCCAAGCTCGAGGGTTGGCTCGGGCTGAAAGTCTTCGATCGCGGCGCGCGCGGCGTCTCGCTGACCATCGAGGGCAACCGGCTGCATCTGCGCACCACCGAAGCCTTTGCCCTGATCGCCAGCAATTCGGATCGCTGGGTCGAGCCGCGCGGCACGGCGGTGGTGCGGCTGACCTCGATCCCTTCGGTCAGCGGGCTGTGGCTGATGCCGCGTATGGCGGCGCTGGAGAACCACCCGTCGAAGCTGCGTATAGTGCTCGACGTCGACATCCGCCAAGGCGATCTTGCCGACGAGGGCATCGACCTGTCGATCCGCTGCGGGCGCGGTCGCATTCCGGGCCGGATCTCGGTGCAGCTTTTCGAAGAATATGTGTTCCCGGTCGCCTCGCCGGAATTGGCCAGGGAGATCGGCCGCGGAGATCCTGCCCGGCTGCTCGAATTTCCGCTGATCAACGATTCCGACGCTTCGGCCTGGCGCGCCTGGTTTGCGGCGCAGGAGATGGACTATCGGCCGCGGCCGCACGACCGCCGTTTCGAGGACTACAATCTGGTGCTCGACGCCGCCGCGCACGGGCTCGGTATTGCGCTGGCACGTCCGCCGTTGACGGTGGACCAATTGAAATCGGGCCGCATCGTCGCCGTCGACGAACGCAGTGCGCTGAGCCCGATATCCTACTGGCTCGACCGGCCGCTGGGGCGCCCGCGCGCCGCCGCCGCCGAACTCGCCCGGCGCATCGCCGTCCAGGCCGGGCTGCCAGCGAAGAAGATCGAGCAGTTTATCACCGCCGAGGAATGAGAAGCGCGTCGCGTTCGACCGGCCTCATGCGACGCGCTTCAGGTTCTTGTGTTTATGCATGTCGCGCAAAACCGCTGCACACTTTTGCGCGACATGCATTGGCATCCGCTTTGCCGGCTTGTTCGAGCAAGTGTCACCAGAAACAGAACCACGCGAGGCCAACCGAGCTTGACCTCGCCGCAATTTGTGGCGATGACATCGTCATGAATTTCGGCACCACCCCATGATGAACCGTTTCGAAGGACCCGGCGGCAAGGAAGCCCGCATCCGCTATCTCGACGGCGACTTCCAGGTGACCAGCCCCGGCGCCTTCGTGCGCTGCGCGGTGACCGGCGAGAGCATCCCGCTCGACGAGCTCAAATACTGGAGTGTCGCCAGGCAGGAACCCTATGTGAATGCCGCCGCCTCGCTGCGCCGCGAGATCGAAGCGCATCCGGAACTGCGCCGCCGACGCTAGTCCAGCGCAATGAAAGCCGCCCCGTTGCGATCCTGCGCCCTCTGCCGCGGTGTCAGGCCGGCAACACCGAAACCTTAGAGGCCATGAAATAAAAAACCCGCCTCAAGTTCGAGGGCGGGCCACCGGCGAATCATCACTATACCCAAATTACTAGCATAGCTGCCGGCACAAAGCAAGAACAAAATACGTTCGACCGGCGGAAAGCCGCAAATTCCAGTCCCGCATTGCCTCGGTGCTCACGCTTCTGGTCAGCCTTTAAGCCGGCGCTGCCGCCAGGCATCCAGCGTCTCGTCGATGATGCGTTGCGGCACATGGTCGAGCTCGAAGACGGTGTCGATCTCCAGCACATCGAGCCCGTCGAGGAATTCCGGCGGTGCCGCGCCGTGACGCAGGCGGGCAGCGTCCTTGGCGGTGGTAATGAGACCAAGCCCGGCTTTACGTGCTGTCGCCGCCAATTCGGCAAGCTCGTCCGCACTGTAGAAATGATGGTCAGGAAACGGTCGGGTCAGCGCAAGCTCGCCGCCGGCCTCGGCTACGGTGTCGAAAAACCTGTCGGGATGGCCAATGCCGGCGAACGCCAGGAACCGCCTGCCGGCCAGCGTCACCTTGCTGCTCGGGGCAGTGTGCGCCTCGAAGATCGGCCTGCCGGCACGCGCTGCCTGGCGCACGACCGTATCGGCCGCGGTGCCCTCGCCCATCTTCAGCAAGGCGCTGGTGAAGACCAGTTGGTCGACGATCTTTGCCCGCAGCGGCCCGCCGGGGATGACGCGGCCATTGCCGATGCCATGGCGCGCATCGACAACGACCAGCGCATAGTCGATGTGGATACGCGCGCTCTGAAAACCGTCATCCATGATCAGGAAATCGCAGCCGAGCTTCTCCAGCAGAAGCCTGGCGCCGGCGGCCCGGTTCGGCGTCACCGCGACCGGGGCGTGTTCGGCCAGAAGCAGCGGCTCGTCGCCGACATGCTTGGCGGCATCGTGGTGCGGATCGACGATATGCGGCTGCGCGAAGGAGCCGCCATGGCCGCGCGACAGGAAACCCGGATTAAGCTGCATGCGCCTGGCCTGCTCGGCCAGCGCGATCGCCACCGGCGTCTTGCCGGTGCCGCCGACGGTGAAGTTGCCGACGCAGAGCACCGGCGCCTCGACCTTTTCACGCGGCGCGTGCCGCATGCGGCGACCGGCGACAAGCGCATAGACGGCGGAGAGCGGCGACAGCGCCGTGACCCGCCAGTCCGGCTCTTCCCACCAGAAGGGTGGCGCTTCCGAGGTCACGTCAGCGCCCGTTCGCGCCCTTCAGGCGCGACTTGACGACCAGCGGCTGGATATAGGGCTCGAGCGACCTGAGCGTATGCGCCAGCGCACCGCGCATCTCGTCGACCGTCGCCGCACCCGCCGCCATCATCTCATGGCGGGCCGCCTCGTTGGTCAAAAGGAAATTAACGGCGCCGGCCAGCATATCGCGGTCGCGCACCAGCTTGGCGCCGCCGCTATCGAGCAGGCGCTGATAGGCCTCGCGAAAATTCTGGACGTTGCGGCCGGCAAGCACCGCGGTCTCCAGCATGGCTGGTTCCAGCGGGTTCTGGCCGCCCTCGGAAGTCAGCGAACGGCCGACAAAGGCAATTTCCGTCAGCCTCAGATAAAGCCCCATCTCGCCGATCGTGTCGCCGAGCAGAATATCGGTGTCGGCGGTGATCCTGTCGCCCTTGCTGCGCTGCGCCAGCTTCAGGCCCATGCCGGAAATCTGGGCGGCCAGCTGCCCGGCGCGATCGGGATGGCGCGGCACGATGATCGTTAAAAGCCCGTGGTGGCGCTTGTGCAGCATGGCGTGAACTTCGGCGGCGACCGCCTCTTCGCCGTCATGGGTCGAGATCGCCGCCCAGGTCGGGCGGCCGCCGATCTGGCGTTTCAGCGCCGCCAGTGCCCGCTCGTCGGCCGGCGGCGGCGCGGTGTCGACCTTGAGATTGCCGGATACAGTGACCGGCCGGGCGCCGAGCGAAAGGAAGCGCTCGCCATCGAGATCCGACTGGGCGACGACATGGGCGAGATTTTCGAACAATGCTTCGGCAATGTTGGCGCGCTTCTTCCAGGACTTGAAAGAGCGGTCGGACAGCCTGCCGTTCACCAGAACCTGCGGCACGCGGCGGGCGCCGAGTTCCAGGATGGTCATCGGCCAGATCTCCGATTCGGCGATGATCGCCAGGTCCGGCTGCCAATGGTCGAGGAAGCGGCTGACCGCCGGCTTGAGGTCGAGCGGCACATATTGGTGGATGATGCGGTCGCCCAGCCGTTCTTCGGCGACCTGCGCCGAGGTGACCGTGCCCGTCGTCAGCACGATGTTGACGCCGTAATCGAGAATGCTCTCGACCAGCGGCACGACGGCGATGGTCTCGCCGACGCTGGCTGCATGGATCCAGATCACCGGGCCTTCGGGGCGCTCGCGTCCGGCGACGCCGTAGCGTTCGCGCCGGCGAATGCGATCCTCCTTGCCTCTGGAAGTGCGCCAGGCGACATAAGGCCCGGCCAACGGGTAGGCGGCCGCCCCCGCGAAACGGTATGCGGTCAGGAAGGCGCGCGCCCAGCGCACACTCATTTCGAACCGTCCACAAGGCGATAGGCCTCGGCGGTCGCGGCATTAAGCGAGGCCGTGACCTCCTGGCGCTTGCGTTCCATTTCGGCGGCGTCGGCGTTGGCCGGCACGAAGACAGGCGTGCCGACGACAATCGAGGAGCGGCCGAAGGGCAAGTTGATCGTCGTCTTGTCCCAGCTGCCCTCGATCACCTTGCGGCGGCTGGTGGCTATCGCGGCAGGCAGGATCGGCCGGCCGGACAGCCGCGCCAGAAGGACGACGCCGAGCCCCGCATCGCGCGGCGTGCCGTGGGGAATATCAGCAATCATGGCGACATTCTTGCCGGTGGCGAGCGACTTTTTGAGGGCGATGAGCGCCTTGGCCCCGCCCTTGTCGAGATGCCTTGCGCTTTCGCGCCCGCCAGAGCCGCGCACCGCCTCGATGCCGAATTTCTCGACCATCAGCGCGTTGAGCTCGGCATCGGCGCTGCGCGATACCATGGCAACCAGCGGCCGTCCCTTGGGATAGTAGGCCGGGGTCAGCAGGTGCTGGCCGTGCCAGAGCGCGATGATGCCAGGCTCGAGCTGCGCATAGGCGCCGCCGGAAAACTTGGCCGATCCGTCGACCATGCGGTTGGTCAAGCGGACAAGGCGAACGAAATACGCAAACAGCGCGGCAAGCGCATTCTTGACGAATCGCGACTGCGCCAGCGGTTCGCGGATCTTGCGCCAGAACGTCTTCGGCTTGCGACGTCTGACCGCCGACCGCGGGGCTGATCGCTTGACCGCTTCATGGTTCATCGATGTCAACCGACGGCCTTGTTTTCGGGGTCGAGCAGGCGGTGCAGGTGAACGACGAAATAGCGCATATGGGCATTGTCGACGCTAGCTTGCGCCTTGGCCTTCCAGACGGCGTGCGCCGATTGATAGTCCGGATAGATGCCGACAATATCGAGCGCGTCGAGATCGCGGAATTCGGTGCCGCCCAGCTTCTTGAGTTCGCCGCCGAACACCAGGTGCAAAAGCTGTTTCTTTCCGTCTTCAGCGGCCATGTCGATCCTTCACATATCGTGAGTTTGGGACAGGTCTAGACCAAAGCCGCCGACTTTGGAACTATTGATAGTGGTCAATTGTCCAGCCCGGCGATGACGCCGGCGAGCACGGCGAGGAGTTCGCCGCTGCCGGCGGCGAGCGGTCCGTGACGGATCACTTCGCCGGCATAGAGCGGCGCGCGGCCATGCCGATCGAGCAAGGCGCCGCCTGCCTCGCGCAGGATGAGATCGGCCGCGGCGATGTCCCAGTCATGCGCGTTGGCCTTGACGAAGGTGGCATCGAGCTGGCCGCCGGCGATCATCGCCAGCCGGTAGGCGAGCGAAGGAATATAGAGCACGCGCTTCAGCCGTTTGTGCCATTTCGCCGGCATCAGGTCGATCATCGCCTGCGGTCCGGCGATTTCGGCCGTTTCCGACGGCGGACGCACGCTGATGCGCCTGCCATTCAGGAACGCGCCCTCGCCCGGCAGCGCCCAATAGATTTCGCCCTTCGCCGGGCAGTCGAGCACGCCGGCAAGCGTTCGGCCGTTCTCGACCACAGCGACGCTGACGCACCATGTGGGCAGCCCTTCGAGGAAGCCGCGCGTGCCGTCGATCGGATCGACGACAAAGGTGCGGCGCGCGACGAGCCTTACCGGGTCGTCGACGGTTTCCTCCGACAGCCAGCCATAATCCGGCCGGGCCGCCAGCAAGGTCTCGCGCAGATATTTGTCGGCGGCGTGATCGGCTTCGCTGACCGGCGAGGTGCCGCCCTTCATCCACACCTGCGGATTGTTGTTGAAGTACTGCATGGCGATGAGCCCCGCCTCGCGGGCGGCATCGCGCAACAGCTGCAGGTCTTCAGTAGCGCCGGCCGAGACGGCCGGGTCAAGCTCCGGCAAGGGTCATTCCTTCGATCAAAAGCGTGGGCGCGGCAGTGCCGAAATTGCGGTCGAGATCGCTCGCCGGAACCATGTTGAGGAACATCGTCTTCAGATTGGAGGCGATGGTCACCTCGGCGACGGGATAGGCCAGCTCGCCATTTTCGATCCAGAAGCCGGAAGCGCCGCGGCTATATTCGCCCGTCACCATGTCGACGCCCTGGCCGAACACTTCGCTGACGTAGAAGCCGGTCTTGAGCGACTTGATCAGCTCTTCCGGCGTATTTTCCCCGGGCTCGATGGCGAGATTGGTCGACGACGGCGAGACCGACGAGCCGCTGCGCGAGCCGCGCCCATTGGTGACGAGGCCGAGTTCCCGAGCCGCCGAAGTCGACAGAAACCAGTGGTTGAGCACGCCCTTGTCGACCATGAACAGTTTTTCGCCCTCGACGCCTTCGCCGTCGAACGGGCGCGAGGCCTGTCCACGGCGCCGGAGCGGCTCGTCGGTGACGGTGATTGCGGCCGAAGCCACCTTCTTGCCCATCATGTCGCGGAGAAAGCTGGTCTTGCGCGCGACCGCGGCGCCATTGATGGCACCGGCAAGGTGGCCGGCAATGCCGCGCGCCACACGCGGATCGAACACCACGTCGACAGGCCCGGTCGCCGCCTTGCGCGCGCCAATGCGGCGTACAGCGCGCTCACCGGCCTTGCGGCCGATGTCTTCCGGCGCGTCGAGATCGGAAAAATGCTGGCGCGAGGAGAATTCGTAGTCGCGCTCCATGCCGGTGCCCTCGCCGGCGATCACGCTGGTCGAGCGCGAAAAACGCGAGGCGACGTAATGGCCGACGAAGCCGTGCGAGGTGGCGAGCACCAGGCCGCCGAGCCCGGCACTGGCGCCACTGCCGGCCGAATTGGTGACGCCCTTGACGGCAAGCGCCGCCGCTTCGGCGGCAAGCGCTGCTTCCTTCAACTGGTCCGCCGACACCTCGGTGGCGTCGAACAGATCGAGGTCGCGCGGTTTCTTGACCAGCAAGGCCGGGTCGGCGAGGCCCTGATAGGGATCCTCGGGGGACACCTTGGCCATGGCGACGGCGCGCTCGGCCAGCATATTGGGGTCGGATGCCGCCGTTGCCGAAACGCTCGCTACCCGTTTGCCGACGAAGACGCGCAGCGAGACGTCCTCGCTCTCGGACGCCTCTGTGCCTTCGACCTTGCCAAGCCGCACCGACACGCCGGTCGAGCGGCCGCGTACCGCAACGGCATCGGCGGCATCGGCGCCGGCCCGTTTGGCAGCCTCGACCAGGGCCGCGACGCGATCGGTCAGTTTCGCTGCGTCGAGCGTATCGGTCATGCGCATGATCCTGTTATTTCCGGCCGGCTGAAGGGCAGCCGCTGCTGCACCATCTATTGTCCCGATGCCGCTTCTGCAATGGCGAAGCGGGCAAACCGGGTGCATCAAGCGCCGAAACAGGACCGCAGGCCGCAGGCGGATGAACGGCGAGCGAGATCGACAATCCCTCAGGAAGCGGCCACCGGCGTCCAGATCACGTCCTCGATCCTGAGCGCGCCGGTGGCGAGCATCACCAGCCGGTCGAAGCCGAGCGCGGCGCCGCTCGCCTGCGGCATGATGGCGAGCGCGGCGAGGAAGTCCTCGTCGATCGGGTAGCGTTCGCCATAGACGCGCTGCTTCTCATCCATTTCGGCGGCAAAGCGCAGGCGCTGCTCGGCCGGGTCGGTCAATTCGCCGAAGGCGTTGGCGAGCTCGACGCCGCAGCAATAAAGCTCGAAACGCTCGGCGGTGCGCGGATCGTCGGCGCTCGGCCGGGCCAATGCCGCCTCCGAGATCGGATATCCGAAAAGGATGGTGGGGCGTCCCTGCCCCAGCGCCGGCTCGATTTTTTCGACCATCACCCGGCTGAACAGGTCGGCCCAATTGTCGTCGGGCGCGGTCCGCAATCCGGCCTGGACCAGGGCGGCATGCAACACCGCGCGGTCGGTGCTGCCATCGGCTGCAACCGTCGCCAGCAGATCGATGCCGGCATGGCGCATGAAAGCTTCGGCGACGCTCAACCGTTCCGGCTCGGCGAACGGATCGGCTTCACGGCCGCGGAAGCTAAAACGCTTCGCTCCGGCCCGTTCGGCCGCCAGCGCTACGAGCTCGGCGCAGTCGCGCATCAGGCTCTCATAGGTCTCGCCGACGCGGTACCATTCGAGCATGGTGAACTCAGGATGGTGCAAGGGGCCGCGCTCGCGGTTGCGCCAGACAGCCCCGAAGCTGAAGATGCGCTCCTCGCCGGCGGCAAGCAGCTTCTTGCAGGCGAATTCCGGCGACGTGTGGAGGTAGAGCGGCTGGCGCTGTCCGTCCGGCCCGATCGCCTCGGTGGCAAAGGCCGACAGGTGCGCTTCATTGCCGGGCGAGACCTGCAGGGCCGATGTCTCCACCTCGACGAAGTCGCGGCGGGCGAACCAGTCGCGCATCCCGGCGGCAATGGCATTGCGCAGGATCAGCCGCGGCCGGCGGTCGGCGTGGACATGCGGCGTCCACCACGGCGAGGCGGCGGTCATCGGTTTCAGGGGAATTGCACAGAGGGCTGGCGATTGCGGCCAAGATGCGCTAGGCCGCACGCAACGGCCTCTCCAGCCGATTTGCGCCAACAAATTTTATCAGGATGGAAACCCGTGAAGGTCATCGCCAGCTCCTTACGCAAAGGCAACGTCGTCGAAAAGGACGGCAAGCTTTATGTGATCCTCTTTGCCGAAAACATTCATCCTGGCAAGGGTACGCCGGTCACCCAGCTCGACATGCGGCGTATCTCCGACGGGGTAAAGGTTTCCGAGCGTTACCGCACCACCGAGCAGGTCGAGCGCGCCTATGTCGAGGAGCGCGAGCACACGTTCCTCTACCATGACGGCGAAGGCTTTCACTTCATGAATCCGGAGACTTACGACCAGGTCGCGGTGCCGGAAAGCGTGGTCGGCGACATGGCGCCTTATCTGGTGGAAGGCATGCCGGTGCAGATCTCGCAATACAACAACATCGCCATCTCGCTGGTACTGCCGCAGCGCGCCACTTTCGAGGTGGTCGAGACCGAGCCGGTGACCAAGGGCCAGACGGCGTCCTCGTCCTACAAGCCGGCAACGCTGTCCAACGGCGTGCGTACCCTAGTGCCGCCACACATCAGCGCCGGCACCCGCGTGGTGGTGATGACAGCCGATGGCGCCTATGTCGAGCGCGCGAAGGATTGAGGCGCGAAGTCTGACACGCCTCGCCGAGAGCGTCGCGGCGGCCGGTCATCGTCTACCGCTTTGTGCCAGGGGCTTTCGAGCATTGGGACGCTGCACGCAGACCGAAGCGTCAACGCCCTGCCAGTTCTTTCCTATTGCACGACGCCAGCGGGCAATCTCTGAGCCTCGAGCAACGCCGACCGTCCCTTTCGCCAGGTGCCAGGTGGAATGCCGACGAACTTTTTGAAGGCGCGATTGAAGGCGGCTTCCGACTCGTAGCCGACCTCGGCACCCGCTTGCGCGATGCTCATTTCGGGGCGTTCGAGCAAGCGTCCTGCCAGTTGCAGACGCCAGCGAGCAAGATAGTGCATGGGGGAGACCTCGACATAGTGGGTAAAGCGGCTCGCAAACGCCGTGCGCGAGAGCCCTACTTCGCGGGCGAGCCGGTCCAATGTCCATTCCTCCCTGGGGCGAGCGTGGATGAGCCGGAGCGCCTCGCCGACATGTGGATCCCGTAGGCCTGACAGCCAGCCGCGCGAATCGTCGGGGAGGGTCTCGAGATGGCGGCGGATGATCTCGACAAACATCAGCTCGCTCAGCTTGGCGAGTATCGTTTCACAGCCCGCCCGCCCACTGCCGCCTTCGGCCAGCGCCAGCCGAAAAAGGTCGATAACCCAACTGCTTCCATCGGCGGGCTTGCGGGCACACAGGATGGCCGGCAATGCGGCCAGGAGAGGATTGAAGGGACGTGCATCGCAGCCAAGATACCCGCAAATGAATCGGGTCCGCTCGTCTCCGCCGCCACCATGGATCACCGCGAACGGCAGGCTCTCGTCTATCGGCCGATAATACATCGCCATATTGGGTTCGCCCCGCGCCCCCGGCGAGGAGCTCAACACGTTCGGAACACCACCGGGGAAGACAACGACATCACCGGCGTTCACGAGCACCGGCGGCACCGAATCGTCTCCCAGCGCGGCCCAGCACGAGCCCGACATCACGGCATGAAAAGAAATGATGTGCTCTGCCTCCGGCATGACGGCGGCGGCAATGTCGGCCGTGCCCGGCGACTCGCCGACCCAGGGAGAGCTAGCGTCAACGTCGAAATAGATCGCACCGGTGAGGCGAACGGCTCGGAGCACATCGGAAAGGACATCCACGCACTACACCTCCGGAAACGATCGGCTACTCCCTTTGACAACGAGTTTTTCCGCCAGGCATCTCGAACTATCCGGCAATATGGCCGCCCGAGCAACTATCCATCCGGTCTAATCCTACTCTGAACGATCGGGCAACAGAAATGGACGATGTGACATTTGCGGGAACAGCGGACGGGATTAGCGTTTCATCGGCCGGCCGACAGGTCCAATAACAGGGAGGAATGTCATGAACGATGAAGACATCAGCAAATTCGCAGCAAGCCTGCGAGGCGAAGTCATCCGCGCCGGCGACGCCCGCTATGACGAGGCCCGCAAGCTCTACAACGGCATGATCGACAAGCGGCCGCTGATCATCGCCCGCTGTGTCGACGTCGCCGACGTAATCACAGCGGTGAATTTCGGCCGCGACAACAATTTGCTGGTTGCGGTACGTGGCGGCGGCCATAACGGACCAGGATTGGGGAGCTGCGACGACGGTCTGGTGATCGATCTGTCGGCGATGAACGGCGTGCGCGTCGATCCGGATGCCCGCACGGCGCGGGTAGGCCCGGGCTGCACTCAGGGCGACCTCGACCATGCCACCCATGCCTTTGGCCTGGCCGTACCGGCGGGCATCATCTCAACCACCGGGGTCGCCGGACTGACGCTGAGCGGCGGCCATGGCTATCTGACGCGCAAATATGGCCTGACCATCGATAATCTGGTCGAGGCCGATGTCGTGCTTGCCGATGGAAGCTTCGTCACCGCCAGCAAGGAGCGGAACCCCAACCTGTTCTGGGCGCTTCGCGGCGGCGGCGGCAATTTCGGCATCGTCACCAGCTTTGTGTTCAAGCTCCACCAGGTCAGCATGGTCTTTGCGGGGCCGATCGCATGGGATCAGCGCCATGCCCGCACCATCATGCAGCATTATCGCGAGTTCCTGCCGAACGCGCCCGAAGAACTCGGGATCTTTCTCGGGCTCAAGACCGTCCTCTCGAGCGCACCCTTCCCGGAAGAGTTTTGGGGAAAGCGGATGTGTCTGCTGATGTGCTGCTACAACGGCCCGGAGGAAAAGGGCAGAGAGGCGCTGGCCCCGCTGCTCGATGCGCTGCCCGCGCCCTGGTTCAACTGGATGGGAACGATGCCCTATCCCGCGGTGCAGAGCATGTTCGATGGGCTCTACCCGAAGGGAATGCAGTGGTACTGGCGGGGCGATTTCGTCAAGACGCTGTCCGACGAGGCGATCGACGCTCATCTCGAGCAGGCGGCGAAGACGCCGAGCGAGCTATCGCTCATGCATCTCTATCCGATCGATGGTGCGGTCCATCGCGTCGGCAAAGACGAGACACCCTGGAATTACCGTGATGCGACCTGGTCGATGGTCATCGAGGGGATCGATCCGGACCCACAGAAAGCGGGGCCGGTGACACGCTGGACCAAGGCCTATTGGGAGGCCGTGCATCCGTTCGATCTGGGTGGCGCCTACCTGAACTTCATGATGGATGACGAGGGCGATGCAAGGCTCAAGGCGGCTTATGGCGACAACTATGAGCGCCTGGCTACGCTGAAGAAGAAATACGACCCAAACAACCTCTTCCGGGTGAACCAAAACATTCGACCGGCTGCTTGACGGCGGCCCTCGTCAGGCCGGCAAGCGTACCGGCCGGCCCAGCTAAGGCTCGGCCGGTACGATAGCTTGCCGGTCAGGACGTCGCTGGCCGGCAAGCGGGATACTCGGCCGCGCTCGCCGACCGTGTTCCATGAGCGATGTCCGGCATGCGTCAAAAGCGATCGGCCCGCACCCTTAGGGTGACCCGCAGCCCGCTTCAGCCGGCAAGTCCGGGAGTAGGCCTCGCGGTCAACGCGTTATGCCTCAACGACTGTTTCTCGCCAGGCCGATCGCGCCAGCAGCCACCGATAGTTTACGCCTCGATGTGGACGTCCGACCTCACGACGACGCCCTCCAGTGCTCATCGAGAACCGGTATTCCCTCCAGAATTAGATAAATTAGCAGTTTCTTAAGTGCCTTTGGAACTTTGTAGCTTGCGTTCCATTTTCAACCGCATGCGAGAGTCTGTGGTCCACGACCCTGGAATGACGGTGAACAGGTCACCGCCTCGCTACTCGCTGGTCCTGCCCATATACAATGAAGAACAGGTGCTGCCTCGGCTGATCGAGCGGATCAGTTGCCTGATCGGCCGGTTGGACGGAGAAACGGAGGCCATCTTCGTCGATGACGGAAGCCTCGATGGAAGTGTCGAATACCTGCGAAAGGTGGTTGCCGCCGAGCCGCGCTTTCGGCTGATCGAATTTTCCCGCAATTTCGGCCACCAGATGGCGATTACCGCCGGTATGGATGCCGCTGCGGGCGATGCCGTCATCGTCATGGATGCCGACTTGCAGGACCCGCCGGAGGTCGTTCTCGATCTGGTGGCAAAGTGGAAGGAAGGCTTCGAGATCGTCTATGCCCGCCGAGTCAAGCGCGACGGCGAATCCTGGTTCAAGCGCTTTACGGCAAGTCTTTTCTATCGCCTGCTGGAGAAAATGACGTCGGTCGATATTCCGCGCGACGTCGGCGACTTTCGCCTGGTCGGCCGCAAGGCGCTGGAAACCTTCAAGCATATGCCCGAACATGACCGCTTCGTCAGGGGCATGTTCGGCTGGATGGGCTTCAAGCAGACGGCAGTGCCATTTGAGCGCCACGCGCGAACCCTGGGCCAGACCAAATACCCATTCTGGAAGATGATGCACCTTGCGGTTCACGGCATCGTCAGTTTCTCCGAGAAGCCGTTGCGCCTGGCGCTCTGGGGCGGATTGGCCATTTCCGCGCTGGCGGTGGTCTTTGGTGCCTACGCCATGTTTGCCTGGTTTTTTGAAGCCGGCGTCATTGCCGGGTGGACATCCACGGTGGTGATCGTGTCGCTCCTGTGCGGCATTAATCTTTTCATGACCGGCGTGGTCGGGCTCTATGTCGGCAGCATCCACGCCGAGGTGAAACGCCGCCCGCTGTACGTGATCGATCGGCTCACCGGCTTCGACGAGGCGATGCGTGCCGTCTCTGGTAAGCGCCGCCAATCGTTTCACAAGCCCAGGAGTGGAGTCCCCGCCAATGGGCGAACTCTTCGACAGCTATAATTCCAACTATGGCGAGGCGGTCGAAGGGTCCATCCGGTTTTCCGGACTCAGGCACGACTTCTTCCTTATCGCCAAGGCGGACCTGCTGCGGCGTTTGGTGGTCGAGCGAAAGCTTCGGCAGGGTGGGTCGGCTGTAAGGGCGCTGGATGTCGGCTGCGGCGTCGGTTCGCTCCACCCCTATCTCGACGGCGCTTTCGACAGCCTCGATGGTTGCGACGTCTCGCAAGACTCGATTTTGCGCGCCAGCCAACACAATCCGCGTGTGGCCTACAGGACCTGCAGCAGGCAGGGGCTGCCTTATGAGGACGGCACGTTCGATCTGGCTTTCGCCAGTTGTGTCGTCCATCACGTTACGCCCTCCTCCTGGCTCGATTTCTTCCTGGAAATGCGGCGCGTCGTGCGGCCAGGCGGCATCGCCTGCATCATCGAGCACAATCCCTATAATCCGATGACGCGCCTTGCGGTGTTCCGGTGTCCGTTCGATCAGGACGCAGTCCTGCTCAAAGCCGCCAGAGCAAGGTCCCTCTTTCAGGAAACAGGCTTCAGCCACATCCGCTCCGAGCATTTTCTGCTGCTACCCTCGGCAAGGCCCTTGGCCAGAAGAGTCGAGCGCGTATTCGCGCCTTTGCCGCTTGGAGCGCAGTATGCGTGCAGTGCGCATGTCTGAGCGCCGTTCGACCGGCGACGCCGGGCTGAGGCTGCTGGCGCGCTTCGGGTCGGTCGGCATCGCTGCAACGATCCTATATGCAGTGATGGCCACCGCTTTGGTCGAATGGCAACGGTTCGGCCTCTCGCCGGTCGGTGCCTCGCTTGCAGCTTATACCGCTGCCGCCCTGTTTTCTTATCTCGCGCATAAGTTCGTGACCTTCGCGTCGAGCGGATCGCATCGATCGGAGGCTCCGCGTTTTCTCTTGCTGACGGCAACCGGCTTCGCTGTGGCTTACGCGGCGCCGGCGCTTTTGACGGCGAAACTCAGTCTGCCGCCGATCATTGCCATCCTGGTTACATGCTTGCTTGTTCCAGCGGTCAATCTCCTCATGCTGGACCGCTGGGTTTTTGCGCAGCGAAGACGCGGCCAGCAGCGCGATCGCCCGCCCTAATCCGCGTCAGTGGGATCGAGCCGGAGCGACAACAATTTGATGGAGCGTTTATAGATGTTGCTGGCGGCAGGAGTTTGCGGAATGCCGTCGAGGTAGTCGAAGGCGATGTCGAGTGTCTTGGCCTCGGCGAGAGCCGCCGGTGGGATGACGAACGAGACGGTGCGTGGCTCTTTGCCGGACAGCGTCACCGCATGCACCCGAACGCCGTTCACCGAGATCACAACCCTTTGCGTGATCTGTGGCGGACGAATGACGGCGGCCATTTGCAGCGTGGCAGTCAGGCCGTCGCGAAGCGGCGGTATCTCCAGGCGAAGCCGCGAGGTCTCGCCCAGCGAATGGGTGCCGTCGGCTACCGGTCCCGACCAGCCGCAGACCCTCATGCCGGCTGCCTTTTTGGCTCCGTCGGACCGGAACGACACCGTCTGGCCAAGGGTGTAGCTGCCGACCGCATCGCGATTGAGGCAGGTTGTCGTCCGGTCGATGTAATAGGCGCGATAGTCGGCATTGACGTCTGGATTGAGAGCAAGCGCAAGGATGATGACTTCCGCCCCGGCCAGAACCGCCGCCAGCGTGTAGCCGCCAAGCGAGGCCGCGCGCCGATGCGGGCCCGGAGTGCTAGACCAGGGCAAGATAGCCCCCGATCCATGCCACCGTCATGAAATAGCAGGCGCCCAGGAAGAGACCCAGAGCCGAAAGAAAAGTCAGCTTCGACGCCGACAACAACGTGGTCAGCAACATTGTCAGAGGCGAAAGCCCAATGACGTATCTGACCATCGAGGCCAGGTTCGTGATCAGCGGCAGGATGATGCAGCAGGCGCAGAACAGCGCGGCACCATATTGCCTGCGAACCGCCAGAACCGCCGATAGCGCCAGTCCTATGAGTGCGGCGAGCGCGCTCCATTGCGGCGCCGTAGGCAGCCATCCAGTCGTCGGAACGGCCGAGAGTCCATCCCATATGAAGGCGAGCGGATTGCCCGCCACCCGTCCAAACGCGCGCTGGACGTGCAGGAAGGCAAAGCCGTCCCCGACCGTCAGATAGAGGAACAGGATGTAGGCGAACAAGCCGGCAGGCGAGATGAGAATTGCAACGAGCAGATCCGGTCGGCCAAGCACCCAACGTGGGAACGAAAGCGCCGATCCGCCCTTTGCGCGGTAATCCCTGAACATCTGAATGACAGTCGCAAATACAACAAGCACTCCGACGAGCCTGGTTGCCGACAGCAGAGCCGATGACAGCCCCGCGGTCAGATAGCTGGAGCGTTTGAGTGCCAGAAAAACGCACGACGTCAGGAGCACGAAAAGAGGTTCGGTCAGGAAAGTCGTGAAGTGAAAGGAGAACGGGCCGCTGAGCAGAAAGGCGCAATACAGCACATAAGCGCGCATGTTCTTCTCGAGCAGCGGCCACGCCACCAGACAGGCCGCGTAGCTGCACGCAATCGATGCGATCGACGCGAGCAGTATCGTCGGCAAAGGGAAAACAGACCGGATTGCCGCCACCAGCATCGGATAGAGCGGAAAGAAGCCCCAGCGTCCGACATTGCTCTGGCCTGGAATGGGAAAGCGCTCATAACCGTGTTCGGAAATGTCGACATACCACGCGCAATCCCACCGGCAGAGCGCCTGGGCATAGGCTGCGAAGCCTGGTTCCGCCGAGATCGAGGCAAATGCCGCATAGCGAATGGCCAGTCCACCGACGACGAACAGCAATGGCACCGCCACGACGGCGACCGCAATATAGCGACCGCCGGGACGCGCGACAGCTTCGAGCGCCACAATCTGCCTCCACCCGTTCAAGTGACTGGCGCCACTCAAAGCTAGATGACGCGCGCCCGGGCGAATTCAAGGCATGCAACGCGGCTCAAAAATTGGCGATACCGCCTATCCGGCGTCCCTGAGCCAGACCAGCATCTCGCGCATCACGTTGAAATGGGGTCAGTCGACGCGTTTAACCCGTCGCGTAGGTATTTGTGCAGTCAAGCTGTTGGACACGATAGTTCGAATCCCGATACCGCGCTGGTGTACTCGGCCCTTGAGAATCCTTCAGCCTTCGGCAACATGGCGGCAAGGCTGAGAGCATGAGGATGAGCAAGGTCATTTCCGCCGCATCACGGCGTTCGCCGCGCAAGACACCGATGGCGCTGACCGAGGCGCTGGTCGCCCGCACCTTGCGTGCGGTCGAGGATGCCGGGCCGACGCCGGGCATGGTCTACATGACCGATGCCGATTACGCGCGCATTCGCGAAGAGGTGCTGGCCGGCGCGCCGGGCGGGCCGGTGAAGCTGTTCGCCTATGGCTCGCTTCTGTGGAAGCCGGCCGGCGAGGTCAGGGGTGGCGAACGGGCCGGGGCGACGGGCTGGCACCGTTCGTTCTGTTTTACGGTGCAGCGCTTCAGGGTCACCGTCGAGCAGCCCGGCCTGATGATGGCGCTCGACCGCGGCGGCCAATGTCAGGGCATGGTGTTCGAGGTCGCCGAGCCAGTGGGGGCCAATCTCGAAACGCTGCTGCGACGTGAGATGACCATCCTGCCGGCCGTCAACGTGCCGCGCTGGCTGCAGGTCAGGACGGGGGACGGCACGGGCCAAGCGCTTGGTTTCGTTGTCGATCCCGCCAATCCGCGCTATGCCGGCAAGCTCGAAAAGCGAGCGATAGCGGCGACCCTGGCCACGGCCGTCGGCCATTGGGGTTCGGGCGCCGAATATCTGTTCGAGACCATTCGCCATCTCGACGCCTGCGGCATCCGCGACCGCAATCTCTGGCAGCTGCAGGAACTTGTGGCCGAGGAGATCGGTCGCGCGCCGCCGTCGGGCCTCATTCGTCCCTGAGCCAGACCAGCATCTCGCCGGAATCGCGGTGTCCCAGGCGAAATCGATGTTGTGCAGGTCGACGAGATGTCCCGCGCGCTCGCCGATGGCAGTATCGAGCATCGTGTGTCCTTCCTTCGGTTCTATGCCAGTGTGTTCGCCCATGCGCCGACAAAGGGCGGCAGCATGATGCACGTCTGCTGCTCGACAGCCTCGTTGCGCAGCCGCTCGGCGAGGGTATCGACTTCCACCTCGGCGGCGGTTGCGGTACCGACTGCCTCGGCCATCGGCAACAGGCTGCGCAACGTGCCGGCAATGTAGTCGTAGATCGGCGAGTCGGGTCCGCTGCCGGCGAGGCCGGCGGAGTTCATCCGCGGCGCCGGCAGCCCTGCGCCGGCGAACACCATGGGCAGCCTGCCACCCATGTCGACTTCGAAACCCGCGCGCTCGATCGTGTCGATGATCCAGCCGCGGCATTTGCCGAACAGCCGCGCCTCTGGAAAACTGCGGGTGAGCGGCATCGCCATTTCCTGGACGGCGACGATGCCGCCAGGCCGCAGGAAACCGGCAAGCCTGCGCAGGGTTGCGGCCGGGTCGGGCAGATACATCAGCACAAGCCTGCCGATCACCGCATCGAAGCTCCCGTCGGGCGAGAATGTATCAAGCTCGGCCGTCGTGAAACGTGTCCAGTAACACTGGCCGGATTCAGTGGCGCGCCGCTCGGCAATGTCCACAGCCTCTGCCGAGCGATCGACACCAAGCACCCTTCCCGCCGGTCCGACCAGCCTTCCGGCCAGCAAGGAGACATCGCCTACGCCGCAGCCAATGTCGAGCACGCGCATGCCGGGTCCTATGCCCGCACTGCGGAGGACATGCTCGGTAAGGTCGTGAATGAGCGCTCCCTGCAGCTCCAGGCGCTTGAATTCGCTTTGCGTGTAACCCAACGCATAGGGACGCGGATCCATGCTCTGATCACGGTCGGTCTTCGGCGCATGTTCGGCAAGCAGATTGTACATGTTTGACTCCATGATCGATTTATCCGGGATTTGTGACCGCTGGGCAGCCTGATGACCGCCCAGGGCCCGACCGTCACGATCGGAGATCGGTGCTACAACGTGATTTCCGGAATCGGGAATTGCGTTACGACTGAAACAGGCGCCCGTGCCTGGCGTACCACGCAAGCGGAGAACACCCTGCGCCCGGCGTTCGGACGCCACTATGATTTCGGCGCCCGCGGAACGAACACGATATGCGGCGTCTTCGGCGGACGACCGGGCGGCACATAGTCCGGAACCGGCGTATCGTCTGCCGGGAGCGAAAGCACATATCGGTGGATGGCGCGCAGGTCGGGCTCGCTCATGGCACGCAGGTTGAACCATGGCATGGGCGGGCGCGTCTCGATCGTGCGCGCGAACTGTACCCAGTCGTCCTCGTCCATGGTCCGCAAAAATTGGCGAAGATTGGTTGGGTAAGTCGTACCCCACGGCCCGTTGAAGCCGAGCGAGTCACCGATCAGCCATCGATCCTGCGGAACGTTGCCGGCCTTCTCCAGGTACCCTGGCGTGTGGCAGTCGTTGCAGCCGCCGATTTTCACCAGGTATCGACCGTGCTCGATCGAAGCGGTCGCGGACGCCGCGCCGACCTTACCCTGGTTGAGCGTTGCGGCGGTGAATGCTGCGGCCAGGCCAAGGGCGGCAATTGCGATGAGAGCTCTTCGTGTCATCAGCTTCTCCGCTGCTATTTGACGCCGACGATCATCGAGTGAGGCCCGGCGAGATGCTCGCAGCGGACCTCCGCAAAGCCCGCCTCCCGCATCCAGCCCATGCCGTCGGCGCGCGTGTAGTCGAACCCGCCATTGGTGTTGACCAGCATGTTGAGACTCATCAGCAGACCCGCAGCGTTCTCCCGTCGCTCGTCATCGATGATCTGGTCGTAGACGATGAGCACGCCTTGCTTCGGCAGCGCGGAATGGGCCTTTGCCAGCAGCGCGCGCTTCACCTCCAGGTTCCAGTCGTGCAGGATATGACCCATCACCAGCACGTCGGCGGAAGGCAGCGGCTCGGCAAGGAAGTCGCCGGGTTAAAACCGAAGCCGGTCTGCAAGTGCGTGCCGCTCCACATAGGCCTCGAACACCGGCCGCATCGGCGGCAGGTCGAAACCGCCGCCGGTGAGATGCGGATGGGCGCGGCCGACCTCGACCGGAAGCCTGCCTTCGGCTGTGCCGATATCGATGAAGGTACAATAATCCGCCCAGGGAAAATGCCGGGCGAGCGCCTCCGCCACCTGGAGGCTGCCGCCGGTCATCGCCTGCGCGAACATCTCCACCTTGTCCGGGTCCGAAAACAGCATGTCGAACAGATCTTCGCCGTCCTGGGTGCCGTTTTGCGGTTTGCCCGTCCTGAGCGCGTCGGTGAGCGAGCCCCAGTTCGCGTAAAGCAGCTGACCGGCCCTGGCGAGCATCCCGCCAACATAGGTCGACTTGTTGCGGTCAAGGTAGCGGTCAGTCACGGGCGTGTTGCAGTAGACGTTGCCCTCGCGCTCAAGCATGCGCAGCGCAACCAGCGCGTCGAAGAAATCCTGCGCTCCCCGCTCATGCAGTCCGAGCCGGTTTCTCAGTGTTTCCCCTTCGAGGGATCCGGCCGCCAACTCCGTGAAAAGGTCAAGTTCGACGGCGCTCAGCAACGTCTTCGATGCCCAGAAGCCGAGGCCGAGTTGCATAAGGCTTTCGGGCGACAGTTCTGCGACGTCATTCGCCTGTTTCCTTACCTCGGTGATGTTTGCGTCCATAAGATTTCTCCTTCCTCAAGAGACCATGACCTTTCCAAAAAGCCGGTTCCCGGTTTTTCGGGATCATGGTCTGGGCGCGGGAGGACCATCGACTGGCCCGGCTACGGGTCGATTTCAGTTACGGCTGTAACGAAGAAATCCGGCCGGCCGTGATCAGCCTGAATGCAGATGGCGGGCAAGGCATTGTGCGACGGCGGCCGACAGCAGCGGCTTCTTGATGACTTCGCTTATGCCGGCCGCCGTCAGTTGGCGCGACCGCAGCTGACGGCCGTAACCGGTCATCAGCACGACCGGAAGGTCGGGCCGGATCTTGTGCAACCGGCCGGAGAATTCGATCCCTGTCATGTCGGGCATGACCTCGTCCGTCAGCACCAGGTCGAAGCGTTCCGGATCGGTGCGGAATGCGCTGAGAGCCGCGGGGCTGCGGTCGAACCCAACCGGCTCGTAGCCGAGCGCGGCGAGCATTTCCTCCGCAAGTTGCATCAGCGGCGTGTCGTCGTCGACGACGAGGATCGTCTCGCCGTTGCCATGCTTGACCGGCACCTCGGCGGCGTCGCTCTCGTCCTCGTTCTGGGTTGCTTCGGCGGCCTCGATCTGCGGAAAATAGATCTCGAAGGTCGTGCCTTCGCCGGGCTTGCTGTTCACGTCGACCGCGCCTCTGTGCGCTATGACGATGCCGTGCACCGTCGACAGGCCGAGCCCGGTGCCTTGCCCCGCCGGCTTGGTCGTGAAGAACGGCTCGAAGATACGCTCGAGCGTCGCCTGATCCATGCCGCTGCCGGTGTCCCTGACGGCAAGGCGGAGATAGAGCCCGGCAGGCAGGTTGCCGTGCGACAGCATCCGCGCCTCGACGAATTCCGTCGTGTCGAGACCGATTTCCAATGCGCCGCGGTTGTTCATCGCCTGCGCTGCGTTGGTGCCGAGGTTCATCACCACCTGCTGAAGCTCGGTCGGATCGCCCATCATCGCCGCATCCGCGGCTGCAAGACGCGTCTGCACCGAAAGCGTGGCGGGGAACGAGGCGCGCAGCAGGTCGACCGCTTCGGCAACCACGGCTTCCGCCCGCAGCGCGTGATGCTGCCGCTCGTGACGACGGCCGAAGGCGAGGATCTGCTCGGTGACGTCCTGCGCCCGCCTGCCGGCCTGCATGATCTGCTGGACGTAGCGCCGCGCGCGCGACTCCTTCAGCAGCACCGCCAGCGCCATCTCGCTGTAGCCGAGGACGGCACCGAGGATGTTGTTGAACTCGTGCGCTATGCCGCCGGCGAGCGTCCCGATCGCTTCCAGCCGTTGCGACTGATTGAGCCGCGCCTGCAGTGCCTCACGCTCGCGTTCGTTGTGCTCGCGCACGATGGCATTGGCGAAAATCTCGGCCGCGGTGCGCAGCAGTGCAATGTCGTCGTCGGCCCAATGCTTTTCGTGCGTGACGGTATCGAGAGCCAGAAAACCCAACCGCTCGCCGGCATGCCACATCGGTATGCACAGCCACGATCGAACTGGTGCGCATGCAGGGATGCCTTCTCCCGCCCCTCGGGAAGCTCGCCGACGCGGGGCACGTCGATGCAGCCCTGCCGCTCGTGGTCGGCCAGCGTCCAGTGTGAAGCCAGCTCGATCATGTCCTTCGACAGGCGGGCCGGCCTGCTCCCGCCCGGACGGCGATAGAAGTAGCCGCCGGAAGGACCGGCGATGTGGCTGACGAAAATCTGGGCGCCGTCGAGCCCGGCATGTTCGACCAGGCGCGCGAGGCCCTTGCTGATGCCGGCGCGGATGCGGTCACGCGGCAGATTGATGAACTGCGTGGAGATCGAGGCGACCAGGCCGTCGAATTCCAGCCGCTCGCGCAGGATCCGCGCGTTGCGGCGCAGGCGGGCGAACAGGTAGGCGACATAGCCGACGAGGCCCAACGCGGCGACATAAAGCAGCGTCTGGAACAGTTCGGCCCGCGCCGCGGCCCGCCCATGCGCACCGAGATAGACGTCCTGCAGCGCGCGAGCCCGCTCGCTCGTCGGCGCGGTCTGCAGGCGGGCGACGAGATCGTCGACCGCCGGAAGCCTGGTGACATAAGCCGGCCGTGGGAGACGAGCGAGAGTACATCGCTTGCAGGCACGGCATCGAGGGAGGGCCTTGCCAGCCGGTCGAGTGCGGCGGTTACTGCTTTTGCCGCATCCGGCTGGGGATCGCTGATAAACCGCGACATTGCGACCATCAGGGCCCCTATTTCGACCGCTCGAAGGCCGTCACCCTCGCTCGTGAGACGACCGCTCATATAGTTGAAAAAGTTCAGCGAGTTCTGCAGCAGCGCGTTATCGGACTTGAACCTCTCGACGAGCGCTTCCTCGTCGCGGATCGCGGCGATGACTTCGGCGATCCGCTTGTCGATGTCCGCCCGTGTTTCGCCGCTTGCTGCGTCGCGGGCAGCCGGCAGCGTCTGCGTCGCCTCATCCAGGTTCTCGATCGACCGCACAAGCGGATCGTAGCTGCGCAGCAGTCCCGCGCGTGCCCTTAAAACATCGCGTTGGAGTGCGGCGTTATAGAGGATGACGGTCCTGAGCGCATCGAGCGTGCGTTCGTGACGCGCCGCATCGGGAGCCGTGCCCTGCACCAGGAGGTAGGTCAGGGCGATGAGCATGCAGGCAACGATCGGCGCCAGGATGCGTAGCGACTTCATTGCTGCAGACGATCGGCTGCGCTGGTCAACGGCCGGCCGCGATACTCGCCCGTGAGTGTCCCGAGGAATTCGACGATGAGATCGGCATCGCGCTGGTCGAGCTCCCGGCCGAGTTGGTTGCGCGCCATGATCTTCACCGCGTCTGCGAGCGATGCGGTGCGGCCATCGTGAAAATACGGCGCCGTCACCGCGACGTTGCGCAGGCTGGGAACGCGGAACACATGGCGGTCGCTCTCGGCGCCGGTAACGGCGAAGCGGCCGAGATCCGCCTTGGTCAGGGTCTTCTGGCGAGCGAAGGGATCCTGGAAGATGCCGAATTTCTGAAACAGATTGCCGCCTACGTTGGCGCCCTGGTGGCAGGCGACGCAGCCATAGGCTTTGAACAGTTGATAGCCGTGCTCTTCGTCGGTCGTGATGGCGTCGCGTTCGCCCTTGAGATAGCGGTCGAAACGGGCATCGGGCGTGATCAGCGACCTTTGAAAGACAACAAGCGCGTCGAGCACGTTTGTCCGGTCGGGAATGGAGCCGTAGACCCTCGCGAACCGCTGCCAATACTCAGCATTGGAGCGCAGCTTGGTCAGCAATTCCTCCCAGCTCGTACTCATCAGCCTGTCATCGAGCAGGGCTGTCTCGTTCTGCTCCTCGAAAGTGCGGAAATTGCCGCGCCAGTTCAGCCGAAAATCGAGCGCCGCGTTGAAGACGGTCGGCGTGTTGAAATCGAGCGGCTTGCCGTCCGCCGCCACGGAACGGGCCAGACCGTCGTCGCCGCTGAGATCGAGCCTGTGACAGGAACTGCAGGCGACGACATCGCCATGCGACAGGCGGGCATCGTTGAACAGGCTCTCGCCAAGCGCGATCTTCGCCTGGTCGGAGGGGCCGCTGGCCGTGATCGGTGCAATCGGCTCGCCCATCGGCGGGGCCGGTTGATTGCTCTGGGCCAACGCAAAAGGTGCCGCCATTGCCAGGCAAAGCGGAACAAAAAGCCCCGCCCGAACCTTACCAATCTGCTGATGTGCCATCGAGCGAGCCTGTGGCAGGGTGTGCGATCACGTAGATCATCGGCGTTCACCAATAAATCGCCGAAAATCGACGTTTAATAAAGCAACGGCTCGGTCATGAGTTCCATGCTTGCGGACGGTGCGAGATGTCAGCCGAACAAAACATTCGCCACGAACAGCAGTCGAAAGGCAGTATCGAGCAGCCGGCGGCGCCGAAGCATATCCTTGTCGTCGACGACGACCCCGAAATTCGCGATATGCTCACCAATTACCTGGAGAGCCAAAACTTCAGGGTCAGCGCGGTCGCCGACAGCCAGGCCATGTCGCGCGTCCTCAATGAAAAGCCCGTAGACCTGATGATCCTCGACATGCGGCTTGCCGATGAGGACGGGTTCGACATCATGCGGCAACTCGGCAGTCCGCCGGAAGCGCCCATCATCATCATCACCGGCCACAGGTGCGACGAGGTGGATCGCGTCGTCGGCCTGGAACTCGGCGCCGACGACTACATCACCAAGCCCTTCGGCCTCAGGGAGCTGCTGGCGCGCATTCGCGCCGTGCTGCGGCGATCGCGGTCGGCGCAGCCGCAGCCGCGCGGCAAGAAGCCCATACGCTATCGTTTTGCCGGCTGGGAGCTCGACATGCGGATGCGGCGCCTAAGGTCGGCGGCGGGCGAGACGATGCCGCTGACCGCCGGCGAGTTCAACCTGCTGACGGCGTTCCTGAAATCGCCGCAGCAGATCCTGAGCCGCGAGCAGCTTCTCGCTGCCAGCCGCGTGCACGACGAAGAGGTGTTCGACCGCAGCATCGACGTGCAGATATTGCGGCTGCGCCGCAAGCTCGAGGTCAATCCGAGCGAGCCGAAGCTCATTGTTACGGAGCGTGGCGCCGGCTACATATTCGCGACTGCGGTCGAGGTACTTTGAGCCCCTGCCGCGCCCAGCCTACCCCGCGCTTCTGAGCCAGACCAGCATCTCGCCGGGGTCGCGGTTGTCCCAGGCGAAATACGGCACGGCGGTGATTTTCGCGTCCTCGACCGCCGGCGGTTCGGTGCGGTAGAGCCCCTCTTGCCAGTTTTCGAAAGCCTCCTTTTTGGCGATCGCCGAAAGTGTCACGACGCCGCCCAGAAGGTTCGGCTGCTGATGCGCCTCGATGTCGGCCGTTCGCGGCAGAGCGATGCGGTGCAGCTGGCTGGAATTGTCGGTCTCCTCGACGCAATAGATCAGCGGGCCGCGCGCCAGTGCGACACGGCCGATATCCTGCCGCACCTGCGGATTGGCGTAGAGGCGGTCGACGGCCATTTCGAGGTCGAGCTCGACGCGGTCGCCTTTGCTCCATTCGCGGCGGATCGCGGCATAGCCGTCGCTGCTGATGGCAGCCAGATCGACATCGGCGCCGTTGACCTTGAGCGCTGCCTTGCGGCACCAGGCCGGCAAGCGCAGGTGCAAAGTGAAGTCGGTCGGAGCTTCCGGTTCGACAGAGATCGAGACCGCGCCGTCCCATGGATAGTTACTGGTCTGGGTGAGCTCTATTTGCCGGCCCGCGATATCGAAACGAGCCGTGCCGTTTCCATAGAGGTGGACGGCAAGTGCGTCGTCCGACAGGCCGTAGAAATAGCTGCCGATCGAGGCGACCATGCGCCCGACATTGGGCGGGCAGCACGGGCAGCGGTGCCATTTCCAGCGGTGGTGGGCGCCGCGGCTCTCCAGCGGATTTTCGTAGAAGAACAGCGAGCCGTCGAGCGACAGGCCCGAGATCGAGCCGTTGTAGAGCGCCCGCTCCATGATGTCGGCGTAGCGCGCATTGGGACCCATGCCGAGCATGCGGCTTGCCCAGAACACCAGGCCGACCGAAGCACAGGTTTCGGCATAGGCGGTGTCGTTGGGCAGGTCGTAGTCGGCGGTGAAACCCTCATTGTGCGAGGACGGCCCGAGGCCGCCGGTGACGTAGAGGTTCTTGGTCATGAGGTCGTCCCACAGCCGGTCGAGCGCCACCCGCAGCGTGTCGTCACCATATTCGGTGGCGATGTCGGCCATGCCCGAAAAGAGATACATCGCCCGCACCGCGTGGCCGACGACCTTGTCCTGCTCGCGCACCGGTCTGTGCGACTGGTTGTATTCGTAAGTCTTGAAATGGTAGGCCCTGGGGTCGGCGCCGCGGGCCCGCGCCTCCTCGTCGAAATAATGCGGCTCAACCCCGCGCTGGTCGATGAAGTACTTTGCGAGGTCCATATACCGTTGCTCGCCGGTCACCCGCGCCAGCTTGACCAGCGCCAGCTCGATCTCCTCGTGGCCGCAATAGCCCTTCTTCTTGCCGGGCTCGGGACCGAACGTCTCGGCGATGTGGTCGACATAACGGCACATGATGTCGAGCAGCTTCCTCTTGCCCGTGGCCTGGTAATAGGCGACCGCGCCTTCGATCAGGTGGCCGGCGCAATAGAGCTCGTGGCAATCGCGCAGATTGGTCCAGCGCAGGCCGGGCTGGATGCGCTGGTACCAGCTCGACAGATAGCCGTCGGGCTGCTGCAGCTTGCCGTACATGTCGATGACGGCATCGATCTTCTTCTCCAGCTCGTCGTTGCGGCGGCGGTAGAGCGAATAGGCGGCGGTCTCGATGGTCTTGCCCCAATCGGAGTCCCAGAACATCTGCGTCGTCACCGTCGATCCGGTGAATTCGTTGCCGGCGGTGGCTGCCTCGTCCGGCGAGGGTGAGTGGAACGGAATGACGACGCCGGGCGACGGCCGGTCCGGGTCGATCTGCTCGAGCATGCGCGCCTCGACGCAGCGTTCGTAGAGGATGCCGGCGGTTTTTGAGGCGACGGCATCGACGCGGTCGCCCCAGAAGCCGCGCACGTCGACCTGCGGCACCGGCAGCGGGCGGAAGGCGAGTTTCGGCTTGGCGCCCTGACTGGCGGATTGCGATGCGGTCATCAATTTACTCCGGTTCGGTTCGATTGGTCACTTCACGGCCCCTGCCATCAGGCCGCGGATGTAGAAGCGCTGCAGCAGCAGGAAGAGCACCAGGCACGGCACCATCATCACGGTGACGCCGGCCTGCACGGCGCCCCAGTCGATGGCGCCGAAGCGGCCGGACTGCAGCGCCGTCATCATGATCGGCAGCGTGAATTTCGACTGGTCTGTCATCAGCACCAGCGCCGCCAAAAACTCGTTCCAGGCGCCAAGGAAGGCGAACAGCGCGATGGTGACGATGCCCGGCCAGACCAGCGGCAGCATCACTCTCAACAGCATGGTGACGTTGTTGGCGCCGTCCATGCGCGCGGCCTCCTCGATCTCGCGCGGCACCGCGTCGAAGGCGTTGCGCATCATGAAGATCGAGAACGGCAGCTGCAGCGTGACGTAGACGCAGACCAGCCCGGTCAGCGTGTTGTGCAGGCCGATCTTGGTCAGCACCAGGAAGATCGGCGTCAGGATCGACTGGAACGGGATCATGATCGTCGACAGGATGACGACGAACAGCAGGTTCTTCAGCGGAAAGCGGAAGCGCGAGAAGCCGTAGCCGGCGAGCACGCTGACGATCACCGACAACACCACCGTCATCACCGAGACGTAGATGCTGTTTTGCGCCGGCAGCCACAGGCCGTCGCCGAAGGTGTTGAGCGTGGCGTAGTTCTCGAGCGAAAAGCCGGTCGTCGGCCAGGGCGGCAGCGGCGGCTGGCGCGCCTCCTGCGCCGGCTTGAAGCCCGAAAGCACCGTCCAGGCGATCGGCGCCAGGAACAGTATGGACGCGACGATGCCGGTCGAGTGCTCGGCGATCTGCATGCCGATGCGGCGTTTGCGGCTCCTTGCCTGCGCCATCAGTCGATCCCTTCCGGATTGCGCAGCAACCGCAGCTGGATCAGGCTGAGCGCCACCAGGATGACCAGCAGGACCATCGACAGTGCCGCGCCATAGCCGAGCTTGAACGACACGAAGGACTGGTTGAAGATCCAGTAGACGGCGGTCAGCGTCTGGTTGCGCGGCCCGCCGCGCAGGATGATGTAGAACTGGTCGAAGGCGAGGATCGAGCCGGCCACCGACAGGATCAGCGCCAGCGCCAGCGTGCGGCGCATCAAGGGCAAGGTAATCGCCCGGAACCGCGCGAATGGCCCTGCCCCGTCGATCATCGCCGCTTCCTGCAGATCCGGCGGGATCGATTGCAGGCCGGTCATCAGGATGATCATGGTGAAGCCCGCCACTTTCCACACCACCATGGCGATGATCGACCAGAAGGCCGGCTGGAAGGTCGCCAGCAGGTTGAATTTCTTCTCGGTCAGGCCAAGCTCGAAGGCGGCCGGGCTGAACAGGCCGGAATCGACATTGAGCAGCCATGACCACAAAAGGCTGGCCGAGGCGAAGCCGATGACCGCCGGCATGAAGAAGGACGTGCGGTAGAAGCCGGTCAGCTGCCGCGGCCTTTCGATGAACAGCGCCAGCGGAAAGGCGACGGCGAAGATCGCGATCGTCACCACCACCGTATAGTAGCCGGTGAACTTCAGCGCGTTCCAGAAGCGGGTGTCGCGCAGGATCGCCCAGTAATTGTCGAGCCCGATAAAGCTGTGCGCGCCCATCAGCGGCCAGTTGTGCAGCGACATCCAGGCGGTCATGCAAAGCGGCACGATGAAGAAGACGACGACCAGCGCGACGGCCGGCGCGACATAGAGCAGGCCGATCCACTGCCGGCGGCCGGCGCCGACCAGTTTGTATGCGCGCGCTGGCGCGGCGGTGGTTGCTGTGATGGTGGTCATGCCGTGGTCTTCCGTTAGCGCTACGTCCCCCTCCCCCTTGAGGGGAGGGTCCGGCCGAAGGCCGGGGGTGGGGTCCTCTGCGAAGTGCGCCGACATCAAAAGAGCGTCGAGCACTGCCGCAACGACCCCACCCGGACCTTCGGTCCGACCTCCCCTCGAGGGGGAGGTTAAGGGGCTGCGGGGGTGGGGTCTTCTGCGAAGTGCGCCGACAGGAACGTCGAGCACTGCCGCAACGACCCCACCCGGACCTTCGGTCCGACCTCCCCTCGAGGGGGAGGTGGGCGCCGGCGCTTTACTTCTGCGGCGCCGAATCGATGATCGACTGCATGGTCTCCTGCGCATTGGCGATGGCGCCGTCGACGTCTTCGCCGAAGAAGACCTCGTTCATCATCTGGTTCCACGGACCGTTGGCCGAGTTGATCAGGTCGTTGAACACCACCGAATAGGGCGTGCGGCCCTTGGCCATGGCTTCGGCGGCGACCTTGTAGCGCGGGTCGAGGTCTTTCAGCGCCTCATTGGCGATGTCGCCGCGCACCGGCAGGCTGCCGTATTTCGCCAGGATGGTCTGGCCCTCGAGCGAATAGGCGAAGTCGAGGAACTCCTTCACCACCGCGACCTTGGTGGTGCCCTTGGTGACGACGAAATTGTCGCCGCCGGCAAACGACGACCAGCCGCCATCCTTGCCGGGCAGGAAGGTGATGCCATAGTCGATATCGGGATATTGCGTGTTCAACGCGCCGATGGCGAAGGCGCCGGACGGCGAGATGCCGATATTGCCGGTGGCGAAGGCGGCAAAGAAGTTGGAGCCGGTGTCGGTCTGCGCGCCTGAAGGCACCAGGTCCTTCTTGACCATCGACCGGTAGAGGTCGATGGCGCCGCGCATCTGCGGCGTGTCCAGCGTCGCCTTGGAGCCGTCCTCCGTCAGGATGTCGCCGCCCGAGGCCCAGATCAGCGGCGTGAAGGTGAAGATGTTGCAGCCGCCGCAATTGCCGGAGAAGTAGAAGCCCTTGATATCGCCGCCGAGCGCATTGACCTTTTCGGCGTCGGCTTCGATCTCGGCCCAGTTCGTCGGGCCCTTTTCCGGGTCGAGGCCGGCCTGCTTGAACAGCTTCTTGTTCCAGATCAGCACCGAGGAATCCGCCGAGAATGGCAGCCCGTAGATGCGGCCCTTATAGGTGCCGGTCTTGACATGCGCCGGCGACAGGCTGGCGAAATAAGGCAGCGATTTCGCCCAGTCGGTGATGTCTTCCAGCTGGCCGGCAGCGGCGAAGGACGGCGTGTAGATCAGGTCGAGCGACAGCGCATCGGGCGCCGTGCCTCCGGCGGCCGCGGCGCCGTATTTCGGGATGATTTCGGCATTGGGGATGATGTCCAGCTTGATCTGGTTCTGATGCCCCTTGTTGAAGGCATCGACGATGCGCGGCATGAAGTTCGAGCCGTCGGCGCGAACCCAGATGTTGGCGGTGTCGGCGGCGGCCGAGCCGGCCGTTGCCAGCGTGCCCAAAATGCTCGCGGCGATGGCGAGCCCGGTAATGGTGGTTCTCATGCTTCTCCTCCACATGGTTTTAATTTAGCGTTTTAATTTAGCCGCGCTCCCAAGCGGGTGACTATCGACACGGCCCGTTTCGTTCAGCCGTCCGGCGGACGGCCGCATGACTGACGCACCACCAGCCGGCACGGCAGTTTTCTGATGCCCGGCAAAGCGGGTTTACCGCCGACGAGCGAAAGCAGGGCAAGGCCGGCCTCGCGCCCGAGCGCGGCCAGGTTCATGTCGACGGAGGTCAGCGGCGGGCGGGTCGCCTCGGCGACGATCTGCCAGTTGTCGAAACCGATGACGCCGACCTCGTCCGGCACGCCGATACCGCGCTCGCGCAAGGCGTCGATGACGCCGCGCGCGATCTGGTCGTTGCCGCAGAAGACGGCATCGGGCCGCTCCCGCGTGCCGTCGAACCCCTCGCCGTCGAACAGCTTCCTCACCGCCTCGTGGCCCCAGGCCTCCGACCACGGGCCGAGCAGCGGCTCCATGACCGGCAGGCCGTTCTCGGCCAGCACCTCGCGATAGGCCTCGGCGCGGGCATGCACCACGGCAAAGCTCGCGGGACCGCTGACATGGGCGATGCGCCGCCGCCCGAGCCGGCAGAAATGCTCGACCGCCAGCCGCGCGCCGCCGGCATCATCAGACACAAAAGCGATGGCGCCGGGATCGGGCTGGGTAAAAGCGTAGATCGCCGGAATGCCGAGATTGGCGAGGTCGACCGGCAGATGGCGGTCGATGCGCTTGCCGGTGGCGATGATGCCGTCGACGCGCTTGTCGAGCATGGCATCGACATGCAGCTGGGCAAGGCGCGGGTCGTCCTCGACATTGCACAGGAACACCGAGACGCCGGCATCGACCAGCGCATCGGAAACGCCGGCCATCAGCGGCAGCGAAAACCGGCCATAGGTGTCGTTGGTCAAAAGGCCGACGGTAAAGGAGCGCCGCCGCAACAGGCTCTGCGCCAGGCTGTTCGGGCGAAAGCCAAGCCGCTGCGCCGTCTCGCGAATGCGCGTCCGCGTCTCAGCCGTCATCCGCCCCTGCCCGTTCAGCGCCTTTGAGGCCGTGGCCACGCTGACGCCGGCAAGCGCTGCCACCTCACGAAGGGTGACGGGCTGCTTGACGGGCGTTGGCTGCGCATCGGACGCCATGATTTGGATTTCGATCCTCCCATTGAGAAAAGCTTTTCTCTTATGGCCCCTGCGGGCGCTGAATGGTGGGGTCAGCGGCTGCGGGGCGATTTGGGAAAAGGTTTTCTCAGGGGGAGATTAGGACGAAGGACGTGGGGATGGCAAGGGGGAATGGCCTGGTTGTTCGGGCAGGCAACTGCGAATGTCTACCCTAGGTCCACGACGGGCACCGCGATCGAATAATCGCGGTGCCGCAGTCTACCCGCTGAGCTAGCAGTTCTCAGTCTGTGGATCGCACGCCTTGTTTTTCTGTTTCTGTGGCTTGGGCTTGACCGCCTGCTCGGGCTCGGCCTGCTGCTGCTCGGCCGCTGGCTGCTCCTTGGCCTTCCGCTTCTCAGGCTTGGAAGCCTGCTCCGGCTCAGCCTGCTGCTGCTCGGCAGCGGGCTGCTTCTTGGCCTTCCGCTTCTCAGGCTTGGCCGTCTGTTCGGGCTCGGCCTGCTGCTGCTCGGCGGCGGGCTGCTTCTTGGCCTTCGGCTTCTCAGGCTTGGCCGCCTGTTCCGGCTCGGCCTGCTGCTGCTTGGCGGCGGGCTGCTCCTTGGCCTTCGGCTTCTCAGGCTTGGCCGCCTTGCCGGGCTCGGCCTGCTGCTGCTCGGTGGCCGGCTGCTCCTTGGCCTTCGGCTTCTCAGGCTTGGCCGCCTTTTCGGGCTCGGCCTGCTGCGGCTCGGCGACGGGCTGCTCGCCGACCTTCGGCTTCTCAGGCTTGGCGGTTTCTTCGGGCTTGGCCTGCTCGGTCGTTGCTGCGCCTTCGGTCGGCTTCGATTTGCGGCCCGCCTGAACCTGCTTCACCTCCTCGATGTCTTTGAGCTTAGCTGGTTTGGCATCGGCATCGGCTTTCACCTCACCTTCAAACACCGTGACCGTATCGTTTTCCAATTTGCCGGACTGCTCGGGCGCGTCGGTCTTGCTGACCTTGACGGCAGTCACCTCCTGCTTCGTCTCCTTCTCGATCACATCAACATCAATGACTTTGTTGATCACCACATCGTTCTGGATCGTCACGTCGCCGGCCGGCTCGGCCGCCTCGACGATGCGCACAAACTCCGGCTCATCACGGATAACGACGGTGGAAATGTCCGCAGCAAGGAATTCGCGGGTGGGGACCACAACCCAGTAATAATCCGGCGTCGTGTCGAAGGTCACCTCGATCGAAATCAAATCCGGATCGCGGCGCGGCGGCAGCGGAGCCCAAATCATGTGCTCCCTGTCACGACGCCAACTCACCCATGCCGGCGCCCAACGAGTGCCCGGAACCCAGTACCAGCCGATATCGTCGGCATAGCCCCACCGGCCGTAATGGTACGTCGCCCAGCCGAATGGCTCGTCGGATATCCACAGCCAGCCATACTGCTCGGTATAGGCCCAGTGTCCAACGGTATACGGACGCCAACCGTCAGGTACATCAACCGGCACGAAAACGGTCGCTCCGTGATACGAGACCCAATCACCATAGGAAGACAGGTCTTCGTAGAACGTGCTGATCGAAACGGTGGTGGCAGCCCTTGCCACGGACACAAGCGACAATGGCGCAATTGGGTTGGGAATCTCGACGACCGTGAGCAGGCAGGCGGTTACACCGCCGAGCATCAGTCGCATCGCATGTTGGGCAAGGACGCGTTTCATCGTAATCTTCCTCCGAAACAGATCGCCCTTCATCCTACAAACCCGCCGGCTGCCGGATTGTTCCGCTTTGCTGACGTCACGCGCATCCCCTCCCGCAACGGCTTGGCATCGCACGATGATATTTGGGATCAGAGTTGCTTAATGAGGGCGGTGACCGTCACAAATGCGCGCCGAAGGCGCGGCGATAAGTGGTTGGTCAGCGGGCCCGACGGTAAAGGAGCCGCCGCAACAGGCTCTGCGCCAGGCTGTTCGGGCGAAAGCCAAGCCGCTACGCCGTCTCGCGAATACGGGTCCGCGTCTCGGCCGTCATCCGCCCCTGCCCGTTCAGCGCTTTCGAGGCCGTGGCGACACTGACGCCGGCGGCGGCGGCCACCTCGCGCAGGGTGATGGGCTTAGTGAAGGCTGGGGCTGGCGGGGTGTCGGAAGCCATTTGGCGCGGCGGGTCCCTTCGAGTTGGGAAAAGCTTTTCTCTTATGGGCCTGCCGGGCGCCAACGGGAAAGGTCAGCGATGGCTGGATGATTGAGAAAAGGTTTTCTCAAGGGGAGGTTAGGGGAAGGTAGGGGGAAGGCAAGAGGGCTGATGGCCTTAACGACTGAGTTACTCGATGCTGTGCGTGCGATAAGTCACCATGGGCTTCCATCCTTCGAAAGCCCGGCTTCCAAGTCAATTCTGCTTGTTCATCCTGTCCGGTCCGAGGGGCGCACTCCAGGTATGGGTCATTTGGAAACGCACGTTGTACCGATAGGGAAAGCCCTAGCAAAGCGCCGCGCCATTTTTCACGCAGCGTGTCGCACAACGCCCGCGCCATCCGTCCTCCGCCAAAGGGAGCCCGCCATGCGAAAACTCATCGTCACCGAATTCATCAGCGTCGATGGCATCGCCGAGGTCGAGAAGCTGCCGGGCGTGACCTGGAACGATGAGATGCAAAAATTCAAGGAGGACGAACTTGCCGACAGCGGCGCCACGCATCTGGGGCGCACGACCTATGAGATTTTCGCCGGCTCGTGGCCCAAGGAGACCGGAGACTTCGCCGACCGCTTCAACGCGCTGCCGAAATATATCGCCTCGACGAGCTTGACGCCGCGCGCATCGGGGCGTCTTCCGCGACTGATGCGATCGAGTTGGCAGCACCAGGCGGAAGGCGGAAGGTTCTGATCCGCCCTTTCTTGCTGCTGCGGTAGAAGACGTCTTGATTCAGCCAAAAGCCCAAATTGCTGGATTTGGCAGCCCAGGAAGTATAGGCTTGGTTTTTGGTTCAAGCGACGGAACAGAGACTAGCCGCAATTCTGGCTGCCGATATGGCGGGCTACAGTCGGCTAATGGAGGCCGACGAATCCGGCACGCTCGCACGTCTTCGGACCCATCGCATAGAACTGGTCGATCCCGCCATCGCGAAGAATAAGGGCCGGATCATCAAGACCACCGGAGACGGCATGCTCGTTGAGTTCCAGAGCGTGACCGATGCCGTGAAATGCGCCGTGGAAATCCAACAGCGCATGAAACGGCGCAATTCGGATGTGCCGCAAGAACGGCGTATCGAATTCAGGATCGGCATAAATCTCGGCGACATTATTTTCGACGATGAGGATATCTTCGGCGACGGCGTCAATATTGCCTCGCGCATCGAGCAACTCGCCGACGTCGGCGGTATCTGCGTGACCGCAGCGGTGGCGACCCAAATTGCCGACCGTCTCGAAATTGCCATGGAGGACCTGGGCGAGAAGACGTTGAAGAACATCAGCCGCCCGGTTCGCCTCTATCGCGTTGGGTTTGATAGTTCTGTCCTGCCGGAAGTCGAGGCAAAGCGATCCATCTCGAAACCTTCGATAGTGGTGCTGCCATTCACCAACATGAGCGGCGACCCCGAGCAGGAATTTTTCGCGGACGGACTGACCGAGGACATCATCACCGAACTGTCCCGCCACCATGAGCTGTTCGTCATCTCGCGCAATTCCAGCTTCGTCTACAAGAACCGCGCCGTGAATGTGCGCGAGGTGGCCGAGAAACTCACCGTCCAATACCTGGTGGAGGGAAGCGTCCGCAAGATTGGCGACAGGGTGCGCGTGACGGTTCAGCTCATCGACACGGCGAATGACGCTCATATTTGGGCAGACAAATATGACCGGAAGCTGGACGACATATTCGCGATTCAGGATGAGGTGACCGCGGCGATCGCAGCCACGCTGCCCGGTCGTGTCGAGGCGGCTCAGCGGGACCAGCTCGCGCGGGCGAAACCTGCAAACATGGCCGCGTATGAATGTGTGCTTGCTGCCAAGGTGCTGCATCACCGAAGCACGATTGCGGATAATGAACGCGCGCAAACCTTGATAGAAAGGGCCGTCGCGCTCGACCCCGATTATGCCCATGCCCATGCCTGGCGGGCCTGCATTCTTGGCCAGGCCTGGGTCCATAACTGGTGCGAAGACAGGGATGCCGTCTGGAACAACATTATGGCGGCGCTGGACAGGGCGCTGGCGCTGGACAACAACGATGCCGATGTCCACCGCATTCTCGCGGCAGTGAACGTGAACAACAATGAGCTGACCACTGCGCGCTACCATCAAGAGCGGGCGCTGGCCCTCAATCCCAATTACGATCTCGTGGTGGTGCAGCAAGGCGAGTTATTGACGTGGCTCGGGAGGCCGGAAGAGGGAATTGAATGGATCCGCAAAGCAATGCAGTTGAACCCGCACCACCCTGAGAGGTTCTGGAGCCATCTGGGAAAGGCGCATTTCGCCGCGCGCCAGTATGGCGAGGCGATCGAAGCTTTCATGCATCTGTCAACCATGGACTCGGCTCAGCACGCTTTCGCCGCTGCCTGCTACGGCTGGCTCGGCGACGAAATCGCGGCCGCCGCGCATCTAGGCAAGATCAGAACGCTCGATCCCCAATTCGACCTCGACTCATTCATCGCCACCCTGCACTTTGCCCAGGAGCCTGATGTGCAGCACGTCCGCGAAGGACTGCTGAAAGCCGGTATTGCCAACCTGTAGCCAGCCCGTGACTCGCACGATCGGCGATAACCTGTTGGACCTTGGTCACAGCGAAATAGCTACGGCTCTCTTCTACCTTGCTGGGCTCATAGTAGATGATCCAGTCGCCGACGTATGCTTCGACGTGGCGCAGATACTGGTCAGGAAACTGGTATTGCTCAGCGGGGCGGTCATTGTAGATCGAATCTGAACAGGGAAAGTCCTCCCCCTGAAAAGGCGCCGCGCTAGTTGACGGTGCAGTTCGCACAAGACCCACACGGCCGTCCCGACAGAAGGAACCCGCCATGAGAAAACTCATCATCACCGAATTCATCAGCGTCGATGGCATTGCCGAAGTCGAGAAGCTGCCGAGCGTGGCCTGGAACGATGAGATGCAAAAGTTCAAGGACGACGAGCTTGCCGACAGCGGCGCCATGCTGTTGGGGCGCACGACCTATGAGATTTTTGCCGGCTCGTGGCCCAAGGAGACCGGAGACTTCGCCGACCGGTTCAACGCGCTGCCGAAATATGTCGCCTCGACCAGCTTGCAGGCGCTCGACTGGCAGCCGGCCGAGCTGCTGCAGGGCGCGTTGCCGGAAGCGGTCAGAGGGCTGAAGCAAGGCAGCGGCGGCAACATCTATGTGCATGGCAGCCTCAGCGTCGCGCAGGAATTGCTGCGCCACGGCCTGGTCGACCGCATCAGGCTGCTCAGCTACCCCGGTGCCGTCGGCCAGGGCAAGCTGCTGTTCCCGCCCGGCGCGCAATTGCCGCTCGAGCTGATCTCGGCCAGGCAATTCAGCAACGGCGTGGTGGCGCTGGAGTATGCGGCTGGAATGGGGTGATGAGCCAATCTCCCCCCTTGAGGGGGAGATGCCCGGCAGGGCAGAGGGGGGCGTCTCGCGTAATGCGCAAACCCCACCAACGCAAGAGGCAGGCCGCGCCCGGTCGAACCGCCCCCCTCTGGCCTGCCGGCCATCTCCCCCTCAAGGGGGGAGATCGCAGCTTCGCCCATCAGCGCCCCCGCCCGCCTGCCTCCAGCTTCTGCTCGGCCGCGATCAGCATCTCGACAAACCTCGTCACCTTGGGCGGGCGGAAGCGGGCGGCGGGGTAGACTGTGTAGATGCCGCCGGAGGGCAGCCGCCACTCGGGCAGGATCTGCACCAGCCGCCCGGCGGCCAGTTCGTCCCGCACCAAAAAGTCCGGCAGCACCGACAGGCCGGCGCCGGCGCGGACCGCTGCCAGCACTGCCGGCGTTGCGTCGATGGCGATCGTTGCCTGCATGCGCACGGCCTGCTGCTCGTCATCGCCGCGCGAAAATTGCCATAGCAGCGGTTCGCGCAGCGCCATGTTGGCGACGAAGGGCAGCCCGGCGAGGTCTTGCGGTTCGCCGGCGGTGAACCGGCCTGCAAAGCCGGCGCCGCATACCATGAATTGTTGGAAGGTGCCGATGCGCCGGGCCTGCAGGCTGGAGTCGGCCAGCCAGCCGACGCGGATGGCCACGTCGATGTGGCCGGAAACCAGGTCGATCGTCTCGTCGCCCAGCGTCAACTCCACCCGGCAGGCGGGATAGCGCGCGCTGAAGGCGGCGACCACCGGCACCACCGCCGATGTGCCGTAGTCGTTGGACGCGGCGATGCGCAGCGTGCCAGTCGGCTCGGCGGTGGCCTGCGCGAGCTCGTCGAATGCATCCTCGGCCTGCTGCAGGACCTGCAGGCAGCGGGCATGGAACGTTCGGCCGGCCTCGGTCGGATGGACGCGCCGCGTCGTGCGGATCAGCAGCGTCGTTCCGACATCGCGCTCCAGCCGCGCCACCTGCTGGCTGACCACCGCCTTGGTGATGCCCAGCCGCTCGGCGGCCCGCGTGAACGAGCCGGCATCGACCACCGCCACGAAATAGGCCAGCCGGTTCAGGTTCATGCTTCGCTCATGGCAGAGGCAGTCTCATTGTCAGGCAATGGCATACATTACGTCTATTTTGTCGGCCTTCAATACGCATTCCGCTTTTGCCATCTTGCGGGCATCGAGGCCGCCGAATTCCGGATCCCAGGAGACATCCATGTTCACACGGAGAAGCATCATGAAAACCACCCTCGCCGCCGGCGCTGCCGCGGTCTTTGCTCCCGCCGGGCTTGGCCATGCGGCCGGCGGGCTTTCCTGGAAACATTTCCCCGCCGGGCAAAACGGCTTCTTCCGCGCCCCGGTGCTGGTCTCCGGCGCCACCGAAGCCGTGCTGATCGACGGCGGTTTCACCTACCCCGACGGCCGGGCCGTGGCCGAGGCGATCAAGGCGACCGGCAAGACGCTCACCACCATCTATGTCAGCCAGTCCGACCCGGACTATTATTTCGGCCTCAAGCCGATCAAGCAGGCGTTCCCGCAGGCACGGGTGATCGCCGCAGCCGAGACGGTGGCCGCCATCAACGGCAATGTCGAAAAGAAGCTCGCCGTCTGGGGGCCGCAGCTCAAGGAGAATGGCCCGCAGGCGCTGGCCGACATCGTCATCCCCGAAGCGTTCGACGGCCAGACGCTCAGCGTCGATGGCGAGAGCATCGAGATCGTCGGCGCGGAAGGCCTCGCCAACCGGCGCTATCTCTTCGTGCCGTCGCTGAATGCGGTGTTCGGCGGGGTGATGATCTTTGCCGGCGTGCATGTCTGGACCGCCGACACGCCGACCAGAGAACTGCGCGCCGCCTGGCTCGCCAATCTCGAAAAGATCGCGGCGCGCAAGCCGGCAATCGTCGTGCCCGGGCACATGACGCCTGAGGCCGCTACGGACCTTTCAGGCGTCGAGCACACCAAGACCTATCTCATCGCCTTCGAGGAAGAACTGGCCAAGGCCAAGGACGCGGCCGCACTGAAGAGCGCCATGGAAGCCCGCTTCCCCGGCCTCGGCATGGGCGTCGCGCTCGACATCGGCTCCAAGGTTGCCACCGGCGAGATGAAGTGGGGCTGAGACGGGCGCCAATCGCGAGCTGATCCGCGCCACTTACGAAGGATACGCTCATGGTCCAGCGGGCGCTGACGCCGGACGCTTGATTACGGTTATCCGCCGAGACGGTTCGTGCGCTTGCTGGCTTCGGCCTTGGCGCGGGCCTCGACCGCCTTCTCGATCTCGCGCTTCAGCTCGTCCTTGATCGCCACCGTCTCGGCCATCAGCGCCTCGACCTTCATGAAATCGAGCACCCGGTATTTCGACACCGCCGGCCTGATCAATATGTCGGGCCGGCTCTGGTTCAGCTTGCTGGCGATGATCGACTGCATCATCAGCTGCGTGGCGCCGAACATCAGGTCGACGGAGGTCGGAAATTTGCGGCCGGCCTCGGTTGGCGCGCCGACCACGTCGACGGCGATGATGATGTCGGCGTCGAGCTCGATCAGGTCGAACGGCACGGGATTGTAGATGCCGCCGTCGATCAGCAGCCTGCCGTCACGCATCACCGGACGGAACACCGCCGGGATCGCCGCCGAAGCGGCCAGCGCCGAATGCAGCTCGCCTTCGTCGAACACGGCGAGCTGGTGGCCATAAAAGTCCGTTGCCGTCACCTTCAGCGGTATCTTCAATTCGGCGAAGGTTTCGGGAATGGCGTCGGGCAGGAACGCCTTGAGGATGCGCTCGACATTGAACTGGCTGACCCGCAAGCCGCCCTGCAACGCTTCGGCAAAAGTGCCGGGCCGCGCCCGCCACATGCGCGTCGCCACTTCGGCGCGGCGGCCGAGGATCGAGCGCGTATAGTCGTGGATGTCCTTGCCGGTCATGCCCGAAGCCATGCCGGCGCCCATGATGGCGCCGATCGACGAGCCGGCGATTGCTGCCGGCCTTATGCCCAGCTCGTCCAGCGCCTCGATGACATGGATATGCGCCAGCCCACGCGCCCCGCCGCCGCCAAAGGCGATGCCGAAGCTAGGGCTCATCCCTTGTTGGCCGCGCCGAGCTTCGGCCCGACCACCATGACGGCCGGCTCGGCGGAGAGCAGCTTTTTCGCCACCGCTTTCACCTGGTCCAACGTCACCGCGTTTATCAGGGCGGCGCGGCGCTGCATGTAGTCGATGCCGAGCTTGCCGAGCTGAATCTCGAGCAGCGTTGAGGCGATCGCGCCGGAGGAATTCAGATTGTTGATGGCATAGGCGCCGATCATGTATTTCTTGGTCGCCGCCAGCTCGGCTTCGGTCGGCCCCTCCTCGGCCATGCGCTTGACCACGTCGCGCACCACGGCCAGCGTCTCGGCCGCCCTATCGGCGCGGGTCGAGGTGGTGATGGACAGCGCCTCGGAATGCTGGTGGTCGACGAGGTCGGAGCTGACGCTGTAGGCCAAGCCGCGCTTCTCGCGCACCTCGTCGAACAGCCGCGAGGTGAAGGTGCCGCCGCCGAGGATCTCGTTCATCAGCACCGCGGCGAAGAAATCCGGTGCATTCCGCTTCACGCCGGGATAGGCGAGTTGCAGCGAGGCCTGCGGCTGGTCGTAAACGACCTCGAGCTGCTGGCCGAGCTTCAGGTCGATGTCGGGAACGGGCGTAAGCGCCTGCTTTTCCGGCAGGCTGCCGAACACCAGGTCGAGCTTCTGCTTCAGCGTCTCGGCGTCGATGGCGCCGACCACCGCGACATGCAGGCCGTCACGGGCGAAACTTGCCTTGTGGAAGGCGCTGAGATCGGCCGGCGTAATCGTCGCGATGCTTTGCCTGGTGCCCTGGTCGGGCCGCGCATAGGGATGCGTGCCGTAGATCGCGTCCAGCCATTTGCGTTGGGCGAGCGTATCGGGATCGCGCTCGTTGGCGATGATGCCGGACAGGATCTGCGCGCGGATGCGGTCGATCGGCACCTGGTCGAAGCGCGGCTGGTTGACCGCCACCCGCAACAGGTCGAAGGCGCCGTCGCGCTGCTCGGCCAGCATGCGCATCGAGCCGTAGATGCCGTCGCGCTGCGCATCGAAGCTCATCTCGGCGCCGACATCGTCAAGCTTGATCTGGAAGGCCTCGCTGTCGAGGTTGCCGGCACCTTCGTCGAACAGGCCGCTCATCAGATTGGCAAGCCCTTCCTTGCCGGGCGGATCCTGCGTCGCGCCGCCATCGAAAACGAAGCGGATAGCGACGATCGGCACCGAATAATCCTCCACCAGCCAGGCGGTGATGCCCTTCGACGAGGTCACCTCCTGGATGTTCACGGCGGCGCGAGCGGAAAGCGCCGGCAGGATGACAAAGAGAAGGGAGAGGAACAGGGTTGCTAGAAGAGGGCCGGCGTGCGGGCGCTTCCCTTCTCCCCTTGTGGGAGAAGGGGAGGAGCCCACGAGGGGAGAAGGCAGAGCGGGACCATGCTGGCTCATCATCAAATCAATTCCCAGCTTGGGTTTGCGGCAGAAGATAGCCGGTCGTTGCGTGGTCGAGATTGAGATAGCGGGCAGCGACCGCCTTGACCTGGTCGGCGGTGACCTTGCGGATGCGGTCCGGCCATTGCTGGACGTTCTGGACGTTACCGCCTGTGGCGAGCGTCGAGCCGTAGATGTTGGCCATGTCCTCCTGCTTGTCGCGGGCAAAGATCATCGAGCGTACGAAACGGTCCTTGGATTTTTCCAGCTCGTCGCTGGTGACGCCGTCTTTCGCGATGCGGGCGATCTCGGCGTCGACCGCGGCCTCGATGTCGGCAAGCTTGGCATCGCCGCGCGGCGCGCCGTAGACGGTGAAATTGGTGTCGTCGAGCATGGTGCCCTGGAAGAAGGCGCCGGCCTCGGCGGCGATGCCTTGCCTGACGACAAGCTCCTGGTAGAGCCGGCTGCGGTTGCCGCCGCCGAGGATTTCGGACAGCACGTCGAGCGCTTCGGCTTCGCCGGGCTTTGCCGTGTGATAGGACGGAACCACCCATTGCGTGGTAAAGCTCGGCACGCTGACGCGCCCGTCGGTCAGCGTCACCGTGCGCCTGGTGTTCTGCTCGGGCTCGACGGGGCGGATGCGCGGCGGCAAGTCCGGGCCGCGCGCGATCTTGCCATAGGTCTTTTCGGCCAGCGCCTTGACCGTTTTCGGCTCGACATCGCCGGCCACCACCAGCACGGCGTTATTGGGTGTATAATATTTGTTGTAGAAGGCCATCGCGTCGGTGCGGTTCAGCTTCTCCATCTCCTGCATCCAGCCGATGACCGGAATGCGGTACGGCTGGTTCTGCCACAGCGTGGCGTCGATCTCCTCGTCGAGCACCGCCTGCGGATTGCTATCGATGCGCGAGCGGCGCTCCTCGAGGATGACGTCGCGCTCGGTTTTGATGACGTCGTCGTTGAGGATGAGATTGCGCATGCGGTCGGCCTCGAAGCCCATCATCTCACCGAGCGCCTGAGGCACCACCGTCTCGTGAAAGGCGGTGTAGTCGTAGGAGGTGAAGGCGTTGTCCGAACCGCCGATGGCGGCGACGGCACGGTCGAGCTCGCCCGCCGCATGGTTGCTGGTCGCCTTGAACATCAGATGCTCGAAGAAATGGGCAATGCCGGACTTGCCCGGCGGCTCGTCGGCGCTGCCGATCTTGTACCAGACCATATGGGTGACGATGGGGGCGCGGTGATCGGGGATGACGACGACCTCCATGCCATTGTCGAGCAGGAAATCGGTGACGACGCCATCGTCAGGATTGTTATCCGCCAGAGCCGGCGCGGCCATCACCAGAGCCAGTCCCAAGAGCGTTCCGCGCAGCCATTCAGCCTGAAATGTCATAGATGGCTCCGGTTTGTAGTGGGACGATAGGCGGGGTTGCTGGTCGAGGCAAAACGAATTGTTCGTCATTTTGAAGGCGCCATCGTGGAAGCCGAACTCAGGCGGCCTCGATGAACCGGATGACCGTCTCGCCATAGTTGCGCTCGTCGACAACCGAAAAGCCCGACCCTGCCTCGAACGGCGCCGCCGCCGCTTCCTCGACGACGCAGAGCGCGCCGGGGGCGAGCCAGCCGCCTGCTTTGGCCGAGCGCAAGGCGCGTTCGCCAAGGCCTTTGCCATAGGGCGGATCGGCAAAGACCATGCCGAATGCGGCGATGGTGCCCGCCTCGCCCAAGCCCGTCGCGTCGCGGCGGAAAATCTTGGTGCGGCCGGTGAGGCCGAAGGCCTCGACATTGGTGCGGATCAGGCCGCGCCCTTCGGCGGATTCCTCGATGAAGACAGCGTAGGAGGCGCCGCGCGACAGCGCTTCGAGGCCGAACGCGCCGGTGCCGGCGAACAGGTCGAGCACGCGCGCGCCGTCCAGTCTTTCGGGAAAGCGATGCGCCAGCACGTTGAAGACCGCCTCACGCGTGCGGTCGGTGGTCGGGCGGATGGCAAAGGTGCGGGGCGTCGCCAGCGGACGCCCGCGAAACTCACCGCCGACGATCCGCATTGCTTCCTTTCGGGCCGCCGCGCGGCCGGTCGCCACCGCCATCCGGTCGCTCGCCGCGCGGTTTGCCGAACGGCTTTGCACCGCCGCCTTGCGGCTTGCCGCCGGGCTTGCCGTAAGACGGCTTGAACGATGCCTTGCGCGCCTTGTTTTCTGCCGCCTTGGCGGCGTCTGCCTCCGCCCTGCCCTTGCCGATCGGCCGTGCGCCCGGCGCCATCCAGACATTGGCCTTGCGCTGGCCCGGCGGCTCGATCGGCCGCTGCTCGCGTTCGGATTTTTTCCCACCGAAGCCGCCACGAGGCTTGTCGCCACGGGGTTTGTCCCCGAAGTCGCTGCGTTCAGGTCTGGGGCCACGCTCGCCAAAGCTCTTTTTTGGCCCAAAGCTCCTGTCAGGGCTTGTCGACAGCTTGCCGAGCGCTTCGTCGCGGCTGCCCTCGCGCCGCTTGCGGTTCTTGATCAGGCCGCCCTCGCCGATCGGCCGGCGTTCGCCGTCGCGGGTGAATTTCGGCCGCTCGGGCTCCTCCTCGCGCTCACGCCTGACCGGCTTGTTGGAAAACGGCTTGGCGATATCGGCATCGAAATTGGCGCCGGACTCTTCGACCAGGCGCTCGCCGAGCTGGTCGCGCAGCACGCGGCCCTTGATCTCCAGCACATGGCCTTCCGGTAAATCGTCGAGCTGGAACGGCCCGTAGGAAATACGGATCAGCCGCGTCACGTCGAGACCGAGCGCGCCCAGGATGTTCCTGACCTCGCGGTTCTTGCCTTCGCGCAGGCCGAGTGTCAGCCAGGCGTTCGAGCCCTGCTCGCGGTCGAGCGTCGCTTCGATGGCGCCGTAAAAGACGCCGTCGACGGCAATGCCTTCGCGCAGGCCGGCAAGCGCGCTTTCCTCGACCTTGCCGTGGACGCGCACGCGGTAGCGTCGCAACCAGCCGGTCGCCGGCAGTTCGAGCACGCGCGACAGGCCGCCATCATTGGTGAGCAGCAGCAGGCCTTCGGTGTTGATGTCGAGCCGGCCGATGGTCATCAGCCGCGGCAGCCCGGGCGGCAGCACGTCGAAGACGGTCTTGCGGCCTTCGGGATCGCGGTTTGTCGTGACCACGCCGGCCGGCTTGTGGAACAGGAACAGCCTGGTGCGCTCGATCGGCGGGATCTCCATGCCGTCGAGATGGATGATGTCGCCGGGCATGACGTTGAAGGCCGGCGAGGACAACACCTTGCCATTGACCTTGACGCGGCCGGCCGCAATCAGTTCCTCGGCGTCGCGGCGCGAGGCCAGGCCGGCACGCGCCAGCCGCTTGGCAATGCGTTCGCCGGCTTCTTCCGTTGCCTCGACGCGACGCGGGCGCGGCTTGAAGCCGCCTTCCGATGCCACCTGTGCCCTTTGTGCCCCTTGCGGTCGATCGCCGCCAAAATCACGCTTGGGACGGTCGAAGCGCCTCTCGCCGCGCTCGCTTTCGGCAGCTGCTGGCCGGTCGCCGCGCGGTGCGTAAGGCTTGCGCGGACCTTCGCGCTTTTCATAAGGCGTGCCCTCCGGACGCGGCCCTTTGCTGAACGGCCTGTCGCCGCCTTTGAAGTCGCGCTTCGGCCGCTCGCCTTCGGCAGCTGCCGGCCGGTCGCCGCGCGGCGCATAAGGCTTGCGTGGACCCTCGCGCTGTTCATAAGGCTTGCCTTCCGGACGCGGCCCTTTGCTGAACGGCCTGTCGCCGCCTTTGAAGTCGCGCTTCGGCCGTTCGCCTTCGGCCGCCGCCGGCCGGTCGCCGCGCGGAGCGTAAGGTTTTTTGGCGCCGAAGGGCGGCTTGCCGCCCTTGCCGGGAGCGCCATCGCGACCACGCGGCCCCCCCGGCTTCGGGCCGGCCTTGCGCGGGAATTTCTTGTTTTTGTCGTCCATGTGGCCTTTGCTCGTTTGCGCGGGTAGTAACAGGATCGCGCTCTAGTGGCGAGGAGATAATCGGAATGGAAACCGCGTGAAGCGGCAGGATTTCATGGCCCTGGCGCTGAAAGAAGCCGAAGCCGCCGCCCAGCGTGGCGAAGTGCCGGTTGGCGCGGTCGTCGTCGGCGGCGATACGGTCGTTGCGAGTGCCGGCAACCGCACCCGCGAGTTCGCCGATCCGACCGCCCATGCCGAGATGCTGGCGATCCGCGAGGCCTGCCGCAAGCTTTCCAGCGAGCGGCTCAGCGGCCACGATCTCTATGTGACGCTGGAGCCGTGCGCCATGTGTGCCGGCGCCATCTCCTTCGCCAGGCTGCGCCGGCTTTATTTCGGCGCTGCCGACGAGAAGGGCGGCGCAGTGGTCAACGGCGTTCGCTTCTTCACTTCACCGACCTGCCACCATGTGCCCGACATCTATCCGGGCATGGCCGAGAACGCTGCAGCAGCATTGCTGAAGGACTTTTTTCGCGAGCGACGCGGACCCTGATTTTCTGGTCCGGCAGACGGTCCAAATCCAAGTCAGCCAATCCAGCCAGCCAATTCAGGGCAAGGACGTCTCTGGCGCCGTCAGCCTACCAGGGCAGCCAGTCGAACATGCCGCCGCTCTTACTCTTGGCGGCCGCCTCCCTCTTGAGGCGGCGTTCCTTCTTGTACTCGTCCTCGCCGAGGTCACCCTGCGGCGCGGTGGCGGCGGCAGCGCGGTATTGCACCGGCGGCTCGCTCAGATATCTGCGGGTGGTCGGGTCGCCCTGTTTGCCTTCAGCCCGGCGGCGCATGATTTCCGCGGCGCGGCTCTTGTCCGAATCGGCCGGAGTCCAGGCTGGCGGATGGCTCGAGCCCGACTGCTTCAGCGCGGCCTTGACCGACGCCGGATCCGTCTGCACGTCATCGATGACCTGCGCCTGGTAGGCCGGGTCGTCCTGATGCAGGGTGGCATCGGCGCGCAGGCGGGCACGGCGCTGCTCCGGCGATTCGGGCCATTCGGCGCTTGCCGTCTCGATGCTTTCCTGCGGCGGCGGCAAGACTTCCTTCTGCCCCGGACCTGGCTTCACCAGCGTGGGACGCGGCTTGTAGTCGATACTATCCTTGCGCTTGGGTGCGAAGGAAAAAGCCCCGGTGAGGTCGCCGGCAAGCTGCGCGCCCGCGGTCTTGTCGGTCCCGTAAGTGGGCGAGCCCATGCAGCCGGACAAAGCGAGGCCCGATACGACAAGCGGCGCCAGCAGCGCAACGCGCGCGTAAGTTCTCTCGGTCATGCCAAAAAGTCCCACTGTAGACAGCCTCTCGATTGCCGCCGGCCAAAGAAAGGTCCGGTCCCCATCGCCTATGCTCTTCCGACGGAATTCCGGCGACAATTTGTCGTCCGGAGTTTCGCGTGTTTACCTCAACCACTCGTTAAGGGCAACGCGCGGGGGCCGATCGGCCGCCCGCCGTGGCATTTGTGCACCGCCTTAAAGACGGCTCAAAGCCTTCAGCTCATGCAGAACAGCGGCGTCACGGGCCGAAACATCCGGGAATTCCGGATCTGAGCCGACATCGGCGGTGTAGCGCCAGGAGCGCGCGCACTTCACCAGGCCACGGTCCTCCGCCTTCTCGACGACCACGGCGACGCCCTTGACGTCGTCGAGGGTAAAGCTGCCCGCCGGCGCTTTGCCGTGCATGATAACCAGATCGCTGGTGATCGCCATCTCGGCCATGTCGACATCGGCGATCGCCGCTTCGAGCACGGCATCGTCGAGGGTGACGACCGGCACCGCTTCCAGCGAAGAGCCGATGACCTTCTGCGCACGGGCGATTTCCAACGCCCCGGTGACGACACGGCGGACCTGCCGCACCTTGCGCCACTTCTCCGCCAGCGCCTCGTTCTTCCAGTCCGCCGGGATCTCCGGGAACTGGTCGAGATGCAGAGAGACCGCATCCGGATGACGGTCGAGCCAAGCCTCTTCCATGGTGAAGGGCAGCATCGGCGCCAGCCATTTCACCAGGCAGTCGAAGAGATGGCGCACCACCTGCACGGAAGCCTTGCGCTTCACGCTGGAAGGCGCTTCGCAGTAAAGCGCATCCTTGCGGATGTCGAAATAGAAGGCCGACAGCTCTACCACCATGAAGTCGAGCAGCGCGCGGGTGATGCGCTTGAATTCGAACGCGTCGTAGCCCGAGCGTACGACCTCATCGAGCTCAGCGAGCCGGTGCAGCATCAGCCGCTCCAGTTCAGGCATCTTATCCAGCGGCACCTCCTCGCCATCGTCGTGGGCGAGCGTGCCCAGCATCCAGCGGATGGTGTTGCGCAGCTTGCGGTAGGCGTCGATATTGGTCTGCAGCACGTTCTTGCCGAGCCGCTGGTCTTCCCAATAATCGGTCGTCACCACCCACAGCCGCAAGATGTCGGCGCCGGACTGCCTGATGACGTCCTGCGGCACGACGGTGTTGCCGAGCGACTTCGACATTTTCCGCCCCTCCTCATCCATGGTGAAGCCATGGGTGACGACGGTGTCGTAGGGCGCCCTGCCCCTGGTGCCGCAGCTTTCGAGCAGCGAGGAGTGGAACCAGCCGCGATGCTGATCGGAGCCTTCGAGATAGACGTCGGCCGGCCATTTCAGGTCGGGCCGGTCCTCAAGCGTGAAGGCATGCGTCGAGCCTGAATCGAACCAGACATCGAGGATGTCCATGACCTGCTGCCATTTCGAGGCATCGTGATTGCCGAGGAACCGCTCCTTGGCGCCGGCGGCGAACCAGGCGTCGGCGCCTTCTTTCTCGAAGGCGTCCATGATGCGCTGGTTGACTGCCTCGTCGCGCAGCACATTGCCGTCGGCATCGGCAAAGACGGCGATCGGCACGCCCCAGGCGCGCTGGCGCGACAGCACCCAGTCGGGGCGCTCCTCGATCATGGCGCGGATGCGGTTCTGGCCGGCGGCGGGCACGAAGCGGGTATCGTCGATGGCTTTCAGGGCGCGGCTGCGCAGCGTCGTGCCGTCGCCAAGCTCCTTGTCCATATAGACGAACCATTGCGGCGTGTTGCGGAAGATGATCGGCTTCTTCGAGCGCCAGGAATGCGGATAGGAGTGCTTCAGGCGGCCGCGCGCGAACAGCGCGTTGCGCTTGATCAGCTCGTCGATGACAGCCTGGTTGGCGTTGCCCTTCTTGCCATTGTCGTCGATGACGCGCGCCGCTCCACCCTCGCGGTCCGGGCCGAAGCCCGGCGCGTCCTTGGTGAAGAAGCCGGCATCGTCGACGGTGAAGGGGATCGCGGTGTCGATGCCACGCTGGCGAAGATCAGAGGCAGCATCCATCCAGGCGTCGAAGTCTTCGCGGCCATGCCCCGGCGCGGTGTGGACGAAACCGGTGCCGGCATCGTCGGTGACGTGATCGCCGGCGAGCATCGGCACGGGGAAATCGTAGCCGCCACCCAGAGCCTTGAGGGGATGGGCAAGCGTAAGGTTTTCAAGCTCTTCGGCGCCAACGCTGCGAAGCCGATTCAGAGTGACCTTGGCCTTCGCGGCAGCGTCGTCCGCAAGCTTCTCGGCAAAGATCAGCTTTTCGCCGGGCTGAGGACCAAAGGCGTTCTCGGCCGCCGTAACCTCGTAGAGACCATAGTTGATGCGCGGCGAGTAATTGACGGCGCGGTTGCCGGGGATTGTCCACGGCGTCGTCGTCCAGATGACGACGTTGGCATCAAGCAGATCGAGCGACGTCTGCGTCAGCTTGGGGTCCAGGGCTGGCTGCCCATCCTCGATGTTGATGACCTGGCGAGCGAGGCTGACGACCGGAAACTTCGCCCAGATCGTGTCCGACTCATAGTCCTGGTATTCGACCTCCGCCTCGGCCAGCGCGGTGCGCTCGACCACACTCCACATAACCGGTTTGGAGCCGCGATAGAGCTGGCCGGACATGGCGAATTTCAGCAGCTCGCCGGCGATGCGCGCCTCGGCATGGAAAGCCATTGTCGTATAGGGATTGTCGAAGTCGCCGACGACGCCGAGCCGCTGGAATTCGGAACCCTGCACCTTGATCCAGTGCGCCGCAAACTCGCGGCATTCCTGCCGGAACTCGTTGACCGGCACCTCGTCCTTGTTCTTGCCCTTAGCGCGGTACTGCTCCTCGATTTTCCATTCGATCGGCAGGCCGTGGCAATCCCAACCGGGTACATAGTTCGAGTCATAGCCGCGCATCTGGAACGAGCGGGTGATGACGTCCTTGAGGATCTTGTTCAGCGCATGGCCGATATGGATGTTGCCATTCGCATACGGCGGCCCGTCGTGCAGCACGTATTTTTCGCGGCCGGCTGCGTCTTCGCGCAACTTGCGGTAAAGGTCCATGTCCTGCCAGCGTTTGACCAGCAGCGGTTCCTTTTCCGGCAAACCGGCGCGCATCGGGAAATCCGTCTGCGGCAGGTAGAGCGTTTTGGAATAGTCGATCGTCTCGGCGGTCTCGGTATCAGTCATTCGTCTGCCATATGCGTTGCCCGGCGGCAAAAGAGCCCGGGCGTTGAACTATCATGATCTGGAAAAAGCGCGAGAGGCGCGCGCAAGATTCCCGGCGGCTCCGGCGGCGGTCAGGCCGCCCGGAACACCGGGCCTGTAATTCGTATCGCAGTCGCGAATGCGCTGATAAAGTGCGTCATGACCGGGCTTTTAAACGAGGCCGGCCCTATTGAAAAGCCCGAACTCTGATGCTTCCTCCTAGGAGCATGTACCAACTGCGGTTTACATTTCACAGTTAGCGCGCCGGAAGGAACGAAATGTGACTCTGACGATTACCGAGTCCGAACGCGCCCTGCGACTTCGTATTTCAACGATGGCGGATCGTGTTTTCGGCAACCATGAAAGGGCGCAGCGCTGGCTGCGCAAGCGAAGTCGGGTGCTCAACGAGGCGCCCATCAATCTCCTACAATCCGAAACAAGTGCGATGCTTGTGGAAGAGGAACTCAACCGCATCGCCTACGGCATAGTCGCCTGAGCCATGCGGCTGCGCGCAGTATATAACCTGCGACATCACATCGAGAAATCGAAGCGATAGGTCGTCGACATGCCGATCATGAACTGATCCCTGGAGCCGCGCTCCTTGACCAGGCTGGAATCGGCGGCCGGGCCCATCAGGCGGGAATATTCGCCGAACAGACTGGCCGTCATCGGCTCGGTCACCTTCCAGGTCACCGCGCCGCCCAGGCCCGCCGACTTCACCCCGCCACCGGGATGATATTCGCTGAGCCCCGAGGCCAGGGACTCCTCGGCATCAACGCCGTAATTGGCGTCGAAATAGTCCGATGAGGCGAACGAAACGCGCGGTCCGGCCGAAATCCTGACGTCGGGCGTCACATCGTAAAAGGCGTCGGCGGCGATGTCGGCGACAAAGCCGTTATGGGCACGAATGCCGTGCCGCAATTCGGCGCGGGCACGCAGCCAATCCAAAGGATAGAATTCGAAGAAGCCGCCGGCCTCGCCGCCCCAGCGCACCGGGTCGAGGCCTTTCAATTCGTCGGCGTCACCACCGTCGCGGGAAAACAGGAACTTGCCCGTCAGGCCGGCGCGGACGCCGCCATCGTCGATCAATGCCAATGAGATATTGTCGTTGCGCGAGGTGAAGCGCGCCGCGGGACCAGCCTTGCCGAGCGAGATGATCGGCGAGGCGCTGAGCAGGTACTTCTTGCCGCCCTCGAAATTCGGGGCAATCATGCCGGTGGCGCCGACCGTCAGCTACCAGTCTCCGGACAGCCAGCCGAAGGTGCCCTCGCCGGCCTTGGCAACGCCGCAGGTGGCGAGCATGAATGCGGCCAGGACCGCCGGGATCGTCGGGACAGACCGCATCGTTACTCCATACGTCGAACACATTGGCCGATACAACCAGCCTTGACTGAAGCCATGGCGCCAGTTCGGTAAAATTTGACTTAATATCCATGACATCGGCGGCGTTGGCCGGCCTGTTCCGCATTGCAGTCGACTGTTTGGCGCACCAAGATTCCAGATCAAGTGTTTGGAATACGATAGCAGTTGCCTCGGCAGGGGTTACAAACATTCGCGGACAAACATGCCTGCGCCGTGAAGAGCGCGGCGACCGGCGCTCAACCCCGCATTCCAAACCGGCCAAGCGTGAATCATATGCGGCCAAATTTCGAGACGTACTTTGACGTCCGCCGCGCCGGCGGCTTCGGCGAGCCGAGTTGCGTCAGACATCAGCGTCTCGGCCGAACCGGCTTGTATCAGCATTGGGGGAAATCCGCTCAGATCGGCGAACAAAGGCGAGATCAGCGGATCGCGCCGACCAACGCCATTGGGAACATAGGCCGTTGCCAGTTCCTCCAAATACGCCCGGTGGATGATAGGGTCGATTGCGTCGTTGGTTGATAGTGTCGCGCCGGACATCGAAAGGTCCGTCCAGGGCGAAACCAGCCAAAGACATCGCGGCAACGGCTCGCCTGCCGCACGCAATATACTGACCAGGCACAGGGTAAGGTTGCCGCCCGCACTGTCTCCGCCAATCACGATGCGGTCCGGCGCGATGCCTTGCCGCCTCAGAAAGCGCCATGCGGTGAGTGCGTCTTCATGTTGCGCAGGGAAAGGATGTTCCGGTGCGCGGCGATAGTCGATCGCGAGGGTGCGTATTCCCATTGCCCGACCTGCCTCGGTAACCATTCGACGATGACTTTTAAGGGAGCCGGAGCAGTAGCCACCACCGTGGAAAAAGAGCAGAACCTTATCCCTGTCACTCCCAGGCGCCAGGGACCACTCGCCCGCGAGGCCATCGAAAACCACATGCTCGCATCGGATGTCCTCCGCGACTGGCCACACCGAACCGACTTCGTCGAGCCGTGCCCGGCGTTCGTCCCAGCGGACCGTTCGAGGCTTTGAGGTCAACAACCTGCGGACGGCGTTGATCTCCGTCAGATCGAGGTGTTCGTCCGCATCGCTCATTTTGCTTCCCTAGCCTCATCAAGCGTAGAAAACGGCATATAGCAGCAGCACACGTCATCGTATAAAGGGCCAATGCCAGCACTGGGAATTTTCGTTACACTTGCGCCGCGGCGAATACACGGGACGACGGGTCGCCCGTAAACCCGCTTGTTATCTTTTAGCACTGGCTCACCCCCCACATGATCGAATTATTCCATCTGGTATTTGGCCGCTTCGGGTCAAAAACGGAGGTCTAGCGGATCGCTCGGGAGTGTGGCGCTCACAGCCTGCTCGCTGGACGGGCAAGGCGATCGGCGCTACCTTCCGGAACAAAGAAGCTAGGCAACCTTGAGGGAGAAGGGCAATGACCGTGCACAGCGATGCCATGAAAGACGCCATTGGCCAGACGCGGGCGAAATGGGGGTGGTTCGTGGCGCTCGGGGTGCTGCTGCTTGTCTTCGGCGGCATCGCCTTCGGCAATCTGTTCATCGCAACCGTCGCCTCCGTCTTTGTCGTGGGCTGGCTGATGCTGATGGCCGGCATTGTTGAGATTATCCATGCCTTCGGCGTGAAGACATGGGGCCGCTTCTTCTATTGGCTGCTCAGCGGCCTCCTCTACGCCGTCGCCGGCTTCTTCGCCTTCGACAATCCGGTCCTCGCCTCGACGGTGCTGACCTTCCTCCTGGCGGTCGCGCTGCTTGCTTCAGGCGTGCTCAGGGCCTGGGTAGGCTACAGCCACCGGCCGCAGCCGGGCTGGGGCTGGGTGGTCGCGGCCGGCATCATCAGCGCACTGGCGGGACTGGTCATCGCCATGGGCTGGCCGGTCAACAGCGTGTGGGTGCTCGGCCTGTTCCTGGCCGTCGACCTGATCTTCCAGGGCTGGACCTTCATCGCCCTTGGCTTGGCACTGAAGAGATAAATTCTGGTTGAGCATGATCTTAATCGGAAAACCGGTTCCCAGTTTTTGCTTCGCTGACCTTCAGTTCGGGACCATGCTCTAAAAAGCTATGGCCGCGTCCAGCCCGGAAAGCGGCCTGACGCCGGCGAGCAGTGCCTTCGCCTCGGCCTCGTCACGCTTCATCTGGGCGACCAGCGCGTCAAGCCCATCGAACTTCACCTCCGAGCGCAGGTAGCCGAAGAAGGACACGGCACAAATCTCTCCATAGAGGTCGCCGGAAAAGTCAAAGACGAAGGTCTCCAGCAGCGGCGCGCCACTGTCGTCGACCGTCGGCCGGCGGCCGAAGCTGGCGACGCCATCATGTAGCGAACCGTCGGCGCGGCGGAAGCGGACGGCATAAATCCCTTCCTTGAGGGTGGCTTCCGGCGAAAGCCTCATGTTTGCGGTCGGAAAGCCGAGTGTCCGGCCGAGCTGCTGGCCGCCGATCACCTCCGCCTGGACGGTGAAACGGTAGCCGAGCAAGCCGGCGGCCTCGGCCACATTGCCCTCGCACAGCAGCGTGCGTATGCGGCTCGACGACACCACCTCGGCGCTTTCGTCGCGAAACGCATCCACCAGCGTGACGCCGAAGCCGTGGCGCTCGCCGGCAGCCATCAGATAGGCCGGACCGCCCTGGCGGTCCTTGCCGAAATGGAAATCGAAGCCGGTAACGGCGTGGCTTATGCCGAGGTTGCGCTCGAGCACGCCGGTGACGAAGGCCTCCGCCGACAAGGAGGCGAACTCGCGTGTGAACGGCTGTTCGACCAGCGCCGCAAAGCCCAGATGCGACAACAGCCGCGCCTTCATCGGCGGCGGCGTCAGCACGAACAACGGCATGTCCGGCCTAAACACCTTTCGCGGATGCGGTACGAAGGTCAGCACCAGGGCGGGTACGCCGCGACGCTCCGCTTCGGCGCGCGCGCGTTCGAGCACCGCCTGGTGGCCGCGGTGGACGCCGTCGAAATTGCCGATAGCCACCACGCCGCCGCGCAGATGGGCCGGCAGCGGTGCGGTTGCGGAAATGCGTTCGAACATGGCCGTCATGGCTTGAACCTATTGCAGCCTGGGAATCACCGCGACCGGCCTGTAGCCATATTTTTCCAGGAAGGCCGCGAGCCTGGCCGGATCCGGCTGCAGCGTCTCACCGTAATCGCGGGCATGGATGCCGCCCGATACGTAGAGCACGTCGAAGCCATTGTCGGCCGCGCCCTTGATGTCGGTCATCATGCCGTCGCCGATGGCCAGAACTTGCGAACGCTCGACCCGGCGGCCGAGAATGACGGCGATCTCCTTCATGGCGACGTCATAGACCGGCGCGTAGGGTTTGCCGGCGATCAGCGTGCGTCCGCCAAGCTGTGCGTATTCGCGGGCCAAAGCGCCTGCGCACCAGATCATGCGTTCGCCGCGCTCGACGACGATGTCGGGATTGGCGCAAATGAAGGGCAGGTTCCTGGCACGCAGCCTCTGCAGAAGATCGGCATAATCTTCCGGCTTCTCCACCTCGTCGTCGAACAGGCCGGTGCAGACCACGCCGGATGCTTCGAACTCCTCGACGAGTTCGACGTCGAGGCCCTCATAGAGCGTGAAATCCCGATCGGCGCCTATGTGGAAGATCTTTCGCGGCCCTTCGGCGATCAGGTCGCGGGTAACGTCGCCGGACGTCACGACACGGTCGTAGGCGGCGGGCGGAACGCCGATGGCGTTCATCTGTGCCACCACGTCGGCGCTGCGACGCGGCGAATTGGTGATCAGCACGACAGGTATTTTCGCCGCGCGAGCAGCGATCAGCGCGGCAGCCGCCGCCGGGAAATGCCATTCGCCATTGTGCACCACGCCCCAGACGTCGCACAGGATGGCTGAATAGGCTCCCGACAGGTCTGCGAGCGAACCGATGATGTCGGGCGAATCCGCCATGCCGTTGTCCCTGTACCATGATGCTTGCAAGCGCCGCGACCGACGGTCCGTAGCGGCCGGCCCGGATTAACCGAAGCGCTTCGCTCTGTCACCAGCTTTCGTTGTGCCCGCAAGATTGCCGCCCGGGGACGCCGGCGAGGACGTGATGGCGAAAGCCTTCTTTTTCAGAGCCTTATGGGGCTTTGCCGCGGAGCAGCATTGCCGATTGCGGACGTGTGGTTAACGGGCATTGAAAAACCGTGCCGACCTTGAACGTATTTTAGCAATCGGAAATTTAAAAATGCGTGGCATCGTCCGGAAAAAAACAGGGCGGGCGGGAATGCTGAAGGCAATGATCGGAAATTTCCGACGCGACAGACGTGGCAACTACTCCTTAATGACCGCAATCACCATTGTACCGCTGATGGGCGGGTTGGCGCTCAGTGTCGATTACGGGGAGTTGCTGCGCCAAAAGCACGAAACGCTGAACGCACTTGATGCGGCCGGCCTCGCCGCCGCCCAGCAGATCGTTGCCGGCGCCAGCGACGACGACGTCAAGGCCTACGCCAAGACATTTTTCGAAACCAATCTCGCACGTATCGACCCGGCGAACACAGCGCTGACCGTCACGCTGCCCAACAACAATGCCGGCGGCGGCACCTTGAAGCTCTGCGCCGGCCTCACCTTCCACCCCTATTTTCTACCGGCCGCCAGCCTGCTGATCGGCGGCACGGCAAGCGACACGACCTTCACCGAATGTTCGGAACTCCGCCTCAAGAACACCCTCGAAGTCGCGCTTGTGCTGGATAATTCCGGCTCGATGAGCGATCTCGGCTCCGGCACCGGCGAGAAGCGAATAGACCTGCTGAAGTCGGCCGCCAAGCAGCTTGTCGATACGCTGGCGCTTCAGGCGCAGCAGATGAAGCAGATCACCAAACCGGTGCAGTTTTCTCTCGTGCCGTTTGCGGCCTCGGTCAATGTCGGCCCTACCCACGACCAGGACAGCTGGATGGATCAGGACGGCATCTCCCCGATCCAGCACGAGGATTTCGACTGGACGACGATGAGTGCCGCCAACAATCCGGACAAATATGCCGAGAAGCTCAACGGCGTCTGGTACAAGCGCGGCACCGGCTGGGGCGAGACCAAGGACCAGCCGCTGACGCGTTTCAGCCTCTACGCCGACATGACGGTCGAATCGGGCCGCGAAGAGGTACCCAATTCGAAGCAATATGTCTGCGACACATACAAGAAGAACGGCACCTGCCAGTACGGCCACTGGAGCGCACCGGAATATATCTACACCACAAGCCGCTATGCGAGCTGGCAAGGTTGCGTCGAAGCACGGCCATATCCCTACAATGTCGACGACACCACGCCCGATACAGCCGCGCCGGCCACGCTCTTCGTGCCGATGTTCGCCCCGGATGAGGCTGGCACTCTGTGGCTCGATTTCAACCGTGACGGCATCAACGACGTCATCAGCACGTCCTACAATTACGGCAACAACTGGTGGGCCGATTGGCCCTATGTCGCCGGTCCTACCGCTTCCCAGCGCCAGTCTGACATGCGCAAATATTTCCTGGTAAAACCATACGGTTCGCAATCCGCAGCCGCGGGCGATGGGCCGAATTCCTCCTGCACCACCAACCCGATCACGCCGTTGAAGGACGTCAGCCAGGACGCAGAGAAGCAGGAGATCAAGGACGCCATCGACGCCATGGCGCCGGCCGGCAACACCAACGTGCCGGAGGGCCTTGCCTGGGGCTGGCGAACTGTATCGAGCAACCCACCGTTCACCGATGGTCGGCCGAACAGCGAGAGGGGCAACGACAAGGTGGTCGTGGTGCTGACCGACGGAGCCAATACTTATAGTGCCGTCAGCGACGGCAGCTACGCCAACAACAGGTCGACCTACGCCGCCTACGGCTACACTGGGCTGACCTATCCGGGATCTGGAAGCGTAACCCGCCTGTTCATGAATACCAGCACCGATATCGGCAAGACCACCTATACCGGTGCCAACTACACGGCAGCACTCGACGAGCAGATGAAAACGCTCTGCGCCAATGCAAAGAATTCGAACGTTCTGGTGATGACGGTGGCGCTCGACCTGTCGCCCACAGATGCCAGCGACAAGAAGGCAATCGATGCGCTGAAGGCGTGTTCGTCGGATTCGCGCTTCCGCAAGGATTCGGCCGACCCGAGCAAGCCTGCCAAGCTGTTCTGGAATGCAACCGGCGCGACGCTGTCCGACAATTTCAAGGAAATCGCCAACGAATTGTCGAACCTGCGCATCGTCGGCTGAAGGCGATGGGATTGGCAACTAAGGCAGGGGGCCCGGCGCGCTGGCGCAAAGGCTCCTGCCGTCATGCCCTTGCGGGTGATGGAAGCATGTGGTGAGTGTCCCCACCCGGAGATGCGCTCTTGCCTGAACCCGCCAACCACCTTGCCTTCGCGCTGGTCTGCCTCGGCATGGTGCTGACGCCCGGCCCGAACATGATCTATCTGATCTCGCGCTCGCTGTCGCAAGGGCCGAAGGCCGGGCTGATCTCGCTGGGCGGTGTGGCGCTCGGTTTTTTGTTCTATGTGCTGTCGGCGGCGTTCGGCATCACCGCGCTGCTGCTCGCCGTGCCCTTTGCCTATGATGTGCTGCGCCTTGCCGGCGCGCTTTATTTGCTGTGGCTCGCCTGGCAAGCGGTGAAGCCCGGCGGGCGCTCGCCCTTCCAGATCCGCGAACTGCCGAAAGACAGGCCGCGCAAGCTGTTCGCCATGGGCCTGATGACCAACCTGCTCAACCCGAAGGTGGCAGTGCTCTATCTGTCGCTGCTGCCGCAATTCATCAGCCCCGGCAAGGGCCACGTGCTGTCGCAGCTTCTGGTGCTCGGTGCCACGCAGGTCGCGATCAGCCTGACCGTCAACGCCATCATCGCGGTGACGGCCGGCTCGATCGCCATCTTCCTCGCCGGGCGGCCGCTATGGCTGGTGATCCAGCGCTGGATGATGGGCACGGTGCTGACCGCGCTGGCCGTCAAGATGGCAACCGACGCGCAACGCTGATCGGTCCTACATCGGCCGCCTGACCTGCTCTGCCCGCTCCGGTTCGACCACCCTGCGGTAGAGATGCCAGGTCGCGTGGCCAAGGATGGGCATGACGACGGCAAGCCCGGCAAATAGCGGGATCGAGCCGATGACCAGGAGCACGGCGACCATCAGGCCCCACAGCGCCATCTGCAGCGGGTTTGTCATAACTGCGCGCGCCGACGTCTCGACTGCCGAGACCGCGCCGACGTCGCGGTCGAGCAGCAGCGGAAAGGCGACGACAGTCGTCGCCAGCACGATCGCGGCGAAGGCGAACCCGGCCAGGTTGCCGAGCAGGATCAGCGTCCAGCCCTTGCTGGTCGTCAGCACTTCGCGAATAAAGCCGACGATAGAGGCCGGAGGCTGATTGCCGTACAGGCTGGTGTAGATCGATTGCGCGGTGAACAGCCAGAGCAGGAACAGTACCACCAGCGTGATACCGATGACTGCAATCGCGGGCAGCGCCGGGGAGTGGCGCACGTCGAGCGCATGCCACCAGGATGTATCCATGCCGAACTCGCGCCGGCGGCTGATTTCGTAAAGGCCGATAGCGGCGAACGGACCGACCAATGCGAAGCCGGACATCAGCGGATAGATGAGTTGGATGGCGTTCGAGCCCGAGGTCCACTGCGTCAGGATCAGGCCGACCACCGGATAGATCAGGCACAGGAACACATAATGCGACGGCTTGGCCCAGAAATCCTCTACGCCGAGACGGAGCGCATCTATCAGATCCTCGGTGCTGATGCGGCGCACCGTGGGCTGTACATGCATTCCACGTGCGTCCGCCATGACATGAAAGCCGGCCATAACCTTTCTCCCGTGTGTCGGGGCGGTCACCGCCAGGATGGCCGCCCGCAGCTGCCACTTCAAGAACGCCCGTAAGATAGCGGATCTCGGCGTGCTTGTCGCCACCGCCCGGCGCCGGGGCGCCGGGCGGCTGAACGAACGGATTAGGCCGCGAAGCGATCGATCACCTCGGCCAGCGGCACGTGACCGAGGCAAGCGCCTGACCCGGCGGGCTTTTCGCCAGCCTCGACAGCGAGCGCGTATCGCACGGCCGGATCGGCTTCGATGCGGCGACGTAGCGCCGCCACCCTGGGATAAGCGGCGCCGTCGACCGCCTGGTGGAACTCCGCCCAGCGCGCCACGCCGATCAGCGTGGTAGCGGCAAGCGTCAGCCGGTCGCCGACCAGGAAATCCGTGTCGAGGATCATCGCCTCGAGCTGGTCATGGCGGTTGGTAACGACCTTGCGGCCAAAGTCACGCAAGGTCGCCAGCAGCACCGGTTCGGCCGGCTCCATTTCATAAGCAGCCCAGAGCGGGGTGAAAGCGGCGGTGAAACCGGTGTTCACGAAAGCCATCAGCTGGTGCATCCGGTCGGCTTCCGGCGAGCGAGACTCAAAGCTGATACGACGTTGCGTATCGCGAGCTTCGAGCCAGGCGGCAATCGCCATGGTCTCGGTGAGCACCCTGCCTTCGTCGGTGATCAACACCGGCGTTTCCTGGCGGCCGTTGATACTGGCATAGGCGTCGTTCTTCATCTCAGCGAGCATGTCGACACGACACAGGCGGTAGCGTTGTTCGAGGCGTTCAAAAGCAGCGACAAGCCCCATCGAACTTCCCAGCGGGAAGCCGTAAAGGAGAATAGGTTCCATTTCTTTGTCTCTTCCATGATTTAGGGGTCACGCTGCGCAGCGAAACTTGACCCTAAACGCTGGTCGCCCCATGTAAATTACGCACTATTCTGTAACCAGGTCCCGCCATGAAAGATGTCGTCTCACGCTGCCCGATCGAGGAGACCATGCGTGTGCTCAGCGGTCGCTGGCCCACCTTGCTGCTCTATTATCTCAAGGACGGTACCAAGCGCTTCAGCGACCTGAGGCGTGACAATCCGACAGTGTCGCACCGCATCCTGGCGCTCGAACTACGCAAGCTGGAGGAAGCCGGGATTGTGCGGCGAACAGCGCATGCCGGCTATCCGCTACACGTGGATTACGACCTGACGGAGCCCGGTCTCAAGCTTGTGCCGCTCATCGACGCCCTGGGCGATTGGTGGGAAGATACCGAGGACGATCGGGCCAGCCGGGCTACATCGACGCCGGAAACCAAACTCGTGGCGGCGGAATAGCCGACCGGCGATCACCGCGCCGCCAAGAACTGCCGGCGAGAGCCCAGCGCTCCAAGCCGTTCATACATTAGATCCCGCAAGACCAAGGCGACCGGCTATGAGGCGCGCCATTGTGGTCGGCCAAACCGGACAAGGCACGGGCCATCCAGCACCAACTCCTGTAGCATAGCTCGCCAATCCCGATCACCTGACCCGCCGTTCGATCTCATTGCCCGATCAGATCGGCTTGACTATGCTGGATGGCTGTCGCTTTCGATTCTGACGTGAATGAAGAGCCTACTTATCCTCTTGAAGTTTCTCCTGAGACTTTGCCATTTGATCGTCCCCAAGTTCCATATTGTGCATCGTTGTAATCAACCATTCATCATGATCCCGCGTCGCCACTACGCTGATTAATCCGCGCCGACGCGGCCATTCGTTTCCCATCGGATCGAGCGCGCCAGTCATGGACCACCGCAGGTCGAGCGTGGCAACGTCAGGGCGAACAAGCCTGTTCCGCACGCTTTCGGCGGATAGATGGCTGTGCTTGAACATCTTCTCAAAAATTGGGGCATGGAACTGCTCGATCTTGTCACGTCCAGTCGCCTGCATACCGAAGACGTTTGTAAACTCGGCATCTGCCGCGAATACGGCGGCAAAGGCGCGAGCATCGTGACGATTCCAAGCTTCGATCAGCCTGTGCGCGACACTTTCCACCCCTTCAGTTCGGATGTTGCCGGTAGCCATGCTGATCTCCTGTCATATAGTTCGGTTGCCATACTATATGGGCACCATATAAGTTTGGAAAGATGGATAATCAGCCATACACGCAGTCTCTGCTTCTCTATGCTTATCAATCGTCGGCGAGCGCTTTGGTCCAGGTGCTCCGGGAGAGCGGCCATTCGGCAATCAAGCCCAAACACGGCGCTGTATTCGCCAACATCGACGCGGAAGGAACCCGACCCAGCGTCCTCGCAGAGCGTGCGGGCATTGGCAAAGCATCGATGGGTGAGTTGATCGATGAACTGGAGCGCCTCGGTTATGTTCGGCGTTCACATGATCCGAACGACCGACGGGCCAAATTAATCGTTGCAACTGACGAGGCGCTTGCGGTGATCCGGACCGTCCACGATTTCAATCAGCGTCTCGAAGACCAATACCGAAGGCTGCTTGGTGCTCAGGCGTACGAATCGCTCCGGTCGTCATTGCAAGCGATATCCCCCAGCGAAAATTTGCAACCGAGGATACCTCGCCAGCGCTCGTGAAGCCGCAAAGGTAGGGCAAAAGAAGCTCTCTGTCCGTGAATGCCTGACTGGGTATCGAGTCCCTGGGAGTGTCGAGCCCGAACAGCCGCCTGGGCGAATGCTGCCATCCGAGCAAGCCTGTTTCGATTGAGCGGTGAAATCAATCTGACACAGTGCCATCGCGTCGAAACCATTCATCACGCATTTTCACCGCCCTGCCCGGCAAAAGCCATGATCGCGGTTATGTCAGGCCGGCATGACCGTTACGAAAATCGAAAATTATGAGGCCCAACCAAGCCTAAGCAGGCGCGTGCTGCTCAGAGCTGCCGGCCTTGGCGCCCTTGCCGGGCTCACCGGATGCGCAACCGCCGTGCTGCCTACCGGCGAAAGCGCCGGTGTCTCTGCTTCCGCCGCCGGCACGCTGGCCGGCATCCGTGCTTCGGCGGGTCTCGGGCCGCTTGTCCCCGATGCGCCGCTCGAGCAGGCGGCGCTGCAGCAGGCCGGCTATATGGCGCGCGGCGGCCGAATGAACCACACCACCGGCTGGGGCAAGGACTTTGCCTCGCGCGTCAAAGACAATGGCATTGCCGGCGCTGCCGCCGAAAACATCGCCGAAGGCCGCTTCGACCAGCAGAAGCTGTTTGATATCTGGGTGCATTCGCCAGGCCACCGCCGCAACATGCTCGACCCGCGCTTCACCCGCTTCGGCCTCGCCTATGTGCGCGACGGCCGCGACAGCACGCTTCGCTATTGGTGCCTTGTGCTCGGCAGATAATTTCCGCCATTTGGTCGGCGGAAGCCTGCTGGCGACCGATCCGTCAGTTTTTGCGGCCGCCGCCGAGCAATTCCTCGATGTCCTGCGCACAAAGCGGCCTGCTGAAATGATAGCCCTGCATTTCGTCGCAATTGTTCCTGCGCAGGAAAGCCACCTGATCATCTGTCTCAACGCCCTCGGCGATGACCCTCAGGTTGAGATTTTGCCCCAATGAAATCACCGCGCTGGCCACAGCCTGATCGTTCTCGTCGGCGGCGAGATCCTTGATGAAGGACTTGTCGATCTTCAGCCGCGCCACGGGAAAGGTCTTGAGTGCGCTGAGGCTGGAATAGCCGGTGCCGAAATCATCGATCGAGATCTGGACACCCAGGCTTTGCAGGGCGTTCATGGTGGCGACCGCCAGCTCGATATCCTGCATGATAAGGCTCTCGGTCACCTCCAGCTCGAGATACCTGGCCTCCAGGCCGCTGTCCTTCAGCGCGCTGACGATGCGATCGATCAGGTTGCGCTCCCTGAATTGCCGCGCCGACACATTCACGCAAACGGTCAAGGGCGGCAGTCCTGCGTCTTGCCAGGCTTTGTTCTGCCGGCACGCCTCATGCAGAACCCAGTCGCCGATCGGTACGATCAGACCTGTCTCCTCGGCGGTCGGGATGAACATCGTCGGCATTACCGTGCCAAGCGTTGGGTGGTTCCAGCGTATCAGCGCCTCGACCGCAAAAACCCGACCTGACCGAAGGTCCACCTGCGGTTGGTAGAGCAGCGTGAATTCCGAACGCGCCAAGGCGTTTCGCAACTCTTCCTGAAGCACGAATTTTTCATGCGCCCTGGTGTTGAACTCCGGAGCGTAAAACTGGAAATTATCGCGGCCGAACTCCTTGGCGCGATACATGGCCGCATCGGCATTTGCCAGCAGCGTATCGGGATCCGTTCCATCCTTGGGATAGTTGGCAATGCCGATACTGGCCGTCGCCCGCACAAGATGCGCTCCGAGCTGAACCGGCTCGGCGAGTGCAGCCCTGAGCTTTTGCAAGGTCTCGGAAACGAGATCGACGTTCGCCGGCTGGTCGAAAAGCACGACGACGAATTCGTCGCCGCCAAGTCGCACGACGGTATCGGTCGCCCGGACGCAGTCGACCATGCGACTTGCGACGATCTTCAGGAGCTCGTCGCCGGCATTGTGGCCGAGCGTGTCGTTGACGAATTTGAAATTGTCCAGATCGATGAACACCACTGTCACCCAGCGATCGTATCGCTGGGCGTACAAGACCGCCTGTGAAAGCCGGTCCTCCAACAAGGCGCGATTGGGAAGCCCGGTCAGCACGTCATGATTGGCCATGAAGTGGATCCGGTCTTCGGCCTGTTTGCGTTCGATGGCGATTCCGGCGATGCGCGTGGTGAAATCGATGAGGCGAGTCTCGGCCTCGGTCGGTTCGCGCACCGTCATAGAATACATCGCAAAAACGCCGAGCACGGCGCCCTGATGCGACAGGATCGGCGTCGACCAGCATGAACGCAAACCGTGTGGCCGCGCGAGTTCGCGATAGTCCTGCCAAAGCGGATCCTGCATGATGTCAGCGACAATCACCGGCTCGCGCCGATAGACTGCGGTACCGCAAGACCCTGCCCTTGGGCCTACCGCGGCGCCGTCGACGGCGTCGGTGTAGTCTCTCGCCAGGCTCGGCGCGGCGGCGTGGCGCAAGTGGCTGCCATCCTTGTCGAGCAGCAAGACCGAACCGAATATCCCCGCCAGTTGGGACTCGACCAGACGCATGAGCCGCTCGAGCACGTCTTCGAGGGGAGCGCTCTTTGCGATCATCTCGAGGATATGCGCCTGCCCGTCGCGAAGGATTTCGGCCTGCTTGCGCGCAGTGATGTCGCGGGCAATGCCGACGAGGCCGAAAATGTTGTTCTGAACGTTGCGCAACGGCAGTTTCGTAGACAGGAACCATTTGCCGGTGCCTGACGCATCGACGACGAACTCCTCCTGGTCGATCATCGGTTTTCCGTCGCGCATCAGTTGCTGCTCGATGAGGCGAAATTTCTGCGCAAGATCCGGCGCGTGAAGATCGAAGTCACTCAGACCGATCATGTCGCTCGTGCTGTCTCGACCGCTGTCGGACGCGATGGCTCGGTTGGCGACGACGAAGCGGCTTTCGGTGTCCTTCACCCACATGTAGTCAGGCACCAGGTCGATCAGCGTCTGCAAGGAGATACGCTCGTCGACGACCAAGCGGTTGGCGCTGAGCTCGCTGATGTCCTCATGCGTGGCCACCCAGCCGCCGTCAGGCATCGGCTGATGGCAGACCTGAATTGTCCGGCCATCGGCGAGCTCGGCTGTCCAGTTCCCCGAAGCCGTGCCCGAATTGACTGCCCGGGCCAACGCCAGATAAGCGTCCGCATTCATTGCCGAGGTTCCGACAGCGACGCGCCGCTCGACGATTTCGCGCAGCGCCGCACCCGGCTGCAATTGCTCCGGTGCAAGGCGATAGATTTCCGCATAGCGTCGATTGCACAGGATCAGCCGTTCATCGGCATCAAAGAAACAGATGCCTTGCGAGATGTTCTCTATCGCGGTCTGGAACCGCAGTGCCTGGTCCTGAAGTGCCGCAATCGTGGCGCGCAGCTCGCGCTCGAGGGCCTCATATGAGGCAGTCGCCAGTTGTGCCAGCGTCGTCAAATTTGCGGATTCGGGCGCGTCGGCGGTTTGCCTGGATGACTTCGTGGCCAAACACAATTCCTCCCGCTGATGCTTGAGGCAAGCTAAGGAGGCTCGCCTTCAACCCAAAAGCGACTGCATATTGGTCCGGATATACTAATGGCAGGTGAACCTGGCTCAACGCCGACGCTACCGGCACAGGCAACGGAAGCCGTGAGCCGGTCGCGGTGCCGGAGCCGTGAGACTTAGTCCATATGCGCGGCAGGCGCCCCACCGGCGGGCGGCGCAGCCTTTGGCTTGCGCAGCAGGAAAACAAAGGGGACAGCAAGCAGTGTCATCATCATCAGCAGCTTGAAGTCATTGACGTAGGAGATCATCATCGCCTGGATATTGACCATGCTATCCATCAGCGACAGCGCCGTCGGATCGCCGCCCGCCGCTGCCGGCGATGCCGCCCAGAGGTTGGGATTGAACGGATTGATATAGGCCGAGAGCTCGGCGTGATTGATCTGCGTGTTGCGTACCAGCAGAACCGTCACCACCGATACGCCGATCGACGAGCCAAGATTGCGCACCAGGCTGAACAGCGCCGTTGCATCGGTGCGGAAGCGTGCGTCGAGCGTGGCGAAAGCCACGGTGGACAGCGGCACGAACACCATTCCCATTCCAAGGCCCTGGATGACGCCGGAGCTGAGGATAAGCCAGTTGTCCATCTGCGGCGAAAAGCTCGACATCGTGTAGAGCGATTGCGCGGTCAGCAGGAAGCCGATGACGACGAGGATCCTGGCATCGATCCTGTGCATGATCCGCCCGACGAACAGCATCGCGATCATCGTGCCGACACCGCGCGGGCCCAAGACGATGCCTATGGTGAGGGTCGGATAACCGAAGATGGTCGACAGCATTGGCGGCAGCAGCGACATGCTCGCCAGGATGAGCACGCCCATGACAAAGATGAACGCGAGCCCGGTGACGAAATTGCGATCGAGGAAGATCTTCGGGTCGATAAAGGGGTGCTCCGCCGTCAACGTGTGGATGGTGAATACCCAGAAACCGGTGATGGAAAGACCAAGCTCGATCCATATCTCGATCGAGGAAAACCAGTCGACCTCGCCGCCGCGATCGAGCATCAGCTGCAGCGCGCCGACACCGAGCGAGAGCATGGTGAAGCCGAAGAAATCGAAGCTGCGCACGCGACGGGCGACGCTGGGAAGATATGCGGCCATGCCAAGGAAGGCGATGATGCCGACCGGCAGGTTGATGAAGAACACCCAGCGCCAGTTGAAATTCTCGGTCAGCCAGCCACCCAGCGTCGGGCCAAGGATTGGTCCCAGCATGATGCCGGCGCCCCAGATGGCCATGGCCTGGCCGTGGCGTTCCCTGGGGTTGATGTCGAGCAGGAAGGTCTGCGACAGCGGCACGATGGCCGCGCCGAACACGCCTTGCATGAGCCGGAACAAAACGATGGTCTCAAGGCTCCAGGCGATGCCGCACAGCATTGAGAAGACGGTGAAACCGACCACGGCCGTCAGGAACAGCTCCTTGCGGCCGAAGCGGTCGGCAAGCCAGCCGGTCACCGGCGTCATGATCGCCGCGGCAACGATGTAGGAGGTCAGCACCCAGTTGATGTTGTCGGGCGAGGCGCCGAGATCGCCGGTCATGGTCGGCAGCGCAACGTTGGCGATCGTCGTGTCGAGCGCCTGCATGATCGTCGCAAGCATGAGCGCAACTGTGATCAGGCCGCGGTGCGGTACTTCGCGAAAGGGTTCTGGGCTGCTCATGAGCTAAAACTTCCAGCAGGTAACAAAAACGTGTACATTAGGTTTCCGGACGGCGAGGCCCTCGCTGTAGAGAGACCCTCATCGCGGTGGGACGCGAGCATCGATGTGGGGGTTACATCGACTGAGCGTCTCGACAAGCGGGCGCCTGCCGCCCGGAAACCTGAGGACCGAAGATCCTGCGCGGCGTTGTCTGCTCAGGCAGGCTACAGCGCAGCCCGTCCACGCATTCAACTTTTCCTGCGCCTCCCTCGGACCAATCCTGCATCCATCTCGCTGTTTGCTATGCGGCCGCTACCAGGCCTCTTTACCTGGCCTCGCCTGCCGTGGCGCGGCCGAAAATGCTCGGCAGCCCGCGGGAAACGCCGGTGTCCACCGTGACCGTCGCGCTCATGCCGGTGCGCAGCGCCGTCTTGGCGTCGGCATCGGCCAATTCCAGGCGGACCGGAATGCGCTGCGTGACCTTGACCCAGTTGCCGGTGGCGTTCTGCGCGGGCAGCAGCGAGAACTCGGCCCCGGTGCCGGCGCCGATCGCCTTGACGGTGGCTTCGAACGTCTTGCCCGGATAGGTATCGACCACGATTTCGGCCTTCTGGCCCGGCTTCATGTTGGTGAGCTGGGTTTCCTTGAAATTGGCGTCGACCCAGGTGTCGCCGGTCTCGACCAGCGAAAACAGCGGCGTGCCCGAACCGACATACTGGCCGACCTTGAACGAAGCGGCCTGGCTGATGATGCCGTCGGCAGGTGCCTTGACCGTGGTCTGGACCAGATCGTAGGCCGCCTTGTCGCGTGCGGCGAGCGCCGCCATTACCGTTGGATGCTTGTCGGTCTCGATGTCGGGATTGCCGCCAAGTGCCGCCTTGGCGCTGGCGATCCCTTGCTGGGCCACGGCCAGCTGCTGCTTCGCCTTGTCGAGGTCGTTCTTGGCTTCGTCCAGAGACGACTTGGCGTTGATGCCCTTGCGGGCAAGGTCGGCGGCGCGGTCATATTGCGACTGCGCGTACTGGACCTGGCTTTCGTCGGACTTCTCCTGCGCCAGCGCCTGGCTGTAGGCCGCACGCAGCTGCTCGACATTGAGCCGTGCGCCAGCCACCGCCGCGTCGGCCTGGGCCAATGCGATCCGGTAGGGCTCGGGATCGATAGCGAACAACACGTCGCCCTGCTTGACAGACTGGTTGTCGAAAATGTCGACCTGAACGATGCGGCCCGCCGTATCGGCGGCTATCGACACCTTGGCCTGCTGCAGATTGGCGTTCTCGGTCTCCTGATAGCGGCCGCCGGTCACCCAGACATAGCTGCCGCCGGCGATCAACGCAGCGGGCAGCACAAACATCAAAAGGAAGCGGCCGGCACGGCGCTTCTTCTTCGGCGCCACCGGCGCCGGAGCTATCTGCGGAGCGACCGTTACCGGAGCTGCCGCCGGCTTCGCGGGAGCTTCCATCTCCAGCTTGGCCGCATTCTCATCTAGTTTGGCTACCGCGTTCATGCTGCTGCGCCTTCCGTATTCTTCACTTTTTCCGAGGGCGGCGTCTCACCATCTGCAAGATTCTGCACCATTGTCTCCAGCGCCCTGACCAGGACGTGGCGATCTTCCGGCGAAACGCCAACGAGCGATTCCTCATAAACCTCGCCGGCAAGGCTCTTGACGTGGGTGTAGGCCGCGTTGGCCTTGGCGGTCGGGAAAATCATGCGCACTCGCCTGTCGGTTGCGTCGGGACGGCGCTCGATCCAGCCGCCCTCCTCCATGCGATCGACAAGACGCGAGACGCTGATCGGCTCGATTTCGAGAAGCTCGGCAAGCCGCGCCTGCGCGACACCCGCCTCCTTGGCGACACGTACCAGAAGCCGCCATTGCGCCGAAGAAAGGCCGAAACCACTGGCGCGCGCCTCGAAGCGCTTGCGCATCAGGCGCTGCACGTCGTGGATCAAAAAGCCCAATCTGTCGATGCCGTCGGAAACCATGAGCGACATATATAATAAGCGTGCTCATAATTCAAGGAGCCGGATTGTGCCAGAAGCCGGCATGTGTGCATGGCAGTCGGTGCAGGGCGATCGTGGTTAGCAATTTATTACGCCGGGCGCTTGTGACGAGCATGCAGAAGATCGGCGTTCAGATGCTCAGACTATCGATCTCATCCAGGCGGAAAACGCTTCGATATGCGCTTGTCGGGGGTGATTGGCTACGCAGGCAAGGTAAAAGCCATAGCCTGGCAGACAGAGATCATGTGCCTTGACTAGCCTGCCAGCCTCGAGTTCGCCACTGACGACCACATCGCTGCAGATAGCGATACCTTGGCCTGCCGCTACCGCGTCAATCGCGTGCAGCTCTTCACGGAAGCTTAGGTCCCATGCCTGGTTGGCATTGGGGATGCTGGGATCGATCGAGCGTGCGATCGCCAGCCATCGTTGCCAAGTCGGCGCTTCCGGGTCGCGGTTCGTCCAATTGAAATGGATGAGTGGGTATTGCAGCAGATCGGCGGCGCGCTCGATCTGTCGGTCGCCTCCTGCGAACAGCTCCGGGCTGCATACCGGAAAGAATGCGTCCCGAAAAATTTCCTGCGCGGGAACATCCCGCGGCATCCTGCGCGCATAGCGGATCGCGACGTCGGCGTCACCGGCTCGCAGGTCCAGAACGGCGTCTGTCCCGATGATCTCCAGTGGAATGTTCGGATGCTGTTCGCGCCACTTCGACAGGCGCGGAACCAGCCATCGGCTGGCAAATGCATTTGGGCTCGTCACGCGCAACGGGCGTTGGCCAACTCCGGCCGAGGCTGATGCTATTGCCGCAGCGAAAGCGTCGAAGCCGCTGCAAATTACCGGGAATAGCCGTTCGCCCACGCCTGTGAGCACGAGCGGTCGTGGGCGCCGCCGGAACAGCAGTTGCCCACAGACCTCCTCCAGCAATCGAATCTGGTGGCTGATGGCCGTTGGCGTCACTCCGAGTTCCGTCGCGGCCTTCCTGAAGCTCATCAGCCTGGCAGCGGCTTCGAAGGCGCGAAGCGACCCGAGCGGCGGAAGTTTTCTCATCCAGGCAGTTTAGATGAATTTAGCTCATCCAGCGACTGAGATATTCGATTTTGCAGCGAATGGCGCCGCATGAGATCATTATGATCCGGTGAACGACAGCGTCCTGTCCAACCGTGCTGGATCACGAAGGGTATCCCTCGATGAGCATGTTCAAGCTTATAGACGGTTCCGAGCCGACGTTGCAGGCGCCAGATATCGCCCGGCTCAGGCAGGCGATTCGCGGCGATCTGATCCTTCCGGACGACCCTGGCTATGACCAGGCGCGCAGAGTTTGGAATGGCATGGTCGATAAGAGGCCGGCGGCTGTCTTCTATTGCGCCGAATCCAGCGATGTCGTCACGGCCGTCAACTTCGCCCGATCGCAAGGCTTCCTCGTCGCCGTCCGCGGCGGTGGTCATAACGTCGCCGGCAGTTCGGTATGCGACGGCGGCTTGGTGATCGATGTGTCACGCATGAAGCGGATCGAAGTCGACCCGATCCGCCGTGTTGCGCGCGCAGAAGCCGGCCTAAACCTGGGCGAGTTCGACGCAGCCACACAGGCCCATGGTCTTGCGACGACCATGGGTGTCAATGCGGATACCGGCATAGCCGGACTGACACTCGGCGGCGGGTTCGGCAAGCTTGGCCGCAAACATGGACTGAGCTGCGACAACCTTGTCGCTGTCGAAATCGTGACGGCGGACGGCCGGTTGGTCACGGCAAACGCGGCCGAAAATGCAGATTTGTTCTGGGGCATTCGGGGCGGCGGCGGCAATTTCGGAATAGTCACCACCTTCGAATACAAGCTCCATCCCGTGGGTCCGCTCCTCATCGCGGGATCGATGCTATACCGCTACGAAGAGGCACGCGAAGCGATGCGGTTCTATCGTGCGTTCTCGAGCGGCGCCCCGGATGAGCTGAGCCTGGATGCAGCACTTGTGACGGCGCCCTCGGGCGAACGCTTCTTCAGCATATCGGCGTGCTACATCGGCCCACTCGACGAAGGCCAGCAAATCATTCAACCTCTGAGAGAGTATGGCACGCCAGTTGAGCGCCGGATTGCTCCTGTCCCCTATCTTCAAATCCAATCGGCCGGGGACAGCCTCTTTCCGCGCGGGCGGCGCTACTACTGGAAGGCGCAGTTCATGCGCGAAATCACAGATCAGGCGATCGATACCATGCTTGCGGCTTACATGACTGCACCCAGCGAATCGCTTCTAGTCCTGCAGCAGGTTGGCGGCGCCATCTCGCGAGTACCGATGGACGGAACGCCCTACGCCAACAGAGATGCACTTTACGATTGCTTCCCGATATCGATCTGGGACAATCCGTCTGACGACGAAACGCACATCCGATGGGCGCGCGACCTGTGGGATGCAATGAGACCGTTCTCGACCGGCGGCGTCTACGCCAATAATCTCGGCGAAGAGGGCACTGATCGGGTTCTGGCGGCTTACGGCGAGAATTATCCGAGGTTGGCCGCACTAAAGAACAAGTATGATCCCACCAATTTCTTTCGCTTGAACCAAAACATTAAGCCTGCGACCTGAGCGACCGCCCCAGGCCGATGCTCGAAATTCTGCGGCGCTGCTACAGCTCCAAATTCCAGTTCTGGCCGACCAGATCCTTGCCGAAGGAATGGTGGCGCTCCTCGTTGGTCAATTTAAAGCCCGCAGCCTCATAGATGTGGCGAGCGGCGGCGAGCACGTCGTTGGTCCACAGCGTCAGTGTCCTGTAGCCCCTGGCGCGGCAAAAGCCGACACATTCCTCGACCAGCCGCTTGCCGATGCCGAGGCCGCGCGCCGACGGCTCGACATAGAGCAGGCGCAACTTCGCCACCGCGTCCGACTGGCGCACGACGAAGACCGAGCCGACGACCTCCCCTTCCCGCTCGGCGATCCAGCTGCGTTCCCATTTCGGATCGAAGGATTTGACGAAGGCACCGAGGATTTCGGCGACCAGCGCTTCATAGGTTTCGTCCCAGCCATATTCCTGCGCGTAGAGCAGGCCCTGGCGATGAATGATCCAGCCGATGTCGCCGACCTGCAGGGGCCGCAGCATATAGGGAATTTTGGGTTCGGCGCTTCCGCCCAGCAAACGCTGCACCGTCTGCATGGCCTTGACCAGCCTGTCCTGTTCGGGAACTGGAAGCCGTTCGAGCAAAGCCGCGACCTGGTCGTGCGAACCCTGGTTCAGCGGCGCGAAGGCCTGCCGCCCGGCCTTGGTCAGCGCGATCGATGAGCGCCGCGCATCCGCCTCGATCGTGGCGCGCTCGACCAGATCACGCTCCTCGAACTTCTTCAGCAGCCGGCTGAGATAACCGGCATCGAGGCCGAGATCGCGCGCAAGGTCGGTGGCGGTCAGGCCATCGCGATGCGCCAGCTCATAGAGCACCCGCGCCTCGGTCAGCGAGAAGGTGCTTTTCAGCAGCCCTTCGTCGAGCAGCCCGATCTGGCGGGTGTAGAAGCGGTTGAAGGCCCGCACCGCGTCGATCCGCTCCTTGCCTGGGTGATGATGAATGGTCATGGCATCCTCCTCCCGGCAAGATCAGCGATTTAGTTGACTTGGTCAAGTATCCGTTTGAAGCAATTGTCCTGATTATGCCCAGCGGGCGCCTTGACTCGCACGAGCTGCCAGCCTATTTCAGCGCCACGTTAGCACTCCCCCAAGATGAGTGCTAACCACATGTCCGGCGCCGCCGGACGGAGGAACTGTTCTCACCATTCTCATCGAGGAATAAAAAATGGCAAAGTCGAAGTTCCGCCCGCTTCATGACCGCGTGGTCGTTCGTCGGGTCGAATCCGAATCCAAGACCGCGGGCGGGATCATCATCCCCGATACGGCTAAGGAAAAGCCGCAGGAAGGCGAGATCATCGCCGTCGGTTCCGGCGCCCGCGACGAAGCCGGCAAGCTCGTCCCGCTGGACGTCAAGGCCGGTGACCGCATCCTGTTCGGCAAGTGGTCGGGCACCGAAGTCAAGCTCAATGGCGAAGACCTTCTGATCATGAAGGAATCCGACATTATGGGCATCATCGGCTGAATATCGGCCTCACCCTCGTTTAAATCTTCGGGCTCAATCCAAGCCCCTGCCAGGAGCTAAAAATGGCTGCCAAAGACGTAAAATTCTCCCGCGACGCTCGTGAGCGCATGCTGCGCGGCGTCAACATCCTCGCCGACGCGGTGAAGGTCACGCTCGGCCCCAAGGGCCGCAACGTCGTCATCGACAAGTCGTTCGGCGCACCGCGCATCACCAAGGACGGCGTCACCGTCGCCAAGGAAATCGAGCTTGAGGACAAGTTCGAAAACATGGGCGCGCAGATGGTCCGCGAAGTTGCTTCGAAGACCAACGACATCGCCGGCGACGGCACCACCACCGCGACCGTTCTGGCACAGTCGATCGTCCAGGAAGGCCACAAGTCGGTTGCCGCCGGCATGAACCCGATGGACCTCAAGCGCGGCATCGACCT
>NZ_JAMYTF010000020.1:0-110192 GCF_040322295.1 Mesorhizobium sp. M0159
TCGACGCCCTGTGGCAGGCCATTGGCGATATCTGCAATCTCTTCTCTCCAACAGAATGCAGAAATTACTTCGCAGCCGCAGGGTACGGACTCACATGAAAGTCCGCCGCTCTAGGTGGTGGCTGCGCCATCGGTGCGAAAACGCACGCCCTCGGCGCGGCCATGCACGCTGCCCCAGTCATAGAGTGCCTGGAGCGCAGCGGCGAGATCACCGCCGCGACCGGTCAAGGCGTAGCGCCCCTTGCCGTCGGGCGACGTCTCGAGCGTGACGAAGCCGATCTCGACAAGCTCGGCCAGGCGCTGCGTCAGCATCTTGTCCGAGAGCGAGGGGATCAGCCGGCGCAGGTCGGAATAGCGCATCGGCTGTTCCTTGATGCGCGCCAGGATCACCGTCTTCCATTTGCCGCCGAGCGCGTCGAGCGCGAACTCGACCGGACAGCCGTAGAGTCTTCCGCGTTGGGTCATGCGCCATGGTAGGCAAGGCACGGTGACGACGGAAGCAGAATTTGCCCGGTCATCTGGCCAGGGTCGCGGCTCACGGCCTGGCCGTCTACAAAATCCATGGAGGAGAACGAAGATGAGCGTCCGCGACACCGATCCGGTCAATGCGAGACAGCCGAAACGTGTGGCGTCATCGCCAACCCGGCTGTCTCGACCACCACGGGCTGGACGGTCGGCTTCTGGTGGAGCGAGCTCCCGCACCCTTGGTTCGCCTTCACCGAACGAGGCTATGTGGTCGAGATCTTTTCACCCGGCGGCAGGTGTCCTGCGTCCGGAACTGCGTCAAGACAGAGGCGGCCTCGTCCGAGTAAGCGCTTGCTTAGCCGCGCACACTGCAGGCGAATATCGGGAATGGCGTCGATTTCGAAGAAGGTGCCGCGCGTCAGTGGCCCGACGGCGAGGATCTTGGCCGACACCGTGCCGTCGCCGGCGATGACCTCGCAGTTCGCGGTCACGTCGAGGCCGAGGCGCAGCGGATCCGGCCGTGCCAGCCCACGCTCGACCAGCGACCGCACCACGCTGTTCGAGGTGGTCGAGATGTCCCTGGCGATGCCTGTGCAATCATAGATGCGAGCAAAGTCGAACCTTTCGAGGTGCTGCGTGTGGCGCGACTGGACCTGTACGCTGAAGCCGTCGCCGGCTGCGATCTCGACGACGCGCCCGGCGACAAGGCGGATGCGGTCCGCTTGCACCGCCTCGGCAACGCGGGCGTAGACTTCAGGCGCCATGCGGTGGCGGTGGATGTCCCACCAGGCCTTGGTGTGCTCGACGAAGCGGCGCTTGGCCGAGGACGGCCAGTTCTGCCAGATCTTCTGGTTGAAGGGTCTCAGACCGTCGACGACGTCGCGCCAGTCGATGCCGGCCTTCTGGTTTTCCCGGATCAGGTCGCGGAACCAGCCGACGAAATAGGAAAGCTGGGTGCCGAGCGGAATGTCGGCAACGTCGAGCTTGATCGGATTGCCCTTGCGATGCGGCGAAGGCAGCAGGCCGCGCCGCGACACCGCGACGATCGCGCCGCGGTGGCCGCGCTGCTCGAGCGACAGGAAGGCATCGACCATGCTCAAGCCGGTGCCCAGCACCAGGACTCGGGCTTCGGGGTCGAGCGCAGTGTCCGCCTCGGATCCCATCCTGATCGCATGCCCCTGCCCCGCCCCCGGCTCTTCGTCGTGGCCGGTGGCGAGCACGGCAAGATGCGCAACCACGCTGGTGCCGTTGGCCAGCGCCACTTCGACGCCTGACGCGGTCGGCGAGATCGACAGGCTCTCTTCGCGGATCAAGCGCAGCCGGCCCGTCTGCTGCTCACGCGCCTCGAGCTCGTCGAGCAACTCCTTGAGATAGCGGGCGTAGACGCTGCGCGGCGCATAGACCGGCGCCTGTTCCGGCGTTGCCAGGCCGCGTTCAAGCAGCCAGCGCGAGAAATTGCCGGGATCGTCGGCATAGGCGCTCATGCCCGACGCGCTGACATTCAGCACATGCGCCGACAGCAGCGTTGAATAGGCCATGCCTTGCCCAAAATGCGGGCGTTTTTCGATCAGGCTGACACGTAGATCGGGATTGGGCGACTTCAGCAGATGCGCGGCAAGCACGACGCCGCTGGCGCCGCCGCCGACAATGATGATCGAACTTGGCGTAGCGCGCCCGGTCATGCGCACACCAGCTGTCCTGGCGATCGTCGCCGGCTCAGGAGAGATTGGTTCAGGCCTGGATTTTCAACGCCGCCGAAAAATCCTCGTCGCCGGCGATGTCGCGCATTTCCGCGAGGCTGCGCTGATCCAGCACCTCGGCGATGGCCTGCCGGACCTCCAGCATCAGGTGTCGGACTTGGCATGTCGCCTCGTTGCAGTCTTCGCAGCGCTGATACTGGGTGCGGCTGGCGCAAGGAATGGGGGCAAGCGGCCCGTCGAGTACGCGCACGACGTGGCCGACCTTGATCTCGTCCGCTGGGCGTGCCAGCCGGTAGCCGCCTTCCTTGCCCTTGCGGCTCTGAACGAAACCGGCATTGCGCAATTCGCCAAGGATGGCATCGAGGAACTTCTTCGGAATATTGTTTCCTGTGGCGATGTCGTTGACGAAGGCGAGCTGTCCAACCGGCAGGCGCGCCAGATGGACGAGCGCCTTGAGGCCGTATTTACCTTTTTTCGTGAGCATAACCCGCACGTTTCTCTGTCATGCGATGGCGCAAGGCCACCGGTTGCGAAACGCCTGGCGTGCCTCCCCGCCGCGTCCAAGCTGTCACTACAGATAAATTCTAGTGACATGATATACAAGCCGAGAAACGTTGATTTTGCTTCGTTTTCACGCCGCAATGGCCATTTTGGCCGGGGCTTGTGCTCTTGCGAGCACAGGAGCCACCGCGAATGACACACCGGCAAACTGGCCGGCGGCAGGAATGTCCCGATCGGCGAGAATACCGACAGCAGCTTCTGCCCCTGAATTTGAAGGCCAAAGCATGCCGCGCGCGGCAACAAGGAGGGTGGCGTCGCTCATCGTCCTCTCCAATCCTTCAATGTCGATAAGGATACTAGACTTAACCGCGAACACAGGGAACTTGATTCCAATTTCTTGCCTATCCACAGTATGGATTTGCCGATGCAGGGGCGAAAACGGGAAAATCCTTGTTGCGCGCAAGGACGACGTGGAAGAGGTTCCCGGGGCAAGGACGATGGTTCTCACCCAAGCCGTCACCCAGAAGCGCGCGAACTGCAATAGCCAGATGACTTTTTCTAACAAGACCGCACCGATTGGAAGGATTTAACTCTACAAGAACGATAGAGTTAGATGACTATGAAACGCAATCCGGGTTTTTCTCGTTTCCAGGAGCCTTTCATGTCCACCATTTCGCGACGTATCGTTCTCTTGTCCTCGGCGGCTCTGGCGGGCGCCGCCTTCCTCGGCCCGGCCGATGCGCGGGACCTCAAGATCACTATCGGCTACCAGACGGTGGTCGAACCCTCGAAGGTGCCGCAGGCCGACGGCGCCTATGAGAGCGCGACCAAGGCGACAATCGACTGGCGGAAATTCGATTCCGGCGCCGACGTGATCGCGGCGATCGCTTCCGGTTCGGTCGACATCGGTTATGTCGGCTCGAGCCCGCTGGCGGCGGCGGCGAGCCGCGAGCTTCCAATCCAGACAATCTTCGTTGTCGGGCTGATCGGCGAATCCGAGGCCCTTGTCGCCCGCAACGGCGCCGGCATCGAGAAGGCCGCCGACCTTGCCGGCAAGAAGGTGGCGGTGCCCTTCGTTTCGACGACGCATTACAGCCTGCTTGCCGCGCTGAAGCATGAGGGTGTCGACCCGAAGTCGGTCGATATTCTCAATCTGCGGCCACCGGAGATCGCGGCGGCATGGGCGCGCGGCGACATCGACGCCGCCTATGTATGGGATCCGGCACTCGGCCAGATCAAGACGACGGGCAAGGTCGTGCTGGATTCCTCCCAGGTCGCCGCCTGGGGCGCGCCGACCTTCGACGCCTGGATCGTGCGCACCGACTTCGCCGAAAGGAACCCGGAAGCGGTGCGCGACTTCGTCAAAGTAACGGGCGCAGCCTATGCCGAGTTCCTGGCCAAGCCGGACGCCTGGTCGGTGACGTCGCCGCAAGCGGCGAAGATCGCCACGATCACCGGCGCCAAGCTGGAGGACGTGCCGCAACTATTGAGGGGCTATGTCTTCCCGACGCTCGAGGAGCAAGCCTCGGACAAGTTCCTCGGTGGCGGCACGGTCAAGGCGGTCGAGGCGACATCGGCCTTCCTCAAGGAGCAGGGCAAGATCGACGCCGTGCTGCCGGATTATTCGGAATACGTGTCGTCGAAATATGTCAGCGAAGCGCTTGCCTCGAACTGACGCCAACGCGCGCGGTTCTCCTTCCCTGACGCCGCGTGCTCCCTGCCCCGAACCGCTTGCGAGGAGCGGCTTCGGGGCAGACAGATTCGGAATATCGGCGAGGTTCCCATGACGCATCTCGTGCTCGACAAGGTCTCGGTCCACTATGACGGTCAGCCGGCGCCGGCGGTCGAAAATGTGTCGATTGAGATCGCCAAGGATGACTTCGTCGTCCTGGTCGGCCGCTCCGGCTGCGGCAAGACGTCGTTGCTCAATGTCGCTGCGGGCCTGGTCCAGCCTGTGCGCGGACGCGCCACGATTGGCGGCAGGCCGATCACGGCGCCAAGCTCTGAGCGCGCCGTCGTGTTCCAGAACGACGCGCTGTTTCCGTGGCTGACCGCGCGGGAAAATGTCGCCTTTGCGCTCAGGCTGCGCGGTGTCAGGGCGGCTGAACGGGCGCGGCGCGCCGACAAGCTTCTGGCGCTGGTGAAGCTCGACGGCGCCGGCGACAAGCGCATCTGGGAGCTTTCCGGCGGCATGCGCCAGCGGGTCGGCCTGGCCCGGGCGCTGGCGGCCGAGCCGCAATTCCTGCTGCTCGACGAGCCGCTGGGCGCGCTCGATGCGCTGACACGCGAACGCATGCAGACAACGCTGCTCGATCTGTGGACGGCAAGCCAGGTCGGCGTGCTGATGGTCACGCACGGCATCGAGGAAGCGCTGGTTCTCGCCACCCGTATCATTGTGCTCGCTCCCGGCCCTGGCCGGGTGGTGCAGAGCTTCGAGACCGGCTTCAGCCGGCGCTATGCAGCCGGCGAGGCCATTCGCAGCATCAAGGCCGATCCCGCCTTCGCCGCGGCGCGCGGCGAGCTGACCGACGCGATCTTCGAAGGGGAGGCAGCATGACCGTTACCTCCTATACCGAGCGGCCGCAGCGCTCCAAGGTCGACGACGGAGCCGACGGGTTGTCGGTGCCATGGTCGCGGCCGCGGCCGAGACGCAGCCGCGTTTCGGCCCGCGTGGTTAGCGCGATCACCATTCTGATGATGCTGGCGGCGTGGACGGCATCGGCCCGCCTGCAATTGGTGTCGCCGGTTTTCCTGCCGTCGCCTGTCGCAGTCTGGAACAAATTTGTCGTCGTCGCCCGTGACGGCTTTGTCGACGCGACGCTGCTCCAGCATATCGCCGCCAGCCTGTGGCGGGTGTTTGCAGCGCTGATCGCGGCCGTTTTCGTCGGCGTTCCCATCGGGCTGGCTATCGGCATCAGCACGATCGGGCGCGGCATCTTCGATCCGCTGCTCGAATTCCTGCGGCCGATCCCGCCGCTCGCCTATCTGCCGCTGATCATTATCTGGTTCGGCATTGGCGAGCCGTCCAAGATCCTGGTGATTGCCATTGCCATGCTGGCGCCAGTTGCGCTGTCGACGGCATCGGGTGTTCGCGGCGTATCGAAGGACCGCATCAATGCAGCGCGCTCACTTGGCGCCACGCGGCGCCAAGTGATCAGGCACGTCATCCTGCCCAGCGCGCTGCCCTCGATCCTGACCGGCCTGCGCATCGCGCTTGGCGCCGGCTGGTCGACGCTGGTTGCCGCCGAGCTGGTGGCCGCGACGCGCGGGCTCGGATTCATGATCCAGTCCGCTGCCCAGTTCCTCGTCACCGACGTGGTGGTGATGGGCATACTGGTGATCGCGGCCATTGCCTTCGTGCTCGAATTCATCATCCGCAGGATCGAGCGGGTGCTGGTCCCGTGGGCGGGGCGGGAGTAACCGGACCGGAGACGTGACGATGCCCCATTCCACCGCTGTATTGTTTGCGCATTTCGGCCATTGGCTCCGCCTGATCAAGGCCGGAGACAAACAGCCGCCTGACGACGAACGCAAAACGCCGACGCCGGTGCATCTGGACGCGGAGCGCAACCGCTTACCGCCGCGCGACGAAAGTTTCTACTGGGGCTGGCAGTACTGGTCGCGGTGACCGGGCTGCCACGGTCCGCTGTGTGCTGCTCCGGCCAATGCCTGAGGATCGACGCCTGCTCAACCACGCGAGCGGTTCGCCCAGGCCAGCCCGGCCAACCAGCGCGGTGACGATGCCGACATAGAGCCATTGCGACTGGCCGGTCATGAAGCTGCCACCGATAAGGCCGATGCCTTGCAATGACCACAGCACGCCGGTGGCGAGCACAATCAAGGCCAGCAGATTTTTGATCAATCTCATTGCTGAAACTCCTTTCCAAGTCGATCGTCAGCCGCGTTCCGGCCGGAATGGAACAGCTAAAAGAAGCGGTTCGGTCACGCCAACTTCTACTTGGATGCTAACCTCTGATCCTGCGCAAGACATGCGGAGATCGGTGCAACGATCATCAAAGAAGCTGTGTCGTGCTGCGGAAACTCTCTGACAAATTGTTTCGCACCGACTCCAAACGTGTAACATTGTCATGGAACCGACAGATCATTGCCGCATTTGCTGCCTCATTCGCCCCTAACCGCTGCGGGTCTGTCAACGGAGCCAGTCCCCAACACATGAACAAAAGCAACCGGACCGCGCTTGTCGCGGCCATGACCGCGGCTGGCCTGATGGTCGGCGCATCCAGTGCCAGCGCCGCCGCGCAGTGCGGCCGTGCCTCCTGGTACTCACTGCATTCCAGAACCGCTTCCGGCGAACGCATGAACCCGTCGGCGCTGACCGCAGCGCATCGCAGCCTGCCGTTCGGCACCAAGCTGAAGGTGACCAACCGCAACAATGGCCGCAGCGTCGTCGTGCGTATCAACGACCGCGGCCCGTTTATCAGGGGCCGGATGCTCGATCTGTCGAAGGGCGCCGCCAGCCAGCTTGGCTTCATCAGCTCGGGTCACACCGCTGTCTGCATGGCACGGGTCTAACGGCCGCCACGGCCGGACACCGCCTCCGACGCTCATCCCCAATAGCCGTGCTGCTTGCCAGGCCTTCGCAGGTGCACATTGAGCCGGCTGTTGCCGTTCCAGGCGGATTCTCAACGCCTTGGACGAAAGAACGAGCATAAATCACGCAAGTTGACGTATTGCATCGCAGCAGATTGTTGCTAACTTCCCCGCAAGGCATTCAAGGCTCGGCGCTGCTCGTCGGCCCTTCGATCGCAGTCGGCAGCGGGGTTCTCGATGTTCTACCAGCTCTACGAACTGAACCACGCCGCCTTGCAGCCGGCCCGCCTCTATGCCGATGCGATGCGCCTGTTCTACTCCAATCCGCTCAATCCGGTTTCACACACGTCCTGGGGCCGCTCGGTTGCGGCAACGGCCGAACTGTTCGAGCGCACGACGCGCCGCTACGGCAAGCCGCAATTCGGCCTGACCAAGACCGTGGTCGACTGGAAAAACGTCGAGGTCAGCGAACGCACCGTCTGGTCGCGGCCGTTCTGCAACCTGGTTCGTTTCGAGCGCGCGGTTCCGGCCGGGCGCCGGCCGGATCCGAAGCTGTTGATCGTCGCGCCGATGTCGGGCCACTACGCGACGCTGCTGCGCGGCACGGTGGAGGCGATGCTGCCCTATGCCGACGTGCATATCACCGACTGGGTCGACGCCCGCATGGTGCCGCTGGCCGACGGCAGCTTCGATCTTGACGACTATATCGACTACATCGTCGACATGCTGCATGCGCTGGGCCCCGACACCCATGTGATGGCGGTGTGCCAGCCTTCAGTGCCGGTGCTGGCGGCGGCGGCACTGATGGAAGCCAAGGGTGATCCGTTCGTGCCCTCGACGATGACGCTGATGGGCGGGCCGATCGACACGCGCCGCAATCCGACGGCGGTCAATCTGCTGGCGCAGGAAAAGGGCATCGACTGGTTCCGCGACAACGTCATCATGCGCGCGCCCTGGCCGGTGCCGGGCTTCGGCCGCGAGGTCTATCCTGGCTTCCTGCAGCTTTCGGGGTTCATGAGCATGAACCTCGACCGCCACATCATCGCCCACAAGGACTTCTTCATGCATCTGGTGAAGCATGACGGCGACAATGCCGAGAAGCACCGCGAGTTCTACGACGAATATCTGGCGGTGATGGATCTGACGGCGGAATTCTACCTGCAGACCGTCGACACCGTGTTTGTCCGCCAGGCCTTGCCCAAGGGCAAAATGACGCATCGCGGCGTGGCGGTCGACCCTTCGGCGATCCGCAATGTCGCCCTGTTCACGGTCGAGGGCGAGAACGACGACATCTCCGGCCTTGGCCAGACCAAGGCTGCGCACGACCTGTGCATCAACATCCCGGCTGACAGGCACGCCCATTACATGCAGCCGGCGGTCGGCCATTATGGTGTGTTCAACGGCTCGCGCTTCCGCTCCGAAATCGTGCCGCGCATCGTTGATTTCATTACCAGCTATGGCCGTCAGAACCGCGTTGCGGTGAAGCCGAAACTGGTCCGGACCGGCAAGAAATAGGCGACCAGCGATGATGCCGCGCCCGCGACCTCGCGTCAGGTCGGCCAACGCTAAAATTACCGGTTGGAATCGGTGTAGTCCATCCGAGCTGTTGCACAATAGTCGCGTTGGCGCCACGCGGGTAACCATGCCGCAAAATCAATCCATCCTCATAATTGACACGGACTGTAAATACCCCTTAACGTTTCGTTAACAACAAGGGACAAGCGGGGACAATGATTTCCTCACCAATGGCGAGAACGCTGCGCCTGTGCGCGCTGGCCGGACTTACTGTGGCGGCAGGTTGGGCCGGTTCGGCCTCGGCAGCCAGCCCGATGATAACAGGTGGCCCGACCTCGCAGCCGATCGGCCATTATGATTTCTGCAAGAGCTACGCGTCCGAATGCTCGATCCGCCCGAAGGATCTGTCGCCCGCCAGCCTGACAGGCTCGCTGTGGCGCAAGCTGCTCAGCGTCACGGCAAGGGTTAACGCCGCCGTCAAGCCGGAGAGCGACTTCGACATCTACGGCAAGGACGAGGTCTGGGCCTATCCCGACAAGGGCGTCGGCGATTGCGAGGACTATGTCCTGGAAAAGCGCCGTGAGCTGAACCGGCTGGGCGTCTCGTTTTCCGATCTGCTTATGACCGTCGTGCGCAAGCCGGATGGCGAAGGCCACGCCGTGCTGACGGTGCGCACCGACAAGGGCGACTACATCCTCGACAATCTGACCGACCAGGTCCGCTCCTGGGACCAGACCGGCTATCGTTTCCTCAAGCGGCAGGCGATTGACAATACCGGCCGCTGGGTCTCGATCCGCGGCGGCCAGCAGGTGCTGGTCGGCTCGGTCCAGTAACAAGGCAACTCATTTCGGCTGTGCCAGCGCGGCGCGGATCGACGCAATGATGCGGCGAAGCTCGGCTTCGTCGAGCTTTTCGATGTTGTCGGCCAGGAGATTGGCAAGCTCGGTCGCCGCCGGGCTAAGACCCGACGTGTCGAGCTTGACGCGCGGATGCGAGGTTTCGGCCAACCGCGCCAGTTCCTCGGCCTCGTCCCAGATGATGTTGAAATAGCCGATGATCTTCTGGATCAGCGTCCAGCTCGGCGCACCGCGGCGGCCGTGTTCGAGCGCCGAGAGATAGGCCGCGCTGACGCCGATCGCCTTGGCCATGTCCTTCTGGCTGACGCCGCGCTCGTTTCTCAGCACGCGAAGCTTTTCGCCGAATGGGGTCACAAGCGCACCTTCATGGGTGCATCCTCATAGATGCGTCCCTCATGGGCGTGTCCTCATGAGCGCGCCCGCCGCAAGCGGATATAGAGCGCACCCGAGCCGCCATGTTTGCGGGCGGCATGGTCGTGGCTGGAGACGAGGGGCCGGAAGGCGGGTGTCGACAGCCATGACGGCACGGCGCGCCGCAAGACGCCATCGCCGCCCGACGAGGAACCCTTGCCGGTGATCACAAGGACGTAGCGGATGCCGCCGGCATGCGCCCGGCACAGGAAGGAAAACAGCAGGGAATAGGCTTCAGCCTGGGTCAGGCCATGCAGGTCGACGCGGCCCTCGATCGGCAGCCGGCCCTTCGACAGCTTGTCCAGCGTCGGTTCGTCGAGTGCGTGGGAGACATGCTGCGCCTTCGGCTTTGCGGCCGTGGCAGCATTGCCCGCGACCTGTGCCGGCGGCGGCGCCTGCCTGGTCTCGTCGATCTCCGGCCCGACGTCTGGAATTTCGACGGCGGTTTTGCCCTTCAGCGGCTTTGCCGTGCGCGCCACCAGGTTCCACAGCACCCGGTCGTCCTCGCTCAGCCTGTCGATGCGCCGGGTCATCGGCCTGCTCCTGAAACAAGCGACCGGGGGATCAGCGCATAAAAATCGGCGGCGTTGCGGATAACGCCGGCGATCTCGCCGGCCGCATCGCCCGACCCGGCAAACAGATCGCCGCGGGCCGGCCCGGTGATCGCCGAGCCGGTGTCCTGCGCGATCATCAGCCGCCGGAACGGTTTTCCGTCGAAAGCGGTCAGCGACGGCGCATCGATATGGAAGGGCGTGCCGAACGTGTGCAGCAGCCGGTCGACGGCGATCGAGCGGCCGGGTGTCAGCGCCACCTTGGCGGCAGCGATCGGGCCGAGCTCTGGGTCGTCGACGCCCATCTCGCGGAAGAAGATGTAGGAGCGGTTGCGCCAAAGGATCTCGTCGACGCGTTCCGGATGCGCCTTGAACCAGGCACGGATCGACTGCATCGTCACTTTCTCCAGCGGGATCTCGCCTTCCTCGCTCAGGATCTGGCCCGGTCCGGTAAAGCGCTGGCCGGATTTGGCGGCATAGGTGATGCGGCGAAGCCTGCCGTCGGTCATCTTGAGCCGCGCCGCGCCCTGCACGTGAATGAAGAAGGCGTCGACCTTGTCGGCGAGCCAGGCAATTTCCAGCCTTTTTCCGGCAAGCACGCCGCACTCGATCTCGCCGCGGTCGAAATATTCGACCGGGCCGTTCGGCGCCGCACGTGCGAAGGCGAGATAAGGATCCATGCCGGAAGGACGATTGCCGTCGTCGACGTCGACAAGATCGGCCGGGCGCGACAGCAACGGCACCGAAAACCGTTGCGTGCGTACCGGCGAGGCTTCGACCTCCGGCTCGTAAAAGCCGGTGACCAGGCCGGGACCACCACCTTCGGCATCGATACGGGCCGGCACGAAGTGGCGCTCGAAAAAGCTTCGGGCCTGCAACCGATTCGCCGGCGAAACGGTGCGCGCTTCGGCATAGGCGTCGGCAAAGCCATTGTAATCGACGCCGAGCGCGCCGGAGCGGTAGGGTTTCGTCAGGATATGAAAGGCCGAGCGGCGAAAGGCGTCAAAGGCAGGGAGATGGTCGTCCTCGCCCCAGCCCGGCAATTCGCCAAAGGATTTTTCGCTGAAGGCTCGAGAAAGCGACACGACAGCCTCCGCCGCCGTCCAGTTCAGTCTTCTTCTTCGGTGGCGACGAGCTTCCAGTTCGGATCGCGCGAGCGCGCGTCACGAGCGAAGGTCCAGACATCCTTGACCTCGGCGACGGTTTCGGGATCGCCGTCGATGACGGCGCCGGCCTTGTCGCGGGTCGCCGAAATCAGCTCGCTGACAATGCGCAGCGTGATGTGCGCCTCGCTGCCCTTCATCTCGGCCGAAACGATGTCGGCCTTGTCGATGCCGACGAAGGAGGACTGGATCTTTTCGGCTTTCGCCTCACGGTCGCCGATGGCCGCGACGAAGCCGTCATAGACCTCGCGCGACAAAAGGTTCTTCAGCGTTTTGCGGTCGCCATCGGCGTAGGCCATGACGATCATCTCGTAGGCCATCTTGGCGCCGTCGACGAAGGTCTTCGGATCGAAGGTCGGATCATTGTCCTTGATCGCCCGCAGGCCCCGGTTGAGATCGGTGTCCGGCTTGGCAAAGGCATCGATCGCCACATAGGCATCGGCCGCCGGCTCTCCCGCCAGCCGCTTGCGCGGCAGCGAAACCACGTTCTCGGGTTTCTGGGCGGCATCCTTGTCGTTTTTGCGCGCTGCCGTATATGGATCGAAGGGTGGGCGCTCGTTGCCCGTGCGTCGGCCAAGCACGTTGCGCAGCTGGAAGAAGATCACCACCGCCGCAATCAGAAAGAAAATCGTGCCGAAGTCGAAGAAGCCCATATCTTGCGCCAATCAATCCCTGCTTTGGCCGGACCAGCGGCCAAGCAAGGGCCGCGATCACATAGCGTTCAGTATCCAAAGCATATAGAACGCATGGCGCAATCATTCAAATCAAAGGCAGCCATACCTATCTAACAGCTCTGGTGCCAGCGGCGATTGCTCGCCGGCCGGCAAAACATCGAAAACGATCGGTCAAGATTTGCGTATCTCGCTGCTTCCCCTGTTCATTCTCGCGCTTCCGCTGCTGGAGATAGCCGGTTTCGTTATTGTCGGCCGCCAGGTCGGCGCGCTGGCGACAGTCGGCTTGGTGCTGGCCTCGAGTGTCGCCGGCGCCCTGCTGCTGCGGCACCAGGGTTTTGGCGTGATGGCCAGGGTCCGTGCCGAAATGGATGCCGGGCGTGATCCGAGCGGCCAGCTTGCGCATGGCGCCATGATCGTGCTGGCAGCGATCCTTTTGATCATCCCCGGCTTCATCTCGGATATTTTCGGCCTTCTGCTGTTCCTGCCGCCGGTGCGCGATCTTGCCTGGCGGATGCTGAAAGGCCGCATCGTGCTGGCAACCGATTTCAGCAGTGGTTTGCGGGCAAGGCAACGCGGCAAGACCATCGATCTCGACGACGGCGACTATTCGCGGGCCGACGACCATACGCGCGGACCGGGTTCTCCCTGGCGCCGCCTCAAGGACGAGTAGCTGCAAGGCAACCGGCGTCTTTTGCAAACTTGTCTTGTCGGGCCGGCCATGATAGCGAACGCCCGAATTTCAATCCGGTCAGCAACGCTGCCCAGGCAAAAGGACCACAGCTTATGGCCAGCAACGACGACGCGCCGACCGGCGCAGCCAACGGTAATGGAAATGCGGCGCAGCCTTCGCTCAACGTGCTTGCACAATATGTGAAGGACCTGTCCTTCGAAAGCCCCGGCGCACCGAACTCGTTGCGCGGCCGCGACAAGGCTCCCGGCATCGCCATCAATGTCAACGTCAACGCCAATCCGCTTTCCGACAAGCAGTTCGACGTCAATTTGACGCTGAACGCCAAAGCGTCGTTCGACCAGGAAGTGCTGTTCAATGTCGAACTGGTCTATGGCGGCGTCTTCTCCATCAGCGGCTTCCCGCAGGAGCACATGCTGCCGATCCTGTTCATCGAATGCCCGCGGCTGCTGTTCCCGTTCGCCCGGCAGATCATCGCCGAGGCAACACGCAATGGCGGCTTCCCGCCGCTGATGCTAGACCCGATCGATTTCGCGCAGATGTTCCAGCAGAAGTTGGCCGAGGACCAGGCTGCCGCCAAGGTCAAGGTGAGCTAAAGGGGTTGTCTCGCTTGAGTGTGGAAAACCCGGCCTTGCGCCGGGTTTTTTGTTTGAGACGCCGGCGGGACAAGTACCCCCCTCTGGCCTGCCGGCCATCTCCCCCTCAAGTGGGGAGATCGGACTTCACGTCAGCCTTCGCCAATCCTTCATCGCCGCAGGAATGAGCGAGGCGCTGGGTCTGCCAATCTCCCCCCCTTGAGGGGGAGATGTCCGGCAGGACAGAGGGGGGCGCGAAGGATCACTCCGGTCAAAATCACTATGCCGCGGAACTCGCTTCCGGGACGACCCGCAGCCACAGCGCCTTTTCGCCCAATGTGCCAACCATGCCTGCGTGTGCTGTGCGCTCGGCGTCGGTCAGGCGCGCGGGCAAGGCGATCGGCCGCACGCCGATCGAAATATCGATGTCGTCGACATTCTGCCTGCCGCCCGCCGGAGTCAGGATGCTGTCGAGGATGAGGCTTGCCTGCTTGCCGCCGATGAGCTCGATATAGACCTCGGCCAGCAATTCCGAATCGAGCAGCGCGCCGTGCTTGGTGCGGCGGCCGTTGTCGATGCCGTAGCGGCGGCAGAGCGCGTCGAGCGAATTGGGGCCCATCGGATGCTTGCGGCGCGCCAGCGCCAGCGTGTCGACGATCCGTCCCGGATCGATGGCCGGATGACCAAGCCGGCCGAATTCGAGATTGAGGAAGCCGATGTCGAAGCCGGCATTGTGCGCGACCAGCTTGGCGCCGTCGATGAAGGCCAGAAACTCCTCGGCGATCTCCATGAAAGTCGGCTTGCCCTGAAGATCGGCGGCGCTGATGCCGTGCACGGCCTGCGCCTCGTGATGGATCTGGCGGCCTTGCGGGTTGATATATTTGTGGAAGGTTCGGCCGGTCGGGAAGCGGTTGACCAACTCGACGCCGCCAAGCTCGATGACGCGGTCCTCGCGCGCGTCGAGGCCGGTGGTTTCCGTATCGAAGATGATCTCACGCATCGAATCAGTCCACTGGTTCCGGCATCATTCTAGCCGAATCACACCAGGAACAAAATGGCAACAAGTAATGTGAGTCTGCAAGCCTCTTAACCAGGCCTGGCTGCCTTATCCACGACTAGTTCGGCGATGATGGCCTTGACGGCCGCGCGAGCGGCGTCAAAACCCTGACCGGTGTCGATGACGAAGTCGGCGCGCCGGCGCTTTTCGGCGTCGGGAACCTGCCTGGCCAGGATCGACGCCAGTTTCTCCTCATTCATGCCCGGCCGCGCCAGCACGCGGGCGCGCTGGACTTCAGGCGGCGCGGTGACGACCACGACCTTGTCGACGCGATCGCGGCCGCCGGTCTCGAACAGCAGCGGTATATCGAGCACGGCAAGCGGCGCGCCGGCGGCACGATGTTCAGCCAGGAACGCATCGGCATCGGCACGGACCAGCGGGTGGATGATCGCTTCCAGCCGTTTCAGCGCGGGGGCGTCGCCGAGCACCCGCTCCGCCAGTGCCGCGCGGTCGACCGCACCGGATCTGGTGGTGCCGGGAAAGGCCGCCTCGACCAAGGGCGCGGCCTTGCCGGCATAAAGGCGATGCACAGCCTCGTCGGAATCATGGACCGGCACGCCGGCTTCGGCAAACATCTTGGCCGTGGTCGATTTGCCCATGCCGATCGATCCGGTGAGGCCGAGCACGATCATTTTATCGCGCCGATATCGGCGATGATCATTTGCCGCAGTTCGGCGGTGACTTCTGGCCTGATGCCGAACCAGCGCTCGAAGCCGGGCACCGCCTGGTGCAGCAGCATGCCGAGCCCATCGACGGTTCTCAGGCCGCGCGCTTTGGCCGCGGCAAGCAGCGGCGTCTCCAGCGGCACGTAGACGATGTCGGTGACGATGGCGCCGTCCGGCAGTCTGCGGGGATCGGCGGACAGGCCTTCATTGCCATGCATGCCGAGCGCTGACGTGTTGACCAGCAGGCCGGCATCTTCGAGCAATTCGCCGGTCGCCGCCATGCCATGGGCGGAGACGCCGGCACCGAAGCGGTCGCGCAGCTCCTGCGCCCTCGCAAGCGTCCGATTGACGATGCGGATGTCGCTGATGCCGCGCTGCTTCAGCGCATGAATAACCGCGCGAGCGGCGCCACCGGCGCCGAGCACCACGGCGCGGCCGTTGGCCGCCCAGCCCGGTGCATATTCGTCCAGATTGGCGGCAAAGCCATGGGCGTCGGTGTTGCCGCCGCACAATTCGCCATCCTCGAACCACAGCGTGTTGACCGCACCGATCTGTTCGGCGTCGGCGTCACGCCGCTTGGCCAAAGCGAAGGCGGCTTCCTTGTGCGGGATGGTGACGTTGCCGCCGCGATAGCCTTGTGCCTGCAGCGTCTGCAGGAATTCGGCAAAAGCCTCTGGTGCAACGTCGATGGCCTCGTAGACGCCGCCGATGCCGTATTTCGCCAGCCAGTAGCCGTGGATCTTCGGAGACCTGGAATGCGCGATCGGGTGGCCCGTGACAAACGCCTTTTTCGTGGCCTCAGCCATCGATCGCCCCGAACTCACGCAGCTTGGCCAGCACCGGCAAAAGTGGCAGGCCGACAATAGTAAAATAGTCGCCTTCGATTTTTTCGAACAGCTGGATGCCTTCGCCTTCGATCTGGTAAGCGCCGACGCTGGACAACGCCTTGGCGCCGACGCGCGCAAGATGGCGGCCGATGAAGGCCGGATCGAGCTTGCGCATGGTCAGGCTGGCGATGCCGACATGCCGCCACAGAACCTGGCCGTCACGGCCGAGCACGACGGCGCTGTTGAGATGATGCGTCTTGCCCGACAGCGCCAGCAGATGACGGCGCGCTCCTTCCATGTCGGCCGGCTTATGGAACAGCTCGTCGCCGAGCGACAGCGTTTGGTCGCAGCCGAGCACTAGGGCGCCGGGCTTGCGCTCGCTGACGTCGGTGGCCTTGGCTTCGGCGAGCACCAGGGCGACGTCCTCCGGCGACACGCCACTATTCTGCAGCGGCGCCTCGAGCGCGCGCTCATCGACAGAAGCCGGAACCGCTTCGACAGTGACGCCGGCATTGACGAGCAGCGCCTTGCGGAACGGGCTGCCCGAGGCAAGGATGATTTTTTCAGCCATTTTTTTCGCCTGATCTTTCCTTCTCCCCTTGTGGGAGAAGGTGGATCGGCGCGCAGCGCCGAGCCGGATGAGGGGTGTTGGACGGAGTGCCGTCATAGCCAAGCTGGAACACCCCTCATCCGACCGAGCTTCGCTCGGCCACCTTCTCCCACAAGGGGAGAAGGTAAGGACCACCCACAGCACAAGCGCCCAAACCCTAGCGCGTCTTGCCGCGCAGGGCAACGATGGCCGCCGCCGTCTCCTCGATCGAACGGCGGCTGACGTCGATCATCGGCCAGCCATGCCGCGTGCATATCTGGCGGGCATAGGTGAGTTCTTCCGCGATCGCGGCACGGTCGACATAGTCGGTCGGCTCATAGGCGCTGGTGCCGAGAATGCGGTTCTGCCGGACTTGCGATATGCGTTCGGCGGTGGCGATCAGGCCGACGATCAGCGGCCTCCTGGCATTGACCAGGGTTTCGGGCACCGGCACGCCGAGCACAATCGGAATGTTGGCGGTCTTGATGCCGCGATTGGCGAGATAGATGCTGGTCGGCGTCTTCGAGGTGCGGGAAATGCCGACAAGCACGATGTCGGCATCGTCCATATTGGCTGGCAGCTGGCCGTCATCATGTTCCATGGTGAAATTGAGCGCGTCGATGCGGCGAAAATATTCAGCGTCCAGCACATGCTGGGCGCCGACGCGGCGGCCGGCCGGCGTGCCGAGATAGGACTGGAACACCGTCAGCACCGGCTCCAGCACCGAGACGCAAGGCAGGCCCATGGCCGCGCAGCGTTCGTCGATACCGCGGGCAAGCTTCTGGTCGACCACCGTGTAGAGGATGATGCCCGGCTCCTCCTCGATGTCCTCGAACACCTTCGTCACCTGCTTTTCGGTGCGGATGAGCGGGTAGATATGTTCGATGGCGCGCGCGTCCTTGTATTGCGCGGAAGCCGCGCGGCCGGCGGCCAGCAGCGTTTCGCCGGTGGCGTCGGAAATCAGATGAAGGTGAAAGAAGCTCTGCGGTTTGTTCACAGGATACATTCCAGGCTGTGGGCCGATGTGGATAAGCCGGGCGGAAAACTCGGCCACCGCAAAGCGACTGTATCAGATGCCGGTTTGTCCACAATTCGATGTGCTGTCGGCTTCTCCGGGCGGTTGGGGACAAGTCCGGGGACGGAGCTTTTTGCCTTCGCTTCATCCACAGGGGCAATTTCCCTGGCGTGGCGGCAACGCATTGACTCCAGTCGTAAATTCGCGGTTTTCCACAAAGTCCTGCAATCCCGCTGGAGAAGCGCGCGACAATATGCTGGCTGGTCTTTTCGAGGGCAAAGCGGGACAGGAGACAACCACCACAACCAACAGACTCTTAGAATCATAAGATTCCTAAAAATAGAATATTTAATTATAGGGAAGCCTGGAAAGGCGAGCGCTCAATGCCTCAAGACCGGATCGTGCTGGACGTGTTGAGAGGCAAAGCGGCGTTTCCGCCGCCGCTCTGGATGATGCGCCAGGCCGGCCGCTATCTGCCGGAATACCGGGAGACGAGGAGACGGGCCGGATCCTTCCTCGATCTTTGCTACGACCCGGATCTCGCCGTCGAAGTGACGCTGCAGCCGATCGAACGCTTCGGCTTCGATGCATCGATCCTGTTTTCCGATATTCTTGTCGTGCCGCATGCGCTCGGCCGCGACGTGCGCTTCGAGGAAGGACGCGGCCCGCTGCTGACGCCGATCACGGCTGCGGAAATTGCGGCTCTCGACGGCGAAACGTTTCACGTGAATCTCGAGCCGGTCTACGAGACGGTGCGGCGGTTGCGCGCCAGACTGCCTGATGAAACGACGCTGATCGGCTTCTGCGGTGCGCCCTGGACGGTGGCGACCTACATGATTGCCGGCTACGGTACGCCCGACCAGGCGCCGGCCAGGCTGTTCGCCTATCGCGAGCCGGCGGCCTTTCTTAGGCTGCTGAAGGTGCTGGCCGATCATTCGGGTGCTTATCTGATCCGCCAGATCGAGGCCGGCGCCGACGTGGTGCAGATCTTCGATTCGTGGTCAGGCGTACTCGACGAAGCGTCTTTCGAGTTGTTCTGCGTCGAGCCGGTGGCCTCGATCGTCCGGCAAGTGAAGGCTGCCCATCCCAATGTTCCGATCATCGGCTTTCCCAAGGGCGCGGGAGATCACTATCGAAGCTATCGCCAGAAGACCGGCGTGACCGGGCTGGGCCTCGACTGGACCGTGCCATTGTCGACGGCGAAGGAATTGCAGCGTGACGGCGCCGTGCAGGGCAATCTCGATCCGCTGCGGCTTGTAGCCGGCGGCAAGGCGCTTGACGACGGCGTGGGGGCGATCTTGAAGGCGCTGGGCGACGGGCCGCTGATCTTCAATCTCGGCCACGGCATCACGCCGGAGACGCCGCTCGCTCATGTCGAGCGGATGGTCAAGCTGGTGCGGAGCGCATCGTGACGATGATGGGCGCGGACAATGCGAACGGCACCAACACCGGTAAGGGCGCGATGCGCCGCGCGGCAATCGCGATCGCCATTTTCCTGGTGCTGGCCGGCCTGCTGTTGCTGTTCGGGCCCGATGATTTCTATCCCTGGGCGAAGGCGATCCATGTGATTGCCGTCATCTCCTGGATGGCTGGCATGCTCTATTTGCCGCGCTTGCTGGTCTATCATGCCGATGCCGAAAAAGGCTCCGTCCAGTCGGAGACTTTCAAGGTGATGGAGCGCCGCCTGCTGCGCGGCATCATCAATCCGGCAATGGTGATCACCTGGGCATTCGGCCTGTGGCTTGCCTGGAAAGGCTTTGGTTTTCAAGGCGGCTGGCTGCATGCCAAGATCGCCGCGGTGGTTGGCCTGTCGGCCGTGCATGGCTATCTCGCCGGCGCCGTCCGGAAATTTGCCGAAGACCGCAATGAAAAATCGGCAAGGCACTGGCGGATCGTCAATGAGATCCCTACATTGCTGATGATCGTCATCGTCGTCCTGGTTATCGTGAAACCGTTCTGACGTCTTCGGTTGCCCGCAAAAGGCGGCTTGCTCTTTCAACCGACCGACGATAAAAGACGGGTCTTCCTTCCCGTCATGCGCCGCCCATTTATCGCTTCGGCCGCGCCCGGCATTTGTCGCATCCCGCCGATATTTTTCCCAAAGCTTACTCAGAGTCCGTCTAATGATGCAAGAAATGAAACTCACAGAGTTCAAGAACAAGAAGCCGCCAGAGCTGATCGCTTATGCGGAATCGCTCGAAGTCGAGAATGCCAGCGTCATGCGCAAGCAGGAGCTGATGTTCGCGATCCTGAAGAGGCTGGCGACCCAGGATATCGAGATCATCGGCGACGGCGTCGTCGAAGTGCTGCAGGACGGCTTTGGCTTCCTGCGCTCCGCCAATGCCAACTATTTGCCAGGTCCCGACGACATCTATATTTCACCGTCGCAGATCCGGCGGTTCTCGCTGAAGACCGGCGATACGGTCGAAGGGCCGATCCGCAGCCCGAAAGAGGGCGAGCGCTATTTCGCGCTGCTCAAGGTCAACACGATCAATTTCGACGACCCGGAAAAAATCCGCCACAAGATCCATTTCGACAATCTGACGCCGCTTTATCCGACCTCGCGGCTGAAGATGGAGATGGAGGTTCCGACCTCCAAGGATATTTCGGCGCGCGTCATCGACCTGGTGGCGCCGCTCGGCAAGGGCCAGCGCGCGTTGATCGTGGCGCAGCCGCGCACCGGCAAGACGGTGCTGCTGCAGAACATCGCCCATTCGATCACCACCAACCATCCGGAATGCTATTTGATCGTGCTTCTGATCGACGAGCGGCCGGAGGAAGTCACCGACATGCAGCGCTCGGTGAAGGGCGAGGTGGTGTCCTCGACCTTCGACGAGCCGGCGGTGCGCCACGTCCAGGTCGCCGAAATGGTCATCGAAAAGGCCAAGCGCCTGGTCGAGCACGGCCGTGACGTGGTCATCCTGCTGGACTCGATCACCCGCCTCGGCCGCGCCTACAACACCGTCGTGCCGTCGTCCGGCAAGGTGCTGACCGGCGGTGTCGACGCCAATGCGCTGCAACGGCCGAAGCGCTTCTTCGGTGCTGCCCGCAATATCGAGGAAGGCGGCTCGCTGACCATCATCGCCACGGCGCTGATCGATACCGGCAGCCGCATGGACGAGGTCATCTTCGAAGAGTTCAAGGGCACCGGCAATTCGGAAATCGTGCTCGACCGCAAGGTGGCGGACAAGCGCATCTACCCGGCCATGGACATCCTCAAATCCGGCACCCGCAAGGAGGACCTGCTGGTCCCACGCCAGGACCTGCAGAAGATCTTCGTGCTGCGCCGCATCCTGGCGCCGATGGGAACGACCGACGCCATCGAGTTCCTTATCGACAAGCTCAAGCAGACCAAGACCAACGCGGATTTCTTCGATTCGATGAATACGTAAGGGGTTGGCCGGCGCCGTCCTTCCCTTCTCCCCTTGTGGGAGAAGGTGGATTGGCGCGCAGCGCCAAGCCGGTTGAGGGGTGCCGGACGGAACTCCGTCGGCGCCAAGCTGGAACACCCCTCATCCGACCGAGCTTCGCTCGGCCACCTTCTCCCACAAGGGGAGAAGGGGGAGCCGCGTTGGACTCATTGCCGGTGCAACAGCCGCTCAAGCTCCTCGGCACTAGTCACCACCGGCAGGCAGACCTGCCCCGTGCAGAGCCAGGCGCCGGGCTCGGCCGTTGGCGGCAGGACGCCGCCTGGCAAGGCCGGCAGATTTGTCGCCGAGCCAACAGGCACGACGATGTCCACCCGGCGCGGGTCTGGATTTCGATTCGCAACCGGAACAAGCCTTGGATTCTCCGGTCTATCCACGATCACCAGCTTCAGCGGTTCAAGCGCCAAGGCACAGGCATTGACTATACCCGCCTGGCCATAGCCCTGGTGCTCCGCCCGCCCGCCCGCGTGCTCTGCGACTGTCCAGGCTGTTTCCCAGAGATCGAGATCGCCCGAAAGCGACGACAATCGGACCAGGGCTTCGATGATCTGGCCGGTAGCGGAAGGATTGGCTTCGTCGACATCGCCGCGGATGCGGATCGGCACATCCGCGCTGTCGGACGCGGTCAGATAATAGCCGGTCTTGTCGCTGTCCCGGTGCCAAAGATCGAGTTGCTCAATGAAGTTCTCGGCGCGATCGATATAGTCGGGATTGCCGGTCGCCTCGAACAGTGAGATGGCGGCGTTGGCCATGGCGGCATAGTCGCTCGACAGAGCCGGAAACAGCTTCTTTGCGCCGAGCATCGAATGCGGCAGGCGGCCGTCACGTCCGGCAGCCGCAATTGCGGCAAAGGCCGCTGCCGGCGCTTCGATCCAGTCGGATCGGCCAAGCGACCGTCCGGCCTCGGCAAGGGCTGCGATCATGAAGCCGTTCCAGTCGGTCAGCGCCTTGCCGTCACGCCCGGGCCGCACGCGCTGTTCCCTCGCTGCCAGCAGCCTTTGCTTGAGCGGAACCAGAAGGTCACGATCGACGACGCTCTGCGCCAGTTGAGCATCAGTCTGGCAAATGATCGGCTTGCCTTCCCAACCATGCGGACCGGCAAGCGTGAAGTATTTGAAAAACAATGCTGAATCGTCGCCAAGGGCTGCTTCGAGCTCATCCCTGCTCCAGGTGTAGAACAACCCCTCCTCGCCCTCGCTATCGGCATCAAGGCTGGCGGCAAAGGCATCGCCCTCGACTCGCATTTCGCGCAACAGCCAGGCAATCGTCTCTTCGATTCGCAGCCGGAACAATTCCTTGCCGGTTGACGCATAGGCCCAATTGCACAAGCGGATGAGCTGGGCATTGTCGTAGAGCATTTTTTCGAAATGCGGGACCAGCCATTCGGCGTCGGTCGAGTAGCGGCTGAGTCCGCCGCCAATATGGTCATAGATGCCGCCGGCCAGCATCTTTTCGAGGCTGAGGAGAACAGCGTCGCGGTGGGATGCGGTGCCGTCGCGCAGCCAGGACAGCCAGAGGCTCTGCATGAACGGCGCGTTGGGGAATTTCGGCGCGCCGCGCAGGCCGCCCAAATCGCGGTCGATCATGCCGTCAATGCCATTGGCGAGGTTCGCCAGCATGCCGCGGTCGAGCACGGCCTTGCCATGGCTGCCCGCCAGCCGCGTCTCGACATGCGTGGTCAGGCCGTCGGCACTCTGGTTAACGCTTTCTTTCTTCTCCCGCCAAGCCTTGTCAACCGCCTCCAGCACCTGGACGAAACCCGGCCGGCCGTAGCGGGCTTCGCGCGGAAAGTAAGTGCCGCCCCAGAACGGCTTGCCCTCCGGCGTCAGGAACATGGTCAGCGGCCAGCCGCCCTGCTCGCCCATCGAGGACAGCGCCGCCATGTAGATCTGGTCGATGTCGGGGCGCTCCTCGCGGTCGACCTTGATATTGACGAAGAGACGGTTCATGACGGCGGCGACGTCGTCGTTCTCGAAGCTCTCATGCGCCATGACATGGCACCAATGGCATGCGGCGTAGCCGACAGAGAGCAGGATCGGACGCTGCAGCACCTTTGCTTCGGCCAGAGCGGCGGGCGACCATGGCCGCCAGTGCACGGGATTGCCGCTGTGCTGCTGCAGATAGGGGCTGGCCTCTTCGGCAAGCAGGTTTTGTGCAGGCAATGTCACGGCACTACTCGATGCGGATTGAACAGGCATAGCTAGGGCGCTTCGGCAGAGCGGGCAAATGATTTCAAAAGACTCCATCGTGGCGCTGTCGAGCGGGCGCCTGCCGGCCGGCATTGCGGTGATCCGGATTTCCGGGCCGCATAGTCGATTCGCTGTCGAAACGATTGCGGGATCGAAGGTGCCAAACCGCGTTGCCACCTATCGCAAGTTCCGGGCGCCCGACGGATCGGTGCTGGACAGCGGCCTTGCCGTCTTCTTTGCCGGTCCCGACAGTTTTACCGGCGAGGACGTTGCAGAGTTCCATGTGCATGGCGGGCGCGCCGTTGTGGCGAGGATGCTGGAAACGATCGCCTCCTTCGACGGTGTCAGGCATGCCGAGCCTGGCGAATTCACCCGCCGCGCCTTTCTCAACGGCAAGCTCGATCTGGTCGAAACCGAGGCGCTGGCCGATCTCATCAACGCCGAAACCGAGGCGCAGCGGCGCTTTGCCGTTCACAACGCCCAAGGTGTGCAGAGCGAGCTCTATCTAGACTGGCGCCGACGGCTGATCCACGCCCGCGCGATGATCGAGGCCGAGATCGACTTTGCCGACGAGGATGACGTGCCGGGCTCGGTCGCCGATACGGTCTGGTCCGATGTCCGGGCCATGATCGACGAAATCGAGCGCCATGTCGCCGGCTTTCGTGCCGCCGAAATCATCCGCGACGGGTTCGAAGTCGTCATCCTTGGCGCGCCGAATGCCGGCAAGTCCAGCCTGTTCAACGCGCTGACGCGGCGCGAAGCGGCCATCGTCACCGACGAGCCGGGCACGACCCGCGACCTGCTCGAGGTGGTACTGGACCTGCAAGGGGTGCGGGTCAGGGTAACCGACACCGCCGGTCTGCGCGAGGCGCCCGGCAAGATAGAGGCGATCGGCATCGAGAAGGCCAGGAGCAAGGCGCACAGTGCCGATCTGCTGTTGCTGCTGGAGGATCTGGCGGAGCCAATCGCGATCGGTGTGCCGGCGGGCGACATTCAGGCGCTGAGGGTTGGAACAAAAATTGACCTGCTGGGGGGCAAATCGCCCTCGCCTGCGGTGCACTATGATTTCGCTATCTCGACGCGGGACGGCACGGGTCTGGCCGAACTGCTGGACGAGATCGGGCGTCGTGCCGCAGTCCAGATCGGCAAGGCCGGCGATATCCTGCCGTCGCGGCTGCGGCACGTCGAGCTGCTCAACGAGACGAAACGCTTCCTGCTCGCAGCAGTGGCCAGTGGTGATCGCGGACAGGAGCTGCGGGCCGAGGAGCTGCGCCTGGCGGCGGACCGGCTCGGACGAATTGTCGGGTCGGTCGATGTAGAGGATATGCTCGACGTTATCTTTTCGCAGTTCTGTATCGGCAAATGACTCACGTGAAACATTGCCAAGTGCCGAGATGCGGGCGTGTCGCTAGCGTGCTCGCATAGTGGCGGGAAGCCGGTGATGATTCACGTGAAACACGTAGCGATGAACGCAGACGGAATTGTTTCACGTGAAACGACTAGTTGGTGTCCTTGACAGTGCAGGCTCACGGGCACATGTGTCGGCAGATTTGAATCGGAATATACAAATGACCAATCACTATGATGTGGTTGTGGTGGGTGGCGGTCATGCTGGTTGCGAGGCAGCCAGTGCCGCTGCGCGGGCTGGCGCCAGGACGGCGCTGGTGACGCTGCGCTTCGACACGATCGGCGTGATGTCCTGCAATCCGGCGATCGGCGGCCTCGGCAAGGGCCATCTGGTTCGCGAGATCGACGCCATGGACGGGCTGATGGGGCGCGTCGCCGATGATGCCGGCATCCAGTTCCGCCTGCTCAACCGCCGCAAGGGGCCAGCGGTGCGTGGTCCGCGAACGCAGGCCGACCGAAAACTCTATCGCCTCGCCATGCAGGCGGCAATCCGCCAGCAGGCTGGCCTCGATGTCATCGAAGGCGAGGTGCTGGATTTCGAAATCAACAACGGGGAAATCGACGACGGACGCATCGCGGCGGTGCTATTGGCGGATGGAAGCCGGCTCGCCTGCGGCGCCGTGGTGCTGACGACCGGCACTTTTCTGCGCGGGCTGATCCATATCGGCGAGAAGAAGATCGTCGCCGGCCGCATGAACGAGCAGGCGAGCGTCGGCCTGTCGGCGACGATGAGCCGCGCCGGCTTCAGGCTCGGGCGGCTGAAGACCGGCACGCCGCCGCGGCTGGACGGCAGGACGATCGATTGGGCGTCACTGGAGAGCCAGGCGGCGGACGAGGACCCCGTGCCGTTCTCGCTGCTGACCGATCGCATCGAAAATCCGCAGATCCATTGCGGCATCACCCGAACGACCAATGCGACGCACGAGCTGATTCGCACCAATCTCGGCCGCTCGGCCATGTATTCGGGGTCGATCGAAGGCGTCGGGCCGCGTTATTGCCCGTCGATCGAAGACAAGATCGTCAAGTTCGGTGACCGCGAAGGCCACCAGATCTTTCTGGAGCCGGAAGGGCTGGACGACGACACGGTGTACCCGAACGGCATTTCGACCTCGCTGCCCGAGGACGTGCAACTCGACATCCTGAAGACCATTCCGGGGCTGGAGCGGGCAACCATGCTGCAGCCGGGCTATGCCATCGAGTATGACCATGTCGATCCACGCGAGCTCAAGCCGACGCTGGAAACCAGGCGGATCGCCGGCCTTTTCCTCGCCGGCCAGATCAACGGTACCACCGGCTACGAGGAGGCCGGCGCGCAAGGGCTGCTTGCCGGCTTGAATGCAGCGCGCAAGGCGTCGGCGAGCGAGGAAATCGTGCTGAGCCGCACCGAAGCCTATATCGGCGTGATGGTCGACGATTTGACCAGCCGCGGCATCGCCGAGCCGTACCGCATGTTCACCTCAAGGGCCGAGTTCCGGCTATCGCTGCGAGCCGACAACGCCGATGAGCGGCTGACGCCACTGGCGATAAGGCTGGGGATTGCCTCGCCGGAGCGGATGCAGCGGTTCAACAATGGTATGCAAGACCTTGAGACGGCGCGACAGCTCGCCCTCGGCACCACCATGACCCCCAATGAGGCAGCGCGCCATGGGCTCGAAGTCAACCGGGACGGCGTCCGTCGCTCGGCCTATGAGTTGCTGGCCTATCCCGGCGTCGACATCGCCTGGTTGGTGCGCATCGAGCCGGCTTTCGCGGCGATCGACAGCAAAACGGCCGAACGTCTTGAAACGGAAGCCAAATATTCTGTCTATCTCGACCGCCAGCAGGCCGATGTGTCGCAGATCAGGCATGAGGAGAGCAGGCTTATTCCCGAGTCGCTCGACTTTGCTTCTGTTCCCGGCCTGTCGAACGAGTTGAAGCAGAAGATGCTGGCACGCCAGCCGCGCTCGATTGCCGATGCGCAACGCATGGAAGGCATGACGCCGGCGGCGCTGGCGATTATTGTCGCCCATGTCCGCAATGCCGAGGCGGCCGCGCGAAAGCAGGTCGCGTGAGCGCTGCGTCCTGGGCAAACCTGCAGGCGGCAGCGGGCCCGGTTTCACGTGAAACATTCGATCGCCTGGTCGAGTTCGAGGCCGTCTTCCAGAAATGGAACCGCCGGATCAATCTGGCCGCGCAATCGACGCAGGACGATGTCTGGCGCCGCCACATCCTCGACAGCGCGCAGCTGGCGCGAATCAAACCAGAGGCGAAGCGCTGGGTCGATCTCGGCTCCGGCGGTGGGTTTCCGGGCCTTGTGCTGGCCTTTTTGCTTGCCGAGCGGGACGGCGCCGGTATCGACCTGGTTGAAAGCAACCGGAAAAAAGCATCGTTCCTGCAAGCGGTCATCGGACAGTTCAGCCTGCCCGCCAAGGTTATCGCGCGCCGCATCGACGACAGCTATCCTCTTGTTCCTGCAGCGCAAATCGTCACAGCCAGGGCACTCGCCTCGCTGCCGGCTTTGCTCAACCTGGCGGCACCGTGGCTGACCAAGGGGTCGCGCGGCCTGTTTCACAAAGGCCGGGATTACCGCGCCGAATTGGCAGAAAGCGCTCAACGATGGTCTTTCGATCTGGTAGAACATGCCAGTGCAACCGACGCGCAGGGCGTCATTCTCGAAGTATCCGACTTGCGACAGCACCCTGGCTTGTGACCGGCGACCCAAATGAATTTCTGGCATAGACCCATGATGAAGAACGGCCCCCGAATCATCACCGTCGCCAACCAGAAGGGCGGCGTCGGCAAGACGACGACGGCCATCAATCTGGCCACCGCGCTGGCGGCCATAGGCGAACAGGTGCTGATCGTCGATCTCGACCCGCAGGGCAATGCCAGCACCGGGCTTGGCATCGACCGGCGCGACCGCAGCGTCTCGTCCTATGATGTGCTGACCGGCGAGCTGGATCTCGAAGCGGCGGCGATCCCGACGGCGGTGCCTGGCCTGTCGATCGTACCGTCGACGCTCGACCTGCTCGGCATCGAGATGGAAATCGCCTCGGCGCCGGATCGGGTGCTGCGGCTGCGCAACGCGCTGCGGGCTTCGGCCGAGCGCTCGGCCAACTTCGGCTATGTGCTGATCGACTGCCCGCCGTCGCTCAACCTGCTGACACTGAATTCGATGGCTGCGGCCGATTCGGTGCTGGTGCCGCTGCAGTGCGAGTTCTTCGCGCTGGAGGGCCTGAGCCAGCTTTTGGAGACGGTCGAGCAGGTGCGCCGCTCGATCAACCCCGACCTGACGATCCAGGGCATCGTGCTGACCATGTTCGACGGGCGCAACAATCTCGCCAACCAGGTGGTGCAGGATGTGCGGGCGCATATGGGCGACAAGGTCTATGAAACCGTCATCCCGCGCAATGTCCGCGTTTCCGAGGCGCCGTCCTACGGCAAACCGGCGATTCTCTACGACCTCAAATGTTCGGGCAGCCAGGCCTATCTGCAGCTTGCTTCGGAAGTCATCCGCCGCGAGCGCAAATTGCGTGCCGCTTAACCGTTGTAAACAATAAACCCGATTCGATACCGAAACGATCTGGACGGACGATGAACGAAGACCCTTCGAGAAAAAGACTGGGCCGGGGACTGGCGGCGCTGATCGGCGAAATCGATCGCCCGGCGGCACCGGAAAAGCCGGGCCTGGCGGCCGACGGCAAGGTGCCGATCGAGTTCCTCAGCCCTAACCCGAAAAACCCGCGCCGGCATTTTGGCGACGCCGACCTGACCGACCTCGCCCAGTCGATCCGCGAACATGGCGTGGTGCAGCCGGTGGTGGCGCGGCCGTCGAAAACCCAAACGGGCCGCTACGAGATCATCGCAGGCGAGCGTCGTTGGCGTGCGGCGCAACGCGCCGGGCTGACCGATATCCCGATCATCGTGCGCGACGTCAACGATCGCACGGCGCTCGAGCTGGCGATCATCGAAAACGTCCAGCGCACCGACCTCAACCCGGTTGAGGAGGCGCTGGGCTACCAGCAACTGATCGACGACCACGGCTATACCCAAGCCGATCTCGGCCAGGTGATCGGCAAGAGCCGCAGCCATGTCGCCAATACGCTGAGGCTGCTGAAGCTGCCCGACGTCATTCGCGACATGCTGGTCGACGGCGCGCTCTCGGCCGGCCACGCCCGTACCCTGGTGACGGCCGACGACCCGGCCGGACTTGCCAAGCGGATCATCGATGAGGGGCTTTCGGTGCGCCAGGCCGAGGCCTTGGCGCAGCTGCCGGTCGGCGCGCCGGCGGCAAAACGCCAGCCCGCCGCACCGCCGCAAAAGGATGCCGACACGCTGGCGCTGGAGCGGCTGATGACCAGCACGATCGGCATGATCGTCACGATCGAGCACAACCAGCGCGGCGGCGTGATCAGCGTCGCCTACCGGACACTGGAGCAGCTCGACGAGCTTTGCCGAAGGCTGAAGCGGGAGTAGGTAGGTTGCTAAAATTAGCCGGCAAATAACGTTTTGCTGCCGCGCGGTGATTGGCGAAATCGTCGAAGTAGTTAATCTCCCCCCTTGAGGGGGAGATGGCCGGCAGGCCAGAAGGGGTCGTCAAATTTCAAGCGCCCACGTCCTCTGTCTTCGCGGAAGGGGCTGGTGTTCTACGCGCTGTGACCCCCTCTGTCGCCTTTGGCGACATCTCCCCCTCAAGGGGGGAGATTAGGTGCGCTGCGCCAGCCTGGCACTCTCCACGGTAATGCCGAGCAGGGCCTGGCGTGCCAGCGCGACCGACAGATCCGGCCGCCGGCGTGTCTGCAGGATCGCCGTCTGCAGGCGGTTGAGGGCGCGGCCGAGCGCTTCGCTGCTCCACCGTTCGAGGGCTTTCTCGACCAGCTTGCGCCGCGAAAAAAAAACCGGCGGGCGCGCCGCGGCTACGACCGAAGCGGCATTGCGGCCGCCGGCGTCCATCTGGCCGCGCATCGCCTGGATCGCCTGCAACTGCCGCATCGCCGATGAAAGTACCAGAAAGGGCTGGCCGCCGGACTGGCAATGGCGGGTGAAGGCGGTATCGAAGTCGGCGATCCTGCCTTCGAGCAGGGCGTCGACCGCCGCATCGAAGGAGAGGCCCGAGACATCGCCAGACGTCGCCTTGACGTCGTCGAGGCCGATTTCGGCCTGGCCATGCGCGTAAAGCACCAGCTTTTCGATCTCGCCGCGCGAGGCCAGCCGGTCGCCGCCGAGATTGCGGCGCAGCGCCTGCCGCGCCTCCAGTGTCATCGACATGCCGGCCTTGCGCAGTTCGTCGTCGATGACCGTATCGATATCCCTGGCCTCATCGGCATAGCAAGGCAATGCCATGGCATTGTCCGCCGCCTCCACCACGGCGCGCAGGCCGACACCCTTCTTCAAGTCGCCGGCCTCGATGAGAATGATCGCGTCCCGCGCGGGCTCCGACGTCAGCGCCTTGACGTCATCGGCAAGCGCCTTCTGAGCGCCGGCATTGCGCACCCATAGCAGGCGCCGCTCCGAAAACATCGGCACGGTGCGGGCCTCGTCGAGCAGGCGGCCCTCGTCGCGATCGACTTCCGATCCGTCCAGCCTGACGACCGAGAACGGATCGTCAAGCGGCAGGCCGGTCTTGCCGGCAAAGGCCTTTGCCCGCTCGGCAACCAGCCCGCGATCGGGACCGTAAAGCAGCACGATCGAGACGCGCGGATCCGGCTTCGCGAGCCATGCATCGACCTCGTATGCTTTCTTTTGTGCCATAGGCGCTGATTAGCATGACGCGGGCGCGGGGTGAACGGCGCCGCCCTCCTTTCCTTCTCCCCCTTGTGGGAGAAGGTGAATTGGCGCGTAGCTCCAAGACGGTTGAGGGGTGCCGGCCGGAGTGCTGTCGATGCCAAGCTGGAACACCCCTCATCCGACCGAGCTTCGCTCGGCCACCTTCTCCCACAAGGGGAGAAGGAGGTGCTCGCGCCGACCAACCCGACGCATTGCCTTATCTGGCGGGAAACCCGGCGCAATCATCTCCCAAATTGCGCGCCGATCCGGAAGATCGACAAGAAATTTCGCCGACATATCTCCATCCTGTCTGCCGCGGGCAGCAGCCAGCGGCAGCGAAGCCTCGCCCGACGAATTGGCACTGGTCTGGCGGTGTGCAAATATCCTAGCCGGGCAACAGTGGAGGACCGAGATCATGGCCGATGCCGGAATGCTGCGCTTCCATGTTCCGGAACCGGAAGTGCGGCCGGGCGGGACGCCGGATTTCTCCAATGTGAGCATTCCAAAAGCTGGCTCGGTGCCGCGCCCGAAGATCGACGTCGACCCGCGCGACATCCGCGATCTGGCGTTCTCGATCATTCGCGTGCTCAACCGCGCCGGCGAGGCTGTCGGGCCGTGGGCCGGCCTGCTTTCCGACGAGGAACTGCTGGAGGGGCTGCGCCATATGATGACGCTGCGCAGCTTCGATGCGCGCATGCAGATGGCGCAGCGCCAGGGCAAGACCTCTTTCTACATGCAGCATCTCGGCGAAGAGGCGGTGAGCTGCGCCTTCCGCAAGGCGCTGTCGCGGGGCGACATGAATTTTCCGACCTATCGGCAGGCAGGCCTGCTCATCGCCGACGGCTACCCGATGGTCACGATGATGAACCAGATCTATTCGAACGAGGCCGATCCGCTGAAAGGGCGGCAATTGCCGATCATGTATTCGTCGAAGGAGCACGGCTTCTTCTCGATCTCCGGCAATCTGGCGACGCAGTACATCCAGGCGGTCGGCTGGGCGATGGCCTCGGCGATCAGCAATGACCAGAAGATCGCCGCCGCCTGGATCGGCGACGGCTCGACTGCCGAGTCCGACTTCCATTCGGCGCTGGTGTTCGCCTCGACCTACAAGGCGCCGGTCGTGCTCAACGTCGTCAACAACCAGTGGGCGATCTCGACCTTCCAGGGCATCGCCCGCGGCGGTTCCGGCACGTTTGCCGCCCGTGGGCTCGGCTTCGGTATTCCGTCGCTGCGCGTCGACGGCAACGACTATCTCGCCGTCCATGCGGTGGCCAAATGGGCGGCGGAACGGGCGCGCAGCAATCTCGGGCCGACGCTGGTCGAATACGTCACTTACCGCGTCGGCGCCCATTCGAGCTCCGACGACCCGTCGGCCTACCGGCCGAAGGCCGAGTCCGATGCCTGGCCGCTCGGCGACCCGATCGTCAGGCTGAAGAACCATCTCATCCAGCGCGGCGTCTGGTCGGACGAACGCCACGCCCAGGCCGAGGCCGAAATCCTCGACACGGTGATTTCGGCGCAGCGGGAGGCCGAGCGCCATGGCACGCTGCATGCCGGCGGCAAGCCCTCGGCGCGCGACATGTTCGAGGGCGTCTATGCCGAGATGCCGCCGCATCTCAGGCGCCAGCGCCAACACGCAGGGGTCTGACCATGCCGCGGCGGACCATGATCGAGGCGATCCGCGACGCCATGGACGTGTCGATGGCGCGCGACGAGCGCGTCATCGTGTTCGGCGAGGATGTCGGCTTCTTCGGCGGCGTCTTCCGCTGCACCCAGGGCCTGCAGGCGAAATACGGCAAGAGCCGCTGCTTCGATGCGCCGATCAGCGAATCCGGCATTGTCGGCGCGGCTATCGGCATGGCCGCCTACGGGCTGAAGCCTTGCGTCGAGGTGCAGTTTGCCGACTATGTTTATCCGGCCTACGATCAGATCGTCTCGGAAGCGGCGCGGCTGCGCTACCGGTCGAACGGTGATTTCACCTGCCCGATCGTGGTCAGGATGCCGACCGGCGGCGGCATTTTTGGTGGCCAGACCCACAGCCAGAGCCCGGAGGCGCTGTTCACCCACGTCTCCGGCCTGAAAGTCGTGGTGCCCTCGAACCCGCATGACGCCAAGGGCCTTTTGATCGCGTCGATAGAGGATCCGGACCCGGTGATCTTCCTGGAACCGAAGCGGCTTTATAATGGCCCTTTCGACGGTCATCACGAGCGGCCGGTAACGCCATGGTCGAAACATGAGCTCGGCGAAGTCGCCGACGGCCATTACACGGTGCCGCTCGGCAAGGCGGTGATCCGACGGCCGGGTGCGGCAGTCACCGTGCTTGCCTATGGCACGATGGTCTATGTCGCCCAGGCGGCAGCCGAGGAGACCGGCATCGATGCCGAGATCATAGATCTGAGGACACTGCTGCCGCTCGATCTCGAGACGATCGTCGCCTCGGTCAACAAGACGGGGCGCTGCGTCATCGTGCACGAGGCGACGCTGACATCGGGGTTCGGCGCCGAACTTTCGGCGCTGGTTCAGGAGAGCTGCTTCTACCATCTGGAAGCGCCGGTGGCGCGGGTCACCGGCTGGGACACGCCCTATCCGCATGCGCAGGAGTGGGACTATTTTCCTGGTCCTGCCCGGCTAGGCCGCGCGCTCGTCGAAACGGTGGAAGCCTGAAGGGGGAACGATGGGCGAATATGTCATCAAGCTGCCCGATGTCGGCGAAGGCGTAGCCGAGGCCGAGCTCGTCGAATGGCAGGTCAAGGTCGGCGATCTCGTGCGCGAGGATGCCGTGCTGGCCGCTGTCATGACCGACAAGGCGACGGTCGAAATTCCTTCGCCCGTCGATGGCGAAATCGTCTGGTTGGGCGCCGAGATCGGCGACACGGTGGCGATCGGCTCGCCGATTGTCAGGTTGAAGGTGGCGGGCGAGGGCAATGTCAGGGATGCTGCGTCGCAGGCCACTGAGGCGGGCGCCAAGAATACCCCCACCGAGCGCAGTACCCCCACCCCTAACCCCTCCCCACAAGGGGGAGGGGGACGTGCCGCAACCTCCAAGGCCGAACCCGAGACCGCTCCACGATCATCTGAAAAAACACCAACGCATAAGGGACTAAGTGCGGCGGGTGGCGAATCCCCCTCTCCCTTGTGGGGAGGGGTTAGGGGTGGGGGTACTGCCGCCGGTGGGGGTACTGCGCGGACCTCCGGCGCGCCGCGTCCGGAGGGCGAAAAGCCACTGGCCTCACCGGCCGTCCGCTTGAGGGCGAAAGAGGCCGGCATCGACCTTCGGCAGGTCCCGGGAACCGGCCCGGCCGGCCGCATCCAGCATGAGGACATCGAGGCTTTCCTGGCGCGCGGACCTCTGCTCGCCAAGGTTTCCGGCCTTGCCCGCAACGAGGCGGTCGAGGACATCAAGATAGTCGGGCTCAGGCGAAAGATCGCCGAGAAGATGACGCTGGCCAAGTCGCGCATCCCGCATATCACCTATGTCGAGGAGATCGACGTCACCGCGCTCGAGGATTTGCGCGCCGCGCTCAACAAGGAGAAGCGGCCGGGCGGGAACAGGCCGAAGCTGACGCTGCTGCCGTTCTTGATGCGGGCGATGGTCAAGGCAATCGCCGACCAGCCCAATGTCAACGCACTGTTCGACGACGAAGCCGGCATCGTCCACCAGCATGGCGGCGTCCATATCGGCATCGCCGCGCAGACGGCTTCCGGGCTGATGGTGCCCGTGGTCAAGCACGCCGAGGCGCGCGACATCTGGGACTGTGCAGCCGAGGTTGTCAGGCTGGCCGAGGCAGCAAAATCCGGCACGGCGACGCGCGACGAACTCTCGGGATCGACCATCACCATCACTTCGCTGGGCGCCATGGGCGGCGTGGCGACGACGCCGGTGATCAATCATCCGGAAGTGGCGATCGTCGGCGTCAACAAGATGATGGTGCGGCCGGTATGGGACGGTACCCAGTTCATCCCGCGCAAGATGATGAACCTGTCCTCCAGCTTCGACCACCGCGTCATCGACGGCTGGGACGCGGCGGTGTTCATCCAGCGGATAAAGACGCTGCTGGAAACGCCGGCGCTGATTTTTGTGGATTGATGAGATGAACAGAGGATCGCAGGGGCGCGAGATGAGAGCAGTAGCGATCCTTCGCGCCCCCCTCTGCCCTACCGGGCATCTCCCCCTCAAGGGGGGAGATCGGCCGTCATCCCGCCTTTCGCCAATCTCCAGCTTTGCAGGACTAAGCCGAACGCGAAAGCTGCCAATCTCCCCCCTTGAGGGGGAGATGTCCGGCAGGACAGAGGGGGGTGCTGCCCCGCCGGCTCGTCGAACTAAGGTGCAATGATGAAGGAAATCTCCTGCAAGCTGCTGGTCATCGGCGCCGGTCCGGGCGGCTATGTCTGTGCCATCCGCGCCGGGCAGCTTGGCATCGACACAGTGATCGTCGAGGCAGGCAAACCGGGCGGCACTTGCCTCAATGTCGGCTGCATCCCGTCAAAGGCGCTGATCCATGCAGCCGAAGAGTTCGAAAAGCTCTCGCACATGGCCGGCGGCAAAAGTCCACTCGGCATAACGGTCGCGGCACCGTCGCTTGATCTCGCGGCGACCATTGCCTGGAAAGACGGCATCGTTAGCCGGCTGAACAACGGCGTCGCCGGCCTGCTGAAGAAAGCTGGCGTGAAGACGGTGCATGGCTGGGCGACATTTCGCGACGGCAAGACCGTTGCCGTCGAGACCGAGATCGGCATGCAGGTGATCCGAGCCGAAACTGTGGTGATAGCGACCGGCTCGGCGCCGGTAGATCTGCCATCGCTGCCGTTCGGCGGGCCGGTCATTTCGTCGACCGAGGCGCTGGCGCTGAGCGAAGTTCCGGAGAGGCTGGCGGTGGTCGGCGGCGGCTATATCGGGCTGGAACTCGGCATCGCCTTTGCCAAGCTGGGCGCCAAGGTGACCGTAGTCGAGGCGTTGCCGCGCGTGCTGGCGCAATATGATGCGGAACTGACCCGGCCGGTGGTGAAGCGGCTGGCCGAACTCGGCATCGAGGTGCTCGTGAACGCCAAGGCCAAGGGGCTGTCCACTAAGCGCGACGCGCTGCTGGTCGAGACGAATGGCAAGAACGGCAAGATTGCCGGCGACATGGTGCTGGTCACGGTCGGTCGCAAGCCGGTGACCGAAGGCTGGGGGTTGGAGCAGATCGACCTCGACATGGCCGGATCCTTCATCCGCATCGACGACCAGTGCCGCAGCTCGATGCGTGGTATCTTTGCCATTGGCGACGTCACCGGCGAGCCGATGCTGGCGCACCGGGCCATGGCGCAAGGCGAAATGGTCGCCGAGATCGTCGCCGGCCACAAGCGCAGCTGGGACAGACGAGCGATCCCGGCTGTCTGTTTCACCGATCCGGAGCTGGTCACCGCAGGCCTGTCGCCGGAGGAGGCCAAGACCCGTGGCGAGATCAAGGTCGGACTGTTTCCCTTCATCGCCAATGGCCGGGCGATGACGAAGTTGGGCGAGGACGGATTCGTCCGGGTAGTGGCGCGGGCGGACAACCATCTGGTGCTTGGCATTCAAGCCGTCGGCCAGGGCGTGTCGGAGCTGTCCACTGCGTTTGGGCTGGCGCTGGAGATGGGTGCGACGCTGGAGGATATCGCCGGGACGATCCATGCCCATCCGACACAGGGCGAGGGTTTTCCGGAAGCGGCGCTGAAGGCGCTGGGGCGGGCGGTGCATGTCTGAGGGCTCGCGCTCTCCCCCCTTGAGGGGGAGATGGCCGGCAGGCCAGAGGGGGTCGGTTCGACTGGATGCGACCTCCCTTGCGACAGATGGAGGTTGGCGCTCTACGCGAGGCGACCCCCTCTGTCGCCTTCGGCGACATCTCCCCCTCGAGGGGGGAGATTACGCAGCTCACCCTGCAAGCCGGCTAACCATTTCGTGCTGCGCATAGGCGCGGCCGAAGCGGTTGGCTAGGAAGGCGTCGAGGGCGATGTCCTCCTGCTTGATGAAGCCCCTGGCCGGCAAGCTGCCGTCGGCCAGCATGTCGAGCACCGCGCAGATGGCGGAGGCGGTGGTGATCTGGATGGCGCTGCGCACCGTTTCGCCGACGCGCTTGGCGTAGATCTTGTTGGCGTAGGTCTCTTGCAGCAGGCGGCCGTTCTTGCGGCCGCTGACGGTGACGAAGACGATGACCACGTCCTGCAGCGTCGCCGGCAGGGCGCTTTCGAAAATGTCCTTCAGCACGTCGCGGCGGTGGCGCAGGCCGAGGTCGTTGAGCAGCGCCTTCATGATCGCGGCATGGCCGGGATAGCGGATGGTGCGGTAGTTCAGCGTCCGCACTCTGCCTTTCAGCGTTTCGGCCAGCGTGCCCAGCCCGCCCGAGGTGTTGAACGCCTCGTAGGTGACGCCGTCGAGCGAGAATTCTTCACGCTCCTCCAGCGGCGGCACTTCGACAAGCTCGCCTTCGACGATCGCCTCGCACGGCTCGCAATATTCGTTGATGACGCCGTCGGTGCTCCAGGTCAGATTGTAGTTCAGCGCATTCGACGGGTATTGCGGCAGCGCGCCGACCCGCATGCGCACGCTTTCCAGCGTGTCGAAGCGGCTGGCGAGATCGTTGGCAACGATCGAGATGAAGCCCGGCGCCAGCCCGCATTGCGGAATGAAGGCGCTGTTGCCGGAACGCGCCAGTTCCTTGACGCGCCTGGTGCTGACGACGTCCTCGGTCAGATCGAGATAATGCACGCCGGCACTGGCCGCCGCCTCGGCGATGCGCGTGGTCAGATGGAAGGGCGCGGCGCTGAGCACCGCGAACTTGCCGGCCAAGGCGGCTTCGAGCGTGCCGGCGGCTTCGATATCGAGTTCCAGCGTCTCGACCGTTTCAGACAGTTCGGCCGCGCCGAGCTGCGCCGCCGAGCGGTCGATGAGCGTGACATGGTAGTCGCCCGTGGAAGCCAGCATCTCGGCAATGGTCGAGCCGATCTTGCCGGCGCCGACGACGATGATTTCCTTCATGACCGGTCCCTCGCACCAATGCTAAATTCACGGTTAGAATCGCAGCTTGCCTGTCGAAAGGAAGCGTGAGATTGTACGAAACGCAGCCTCTCTTTGGGCAATGTGCCGGTAAGGTTCGTCGAAATGCTCAGCGATGCCGACCAGGCTCTGCTTTCCCTGCTGCGCACCAATGCGCGCGCCTCGACCGCCGAACTGGCGCGGCGGCTCGGCGTCTCACGAACAACGGTGCAAAGCCGGATCGAGCGGCTGGAACAGCGCGGCATCATCGCCGGCTACGGGGTCAGGCTGTTGCCGGATTACGAGCAGGGGCTGGTCAGGGCGCATGTCCTGCTCACCGTCACCCCCAAGCTTGCCGACAAGGTGGTGCGCAGCCTGCAGGCGCTGGCACCGGTTCGCACGCTGCACTCGGTCAGCGGCAATTTCGATATGATCGTCATCGTCGAGGCGCCGTCGATCAGGGATCTCGACACGCTTCTCGACCAGATCGGCGCCATGGACGGAGTCGAGCGCACGTCGTCGTCGATCATCCTGTCGACGCGGATCGACCGCTGAGCCGGCTGGTGTCGCGGGTCCAGACGCTGGCGCGAAGGATCACCGAGCGCAGTGATCGTTCTGGCGCTCTCGCGGCAAAGCGATATAGGCTTCGAAAATGTTGGATGAGACTCGCAGAGAGGCCGCGTCCTCTCGCGCCAAGCTGACAAGTCGCGCGGTCACGCAACGATTTCCAGAGGAGGCCTCCTTGCCCAAGCAGTGTTTTGGAAAATCCCATGTGCCGTTGTCGCCGGCGGTCAGGGCCGGCGATTTCGTCTATGTCTCAGGCCAGGTGCCGGTCGGCACAGACGGGCTGGTGGTCAAGGGCGGCATCGCCGAACAGACCGAGCAGGTGCTGTCGAACGTCAAGGCGGCACTGGCGCTGGCCGGCTGTACCCTGGACGACGTAGTCAAGACGACGGTCTGGCTCGAAGACGCCCGCGATTTCGGCATCTTCAACACCGTCTATGCCAGGCATTTCCCGAAAGACCCGCCGGCGCGCACGACAGTTGAGTCGCGGCTGATGATCGACATCAAGATCGAGGTCGAGGCCGTTGCCTACAGGCCGGCCTGACGGGAAAGTGGAGACAGGCGCGATGCAATTCGATCTCCTGATAAAAGGCGGCCGCCTCATCGATCCGGCCTCCGGCCTCGACGCGCAGCGCGATCTGGCGATTGCCGACGGCCGTATCGCCGCGATCGACACCGAAATCCCTTTCGAACGTGCCGCCCGCGTCATCGATGCCACGGGCTCGATCGTCGCGCCGGGCCTGATCGACCTGCACAGCCATGTCTATTGGGGCGGCACGTCGCTCGGCGTCGATGCCGACCGGCTCGCCGCAAAGAGCGGCACCACCACCTTCATCGATGCCGGAAGCGCCGGCGCCGGCAATTTCCTCGGCTTTCGCCGCCACGTCATCGAGCGCTCGAAAGTCCGCATCCTGGCCTATGTCAACATTTCCTTTGCCGGCATATTCGGCTTCTCGCAGACCGTGGCGGTCGGCGAGTGCAGCGACCTCCGGCTCTGCGAACCGCGCGAGACGGTAGCGGCGGCTCGCGAGCACGCGGACGTGGTTGTCGGCGTCAAGGTCCGCTCGGGTCGCCATGCCGGCGGCACCAGCGGCATCGCGCCGGTCGATCTCGCGCTCGAAGCCGCCGACAAAGCCGGCCTGCCGCTGATGGCGCACATAGACGAGCCGCCGCCGGGCCGCTCGGAAGTGCTGCCGCGGCTGCGCAAGGGCGACATCCTCACCCACTGCTTCCGGCCGTTTCCCAACGCGCCGGTCTTCGCCTCGGGGGCGGTGCGGCCAGATATGCGGCTGGCGCGCGAGCGCGGCGTCATCTTCGACATCGGCCACGGCATGGGCTCGTTCGATTTCGAAGTGGCGAAAGCGATGCTCAGCGAGGGGCTGGCGCCGGACGTGATCAGCAGCGACGTGCATCTCTACTGCGTCGACGGGCCGGCCTTCGACATCCTGGTCTGCATGTCGAAGCTGCTGGCGCTCGGCATGCCGCTGGTCGAGGTGCTGCGCGCCGCGACACAGCGGCCGGCGGAAGCGATCGCCAGGCCCGATCTCGGCAGGTTGGCGGTGGGTGCGGTCGGCGACATCGCGGTGCTGCGGCTGCGTCCGGGCCGCTTCACCTTTGTCGATTCGGTCGGCGCCTCGCTGGTCGCCGAGCAAAGGCTGGTCTCGGACGGAATCGTGGTCGGCGGCAGCTGGTGGCCGAACGAGGCGGTGGACGATCTCGGCGAGACCGAACGCTTCGAAGCGCATGCGCACGACACGCATGTCGACATGGTGAGCCGGCATTTCGGGCGTGGGTGATCTCCCCCCTTGAGGGGAGATGTCGCCGAAGGCGACAGAGGGGGTCGGTTCGACCGGGCTCGTCTTCCTGCAACGGATGGAGGTTGGCGCTCGACGTGCGGCGACCCCCTCTGGCCTGCCGGCCATCTCCCCCCTCAAGGGGGGAGATCACAGCTTCACCCCCGGCGCTCCATAGACCGGCGTCGCAATGCCTTCCATGCGCGCCTTGATCTGCAGCGCGACGTACTTCGAATAGAAGCGCGACAGCGCCAGATTGCCGCCGTGGAACCACAGCGCTTCCTGTGCCGTCGGCTTCCACATGTTGCGCAATTCGCCTTGCCACGGACCCGGGTCGCCTTTCACGCCCGAGCCAATCCCCCAGCACGGGCCGACCTTGTCGGCGACTTCGCGCGAGACGATCGCCGCCACGGTTTCGTTCATCGAGAGATAGCCGGTGCAGGCGATGATTGCGTCGGCCGCCAGTTCGGTGCCGTCGTCGAAGAGGATGCCTGTCTGCGTCAGCGACTTGATCCCGACGCCGCTGCGGATGCCGATCTCGCCGTCGATGATCAGGTCGCAGGCGCCGACATCGATGTAGAAGCCCGAGCCGGTGCGGTAGGCCTTCATCAGGAGCCCGGTCTCGTCGTCGCCGAAATCGATGGCGAAGCCGGCGCCGCGCAAGCGATCGTAGAAGGCCGCGTCGCGCGCCTTGATGATGTCGTAAAGCGCCCGCTGGCCTTGCGGCAGCAGCGCGAACGGCGTCGAGGCGACGATCATGTCGGCCTTCTCGGTGGTGATGCCGCGGGCCAGCGCCTTTTCCGAAAAGATCTCGAAACCGATCTCCATCAGCGTGTCCGACTTGACCACCGTCGTCGGCGAGCGCTGGACCATGGTCACCTCGGCGCCGCTCTCCCAGAGGTCGACGCTGACGTCATGGCCGGAACTTGCCGCGCCGATGACGGCGACCTTTTTGCCGCGGAATTTCTCGCCGCTGGAATACTGGCTGGAATGCAGGATCTCGCCGTTGAAGACATCGGCACCCGGCAGGTCGATGCGCCTGGGCGGGCCATAAGCACCGGTTGCAAAGACGATGTGCCTGGGCTTCAGCGTGATGTGCTCGCCGGCGCGGTCGAGCTCGACCGTCCAGATTTTTTCGGCGTCGTCGTAGGACGCGCTGACGCATGTCGTGGAGGTCCAGTAATTGAGCTCCATGACGCGCGTATACATTTCCAGCCAGTCGCCCATCTTGTCCTTGGGCGTGAACACCGGCCAGTTCTCGGGAAACGGGATGTAGGGCAGATGGTCGTACCAGACCGGGTCGTGCAGCACGAGCGAGCGGTAGCGATTGCGCCAGGAATCGCCGGCCTGAGTGTTCTTCTCGATGACGATGGCCGGCACGCCCAATTGCCTGAGCCGCGCCCCCAGCACGATGCCGCCCTGGCCGCCGCCGATGACCAGGCAGTAGGGCTGTTGGCTAACGCCGAGGTCACGCGCCTCGCGGCGCCTCGCCTCCAGCCAGGTCTCGCGTTCCGGGTCTGCCTTGTGGCGGACGCCCAGAGGCCGCGCCGGGCCCTTGCGCTCCTCCAACCCCTTGAGATCGCTCATCGCCGTAAACAGCGTCCGGCACTTGCCGTCCCTGAGGCGCATGACGCCTTGCCCCCACGCCGATGACGTCTCGAAAGAAAACCAGGCCTCGATCGCGCCCTCGTCCGAAGTCGCTTCGCCGCTGAGCTGCCACCGGGCAGGCTTTGTCGTTGCCAGCGTCGCCGCCAGCATGTCGCAGATCGCGGCGCGGCCCTCCATCGTCTTGATGTTCCAGGTGAAGGTCAAGAGATCGCGCCAGTAGCAGTCCTCGACGAACAAATTGGTTGCCGCCTCGACGTCGCCGGCCTCGAGCGCCCGGGCAAAGGAATCGAGCCAGGTGGCTGCCTGTTTCGTCGGTGCGATGTCGAGCATCTGTCTTCCCTAACTTCCAGTGACCTTTGCGCTGCCCTTATTCTTACCCTTTCCCGGTTCTTTGCGGGAGAGGGTAAGGGCAGCGCAAACAGTCCGGAAGCTAAGGGCGCAGCGTAGGCCGAAGCGACTGCCCCTGCTGTCAGGCGCGCGCGCGGGCCTGATCCGAACCGCTATCCAGCCATGCAAGATCGTCCGGCGAAAGTGAAATGTCGAGCGCCTGGAGGCTGTCTTCCAATTCGTCGAGCGTGCGCGGCCCGATCAGCGGGACGGACGGAAAGGGCTGCGCCAGGACATAGGCGAGCGCGACGTGGATCGGGCTCTTGCCCAGCCGTCTGGCGAGCTCGATGGCACGGTCACGACGGCCGAAATTCTTCTCCGAGTACCAGACCCGGACCAGCTCCTCATTATCGCGCCGCTCGCGGCCGGCGCGGTCGGTGAAGAAGCCGCGGCCCTGGCTCGACCAGGCGAAGTTCGGCATCTGCCGGGCGGTGAGCCAGGCCTTCCATTCATCGCTGGAGGAGGTGACGCAGCCTGCCCAGATCGGCTCCAGCATCTCGGCCAATGAGAAATTGTTGGAAAGCGCGCCGGGCTTCTGCTTCCCGGTGCGCTCGGCATAGGCAATCGCCTTGTCCATGCGTTCCATCGTCCAGTTCGAGCCGCCGAACGGACCGCGAATGCGGCCGGCCTTGACCTCGCGGTCCATCGCATCGACGAATTCGTCGACCGGCACATCCGGATTGTCGCGGTGCATGAAATAGACGTCGATATGGTCGGTCTGCAGCCGTTCGAGCGACTGGGTGAGCTGCTTGCCGATGACGTCGGGATAGCAGAGCGGCGAGTGCGCGCCCTTGCCGATGACCACCGACTGCTCGCGCACGCCGCGGTTCTTCAGCCACTGGCCGAGCAGCGTCTCGGTATAGCCGGAACCGTAGACGAAGGCGGTGTCGAACAGATTGCCGCCGGCCTCGAAATAGGCATCGAGCAGGATGGCGCCCGACGAAAAGGTGCGGAAATCCTCGAAGCCGAGCGCCAGGCACGAGGCCGGCCGCGGCAGGCCCGGAATGCTGCGCTTGGGGATGGCGGTTCCGCCGGAGCGCAGCTTCCGTCCGGAGATCGTGTTGACGCGCTTTGCCGGTTTCTCGATGTCGTATTCGAGCCCGATTGCGGCCCGCCATTTGTCGAGCACGCGCAGATTGCCGAGACTGTCGGCCCAGCCCATGCCGGGCCAGGCGAACTCCTGCTTTCCGCCGAGAATGGCCTCGCCGGCGGCGTCGACCTCAAATGCGTACAGCCAGCCGTCCTCCGTGACCTCGACCACCTCGGTGTCACCCGGACGGATGATGCGGATTTCGCCGGTGCCGCCTTGCTGGCCGCCGGCATACCAGAAATCCGCCACCTCGATGCGGCCTTTGCTGCCGACAATACGCAAGACATTGTCCTGAGCGAGCGAGATGCTGCAGGACACTTCCGCGACGATGCCGCCCGGAAAATGCAACAGCGCCGACGCCCATTCGTCGACGCCGGATTGGCCGAGATGCGCAGCGCCGACGACTTTGTCCGGCTCGGCGAAGGGCTTTCCCGCCGCGGCGCCGGCAATCAGCCGCGCCATCGAGACGGGATAACCGCCGACATCGAGAATGCCGCCGCCGGCGAGATCCTTGGCGTAGAGACGGTGCTCCGGCATGAAGCCCGGCATGGCGAAGCCGAAGCTGGATTTGATCATCTTGATGTCGCCGATCGCGCCGGCCCTGATCAGCTCGACCAGCTTGGCCGTCTGCGGATGCAGCCGGTACATGAAGGCTTCGCCGAGAAAGGTGCCGGCCTTGCGCGCGGCATGGATCATGGCGTCGGCTTCGAATGCGGTCAGGCCAAGCGGCTTTTCGCAAAGCACGTGCTTTCCGGCCTCGGCCGCCTTGATCGCCCATTCGGCATGGCTCGGATGCGGCGTCGAAATATAGATCGCGTCGACATCCGGATCGCCAACCAAAGCCTCGTAGCCGTCCAGGATGCGAGCGCCGGGGAAAGCCTCGGTGAGCCCCGCCTTGCCCGGATTGCGCGCCCCTAGGGCGACCAATGTGCCGGTGCGCGAATGGGCGACGCCCCCGGCAAAAGCCTTGGCGATGTTGCCGGGCCCGAGAATGCCCCAGCGAACTTTTTCTGGTTTGGACGTCATGTCAATCTCCGTGGGGTGGCCGCGAGCAATCGCGATCGGACAAAAGAAAGATGGGTTAGCGAATGCGTGCGCCGGTGGCGTCGAAGAGAAGCGAGCGGTCGGCTTTGATCGACACCACCAGGTCGTCGCCGTTCGCGCGATGCCGCGAGGCCTCGCGCTCGATGATCAGTTCCTCGCGTCCGCCCCCGGTACCGGAATTGGCATAGACATAGCTCACCGATCCCAAGTGCTCGGCGACGTCGGCCTTGAGGGTAAGGTCGCAATCGCCCTGGCCGGCGTCGAAGAAATGCTCCGGCCGCACGCCAAGCACGACATCGCCGCCTGTTGCAGGCAAGGCATCCGAAAGCGGCTTGCGCAGTCGCGCGCCGCGATGATTGACCAGTTCGACGACCGCCGCACCGTTGTCGGCCCCGACCATTTTTGCCGCCAGGAAGTTCATTTTCGGCGAGCCGACGAAGCCGGCAACGAAGCGGTTGGCGGGGTCGTCGTAGAGATCGAGCGGCGCGCCGATCTGCTCGATATTGCCGGCGTTGAGCACGACGATCCTGTCGGCCAGCGTCATCGCCTCGGTCTGGTCGTGCGTCACATAGACCATGGTAACGCCGAGTTCCTTATGAAGGCGCGATATCTCGACGCGCATCTGCACCCGGAGCTCGGCATCGAGATTGCTGAGCGGTTCGTCGAACAGGAACACTTGCGGCTCACGCACGATGGCGCGGCCGATGGCGACGCGCTGGCGCTGGCCGCCCGACAATTGCCGCGGCCGCCGCTTCATCAGCTCGGCGATGCGCAGGATTTCGGAAGCCCGCTTCACCCGCCGCTCGGTATCTGCCTTGGGGTTGCCGGTCATTCTCAGGCCGAAGCTCAGATTCTGCTCGACCGTCATGTGCGGATAGAGCGCGTAGGACTGGAACACCATGGCGATGCCGCGATCGGCCGCCTCGACGTCGTTCACCACCTTGCCGCCAATGGCGATCTCGCCGTCGCTGATGTCCTCGAGCCCGGCGATCATCCGGAGCAGCGTGGACTTGCCGCAGCCGGAAGGGCCGACGAAGACGACGAATTCGCCGTCATCGATGTCGATATTGGCGCCGTGGACGATCTCGAAGACGCCGAAGCGCTTGATGACGTTTTTGAGTGTGACTGCCGCCATGCTGATCCTTACTTGATGGCGCCGGCGGCGATGCCGGCAACGAAATGGCGCTGCAGAAGCACGAACACGACGAGCATTGGCGCCGTCAGCATCACCGCGCCCGCCATGATGCCGCCCCAGGACACCTTGGTGAGACCGATCAGCGTGCCGAGCGCCACGGGCGCGGTCATTGCGCCCGGCTTGGAATTGATCAGCAGCGGCCAGAGATAGTTGTTCCAGGAGGCAAGGAAGAGGATGATGGCGAGCGCCGCCAGCATCGGCCGCGCCAGAGGCAGTGCGACGAACAGGAATATCCGCCATTCCTTGACGCCCTCGACCTTGGCGGCGTCGAACAGCTCGTGCGGCATCATCGAAAAACTCTGCCGCATGAAGAGCACGCCCAGCGAATTGAACAGCGGCGGCACGATCAGCGCCACCCAAGTGTTGGCGAGCTTGAAGTCGCGCGCCACCATGATGAATTGCGGGATCAGCACGACCGCATAGGGCAGCGTGATGGTGCCGAAGATGATGGCGACGACCATGCCCTTGCCGAAGAAGTTGTAACGCGCCAGCGCCCAGCCGGCCATCGAGGTCAGCATCACCGACAGGAAGGTATAGGTCACCGCCACCGAGACGGAGATGCCGATGGCGCCGATGAAATTGGTGCCGCGCTGCAGATTGCTGACATTGTCGAGGAAATTGCCATGCGGCAAAAGCTCGATGTCGGGGCTGAAGATGCCGTTGTCGGGCATCGTCGAAAAAACCACCATCATCCACAGCGGAAACAGCCAGACCAGCGCCAGCGGCGTCAGGAACAGATGCAGCGCGATGCTGCGTCCCAATCTGGCCTGGGAACGGCTGACTCTTGAGTGCGAGGTCATTTCGGTTCCCTCGTCAGCCATATCTGCACCAGCGAAATGGCAATCGCCAGCCCGGCCATGGTGTAGGCGACGGCCGAAGCGTAGCCGAAATTGAGCGACCGGAAGCCCTGGCGGTAAAGCAGCAGCCCGAGCGTTTCGGTGCCGCCGCCCGGCCCGCCGCGCTCGGTGATCAGGAAGGGCTCGGTGAACAGCTGCATGGTGCCGATGATCGACAGCACGGCGCAGAACACAATGATCGGCTTGAGCAGCGGCAGCGTGATGTAGAAGAACTGTTTGACCTTGCTGACCCGGTCCAGGGTCGCCGCCTCGTAGACATCCTCGGGAATCGACTGCAGGCCGGCGAGCAGGATGATGGCGTTGTAGCCGGCCCAGCGCCACGTCACCGCCATCATGATCACCGCCATCGCCGGGGTGACGTTGGTAAACCAGTCGACACTGGGCAGGCCGATGCTGTTCAGCAACTTGTTGATGATGCCGTAGTCGAGATTGAACATCAGCCGGAAAACCGCCGAATAGGCGACCTCGCCGACCACGACCGGCGCGAAGAAGGCAAAGCGGAACAGGCCACGGGCCTTGAGCAGTGGCGAATTCAAAAGCACCGCCATCACAATCGCCAGCGAAATCATCACCGGCACCTGGATGACAAGGATCAGCAATGTGTTCTTCAAGGCATTGAAGAAGGCCGGATCGCCGATCAGCCGGCCCCAGTTGAAGGTCGGCGCGAAGCGCCACGGCACGGTGCGCGTCGCCTGGAACGAGATCAGGAAGGAATCGATGATCGGCCACAGCCAGAAGATCGAAAAAATCAGCAGATACGGCGCGAGGAAGCGATACGCCGTGGCGTTCTGGTAGCGCATCGTTTTCCTCCTTTCTGGTTTCAAGTTCTTGCCTTCTCCCCTTGTGGGAGAAGGTGGATCGGCGCGTAGCGCCGAGACGGTTGAGGGGTGATGGCCGGAGTGCCGCCGGCGCCAAGCTGGAGCACCCCTCATCCGTCGCCTTCGGCGATACCTTCTCCCACAAGGGGAGAAGGGGAGCCGCGCGCTCGGAGCCGCCTCGTCTAGATCACGACTTGACCGGCAGGCCGGTCGCCGCGGCGATCTGGCTTGCGGCATCGTCGAGCGCTGCCTTGGCGTCGGGATAGCCGCCGGCCAGATATTTGGTCTGCACCGCGCGGATGATGATTTCGGCGTCGCTCTGGAACGGCGTGCCGCGGCTGGGGACGACCTTGGGCAAGGTGCCGAGGATGTCCTTCCACACGGCTTGGCCACCCCAATAGGGCAGGCCTTCGGAGACATAAGGGTCGTTGAGCGCCGAGATCAGCGACGGCACCAGGCCGAAGCCTTTCAGCATGGTGATCTGGCCCTCATTCGTCGCAAGCGTGTATTTCAGATAGGCGTAGGCGGCTTCCTTGTTCTTCGACACCGAGGTGATGGCGAGCGAGGAGCCGCCGAGATTGGCGGCGCGCGGACCGTCGGCGGTCAGGCTCGGCATCAGATAGACGCCCCATTTGCCTGCCCCATCGGGCGATTCGGTGCGCACGGTGCCTTCATACCAGCCGCCATACATCTGCGTGGCGACCTTGCCGGCGGTGTTGTTGGTGATCTTGGTGCTCCAGTCGGCAGAGGAAATGATGCCGGCGTCCTTCATCTCCTTGATCTTGGTCATGGCATCGACGCATTTGGGCTGGTTGACCGTGATCGATTGCCCGTCGGCGGAGAAGTAGGCGCAACCCTGCTCGTTGGAGATCATGCGGAAGAATTCGGAATCGCCGTTGAAATCGGCGTTGGTCATCGTGACGCCGGGATTGGCGGCCTGGATTTTCTTGGCGGCGGCGATGAAATCGTCCCAGGTCTTGATCGAGGACGGATCGACGCCAGCCTTCTCGTAGAAGTCGCGGCGGTAGAACATCGCCACTGGACCGGAATCCCAGGGCATCGCATAGGCCTTGTCGTCAACCTCGAGCTCGGTACGCTTGAAGTCGGGGAATTTTGCCTGGTCTTCCGCGGTGTAGCCGAGCGTATGCAGGTCAACGAAGCAATCCGGGAACTGGCTCCAGTAGTTTTCGGCTTCGCCGTTCTCGATCGTAACGATGTCAGGCAGCCCCTCGCCGCCGGCGGCACAGCCGGCGATCGATTTGTCGTAGGTCGGCTGGTTGCCAAGGTCCTCGACCGTCACCTTGATGTCGGGATACTGCTTGTTGAAGCCCGCTATGGTGGCCTTCAGCGACGAAGCGGCGATATTCCAGCTCCAGATCGTGATTTCACCGGACTGCGCAAAGGCCGGGCTGGAGCCCAAGGCAAGCGCGAGCGCGGCGCAGGTCAATTTTATGCGCATTGAAATCCTCCCATTTCAGTTGCTCTCTGTTTGTGAGCGTGGCTAGACTAGGCCTCGGGAAAGCCTTGTCCGCGACAAAGGGAATAAGAAATGAGCGGAAAGTAAGATGCCGGAAAGGCCGTTTTACCAGCCTGGCGCCAGCAGCGTGGAGGGCCTGCCGCTGCTGCTGCAGATGTTCCACACCCAGCCCCTCGTGATGCTCAAGCCGCATTGGCACGCCCAGGTCGAGGTGAATTTCATCGTGCGCGGCGCCGTGCATTACCGCATGGACGGGCACGGGATTTCGCTTTCTGCTGGCGACATGTGCCTGTTCTGGGGCGGCCTGCCGCACCAGATGGACGAAGCCTCCGACGATGCCATCTACGCCGGCGCGCATCTGCCGCTGGTGCATTTCTTCCGGCTGCATTTGCCCGTCGATGTCCGCAACAGGCTGATGACCGGCGCGACGCTGGTGACCGACGCCACCGACCCGTCCGACGACCACAATTTCGAGCGCTGGAACCGCTATGCCCGCTCCGGCGACCCGGTCAAGGCCGAGCATGCCGTCAACGAGCTTTTGCTGCGGCTGGAGCGGGTGCGCTTCGAGCCTTACCGGCTGGTGCCCGAAACCCCGGTCGAACAGGAGATAGGCAGTCCCTTCGATCAGCAATCGCTGCGCAATGTCGGGCGCATGTGCGACTTCATCGCCGAGAATTTCCTCTACGAGATCGATTGCGTCGACATCGCCGCGGCGGCCGATATCCATCCCAAATACGCCATGAGCATCTTCAAGAAATCGACCGGCATGACGCTCAATGAATATGTGAATTTGCTGCGCCTCAGCTACGCGCAGGCGCTGCTGATGCATCAGGATGCCAATGTGCTGCGCGTCGCCATGGAATCGGGCTTCGGCTCGCTCAGTGCCTTCAACAAGTCGTTCCGCAAGCTTTCCGGCATGTCGCCGTCGGATTTCCGCAGGGGCGTGGCCGGCGCCAGATAACGGCTGGATTCAGCCGATAATATCCAGGCGCCTCGGCAGGCGGTTCATCGGCGACGGCCCGTTGGCGGTGATCAGGAACTGGTCCTCGAGATTGAAGCTGGCGAGACCGTCGATGTAGAGCGGGATCTCGAATGCCAGCATCATGCCGGCCTCGATCACGACATTGCTGTCGGCCGAGATGAACGGCCATTGCTCGGAAAACACGGAATGGCCGACGCCGTGGCCGAAATGGCCGCGGCGATAGGAACGCAGGCCCTGGCGCGCCAGGCTTTCGCTGGCGGCGCGATGCACGGCGGCTAACGGCTTTCCGGGCATAAGCGCGACAAGCCCGTCGGCGAAGGCGCGTTCGGCTATCGCATGCAATTCGGCCTGTTCGGGCGACGGCGGCCCGAAGGTGAAATTCCGCGACATATCCGAGGCATAGCCGTTCACGCTGCACACCATGTCGGCCTTCAGCGGATCGCCGGCGGCGGCGACGGCGTCGGCGCCTTTTGGGCGAGCGCCCAGCGTGACGTATTCCGCCGTCGAGATTTGCTGCGACGACCCGGCGGCTGCATCCGCGACGCCTTGCCGGTAAAGCGCGACCAGCTCAGACTGACGCATGCCGGTCGTCGCATGCTGCTGCAGCCGCGACAGGCCGGCTTCCGACAGGGCGATGCCCTGCTGCAGAAGGTCGATCTCGCTCTGCGATTTGATTGCCCGCAGCCTGTCGAGAACCGGTGAGCCGTTGACCAGGGCAGTGCCCGGCAACATCGCCTGCAGCGCGGAAAAATCGCTGGCCGAGACGAAATCCAGCTCGATGCCGAGCGTCGCACGCTCCAGCCCGAATTCTGTAAAGATCGTTTTCAGCTCGCGGACGGAGCGGGCAAGCTCAAAGGTCGCCGGACGTGAAAAACCGGGAGCGCGGCCAACCAGGCCGGCCTCGATGCGCTGCGCAACAGGCCGGTCAGCCGTCGCCGGCTCGAGCGACGCCGATTCGATCCAGATCGCATGCGTGCGCAGCACGGCGCCGGCCATCGCCGCCCGGAGCCGGGCAGCCTGGAAATCCGCCACCACGACGCCGATCGGCAGGTCGCCTCGCTTGGGAATAACGACGAAACCGGCGCCGGCCCGCCGGAACAGGCCGGCCGGGCCGATCCAGGCACCGGTGGAATATTGGAACGCCTCGGGCTCGCAAAGCACCAGCGCCTCGATGCCGGCGCGCTGCATCAGGTCAGTTGCGCGCTCGCGGTCGACAAAGCCGGTCATGGGATCTCCTCGAATGCACTCGAATCCGACGCCGATGCGGCGGCGTTTGGCCTTAGCGTAGCTTCAGTGCCGCCGTGGAGCAGCTTTTTTCTGGAAGCGCTGTTCACCTTGAGAGTTCGTCGTCGGGAAACGAAAAAAGCCGCGGCGAACCACGGCTTTCAACGCGACGAGTGGTCTGTTTCGAATGCTTACTCGGTTTCGTCGGAAGTGTCGTCGGCAGTGTCTGCCGCGTCTTTCGCGGCCTTCCTATCCAGCGCTGCCTGCAAGGCCAGCGTAGCCTGCGGTGAGGCCGGTGTCGTGGCAACGACCGCCATTGCATGAGCAACGCCGGTCGTCGACTTGTCCTTGGCCGCGGCGGAAGTGGCGGCTCCGTGTCCCTGCGAGCCGGCCCCAGCCGAGTTTCCGCCGTTACCGTTGCTGCCGCCATTGCCGTTGCCATTGCCATTGCCCCCGGGAGCAGCGAGTACCGGAGATGCGACAAGGGTGAGAGCGGCTACAGTCGCGAATAGACAGGTGCGCGTTTTCATAGTTCCTCCTTCGAGTCGCCCTCCCGCCAGGATGGGTTTCAGATGAAAAACGTCAGGACTTTCGAATCCGAAAGTCGGCTGTTACCTAGCTTTGTTCAAATACAGTATTCTACAAGACGGACCTTGGTCCGAAATCGATACGCAAAAGTCCTGAATTTTATCGACAGCGTACTTCGGACGACCGCAGCGGCGGGATTTTTGCTGCCGGCAGATCCGGCGCCGCTACAGCGCAGTGTGCGTCGGCTGACATCAGGCTAGGGTCGAGGAAACCTAGCTGCTCGGCCATCGGTGAGATCATTCAAGGTGATTGAGGAACATTCCACATTTCGTGAAGTTGGGAGCGCAGGCGCGCTTTTGAGGTGCCAAAATGTTTGATGCCGGCGGGCTTTTGGGAGGAAGCCATGATCCGCGTCACGCCTGCATTTCGTGTTTCGCGCCGCCGCGCGTTGCAGTTTGGCCTGGGAGCAACGCTCGCTTCGGCCACCGGCCTTGCCCCGGTTTCCCGGGCCTATGCGCAGGATGAGGTCAAAGACGAAGACATTTTTTTCCGGTTCGCCCTCAATCTCGAATATATATGGAAGCCGAATATTACCTGCGCGGTACAACCGGAAAAGGGATCGAAGACTCGGATGCTGGCCCGAAGGCCGGCGCTGTCGTCGGCGGCAAACAGGTCAGCTTTGACACGCCTGCAATCGGCGAGTTCATGCGCCCATGGCGTCCAAAAAGCTAGTGAGTTCAATTGGCTCGCCCGAAAAGGGTCGAACTCCTGACCCCTAGATTCTGGTCTGAGAAGTCAAGATATAGGCGGTTCGAACGTGTCCCCTACTCCGTCAACGCTCCGGCTTCCCACCGCCAAGGCACATCATGGTTTAGGGGCTTGGCTTAGACGCTCGAAGTGAAGTACCCAGCCCATACCTATTCTATTCTGGAGTCTCCACGTTGATCGTAGCGGTCAAGGCCGCCGAGAATCCGAGATGGTCAATACCAGTGAAATGATGCAGGTTCTTCTGGACCACGTGGCAAGCAGGCCGCTGAGCAGACGTAGCTTCCTGGTTTCAGCATATGGACCCTCTTTGTAATACGAATTGAAAATTGCGCCCTCATGTTTCAGAACAGGTCGGTAGACCCGCGAGGATGATTTCGAATCCTGCGGGTCGCTCACGGTCCTCAAGGCGAGAATTCTAAGAGACGTTCAACAATGACCCAGCACGCAGAAAACGCTCGAATTCTCATGTACAGCCACGACACGTTCGGGCTCGGCCATTTGCAGCGCTGCCGGACTATCGCGCATTCGCTGGTCGAGGATTTCCGCGGACTTCAGGTGCTCATCATTTCGGGTGCGACTATCGCTGGCGCCTTCGATTACCGCGCCCGTGTCGACTTCGTGAAGATCCCCAGCGTCATCAAGCTGCGCAACGGCGAATACACCTCGCTGGAAAAGGACATCGATCTGCATGAGACGCTAAGGATGCGCCAGTCGATCATCCGCCATACAGCTGAGACCTTCCGGCCGGATATCTTCATCGTCGACAAGGAACCGCTCGGCCTGCGCGGTGAGATTGAGGACACGCTGTCCTACCTCAAGACGCGAGGCACCACGCTGGTGCTTGGCCTGCGCGAGGTGATGGATGCGCCGCATCTGCTCGAAGCAGAGTGGGCACGCAGAGACGTGATGCGCAAGATAGGCGTCTTCTACGACAAGGTCTGGGCCTATGGTCCGCCGGATTTCTACGATCCGTTGACGGGCTTGGATGTGCCCCCGGCTGTCAGGGCAAAGATGAGGTTCGTCGGTTTCCTGCAACGGAGCCTGCAGCGGAACGAGTTGCCCGGCCACCGACCCGAGGGCGACTATATCCTCGTTACTACCGGTGGCGGCGGTGACGGCGCCGATCTGATCCACGACGTCATCGATGCCTATCAACAGGATCCGCAATTGCAGCATAGAGCCCTGATCGTGCTTGGGCCTTACATGCCGGCGCGCAAGCGCAACAAGCTGCTCAAGAAGGGGTCCAAGATCCCCTACATCAAGATCATCGAGTTCGACAACCGGATGGAAGACCTGATTGCCGGCGCCAAGGCGGTAGTGGCGATGGGCGGCTACAACACCTATTGCGAGATACTGTCTTTCGACAAGCCGGCGCTGATCGTGCCGCGCGTCGAGCCCCGCCAGGAACAACTGATCCGCGCACGGCGCGCAGCCGAACTCGGCCTCATCGAGATGCTTTTGCCGGAAGAAGCCGAGGATTCCGGGCGGTTTGCTGATGCACTGAAGGTGCTGCCGGACCGGCCCCGCCCATCGCAGAGCAATCCGCATCTGACGCTGGAAGGGCTGCCTCATATTTCCGAAATCGTCGCGGAACTGCTCGACCGGCGGGCCGGCCATCACCTTTCGGTCATTGAAGGAATGACCTGAGTTGCAACATCGCAAGATCGTCGTGGTTCTGAAGGGTTATCCGCGGCTGTCCGAAACCTTCATCGCGCAGGAACTGCTCGGTCTTGAGCGTGCGGGGTTCGACCTGATACTCGTCGCGCTCAGGCGGCCGACCGACGAAAAACGCCACCCCGTGCATGACGAGATCAAAGCGCCCGTCCATTATCTGCCGGAATATCTGCATGAAGAGCCGCTGCGCGTGCTTCGCTCGCTGTTTGCCTGTCTGCTGCGTCCGGGCTTCTGGCGCGCGCTCGGATCGCTGGCTGCCGATATGCCCCGCGACTTTACGCGCAATCGCGCGCGCCGCTTCGGGCAAGCGCTCGTGCTGGCGGCCGAATGGCCGGAAAACGCGGGCTGGCTGCATGCACATTTCGCGCACACGCCTGCATCGGTGACGCGCTATGCCAGCCAGCTTCGTGGCCTGCCCTGGACCTGCTCGGCCCATGCCAAGGACATCTGGACTTCGGCGGACTGGGATCTGGCCGGCAAGCTTTCCTCGGCGCGCTGGACGGTCACTTGCACGAAAACCGGCTTCGACCGTCTGAAAAAACTCGCTAACGGCAACTCGTCTGTGCATCTGAGCTATCATGGGCTCGACCTTGATCGCTTCGGCAGTTACGGCGAGGCGCGAAAGCAGCATGACGGCTCGGCTCTGGACGAACCGGTTGTCGTTCTGAGTGTCGGGCGCGCCGTTGAAAAGAAAGGTTACGATACGTTGCTGGAGGCCCTTGCCCTGTTGCCCGGCGATTTGGCGTGGCGTTTCGAGCATATCGGCGGCGGCGAAGAACTGGAACGGTTCAAGGCGCTGGCGCAAAAGCTCGGCCTGGATGGTCGCGTCTCTTGGAAAGGCGCGCTAGCGCAGGAGGAGGTGCTTGAGCACTACCGCCGCGCCGACATCTTCGCCCTGGCCTGCAGGATCACCGCAAATGGCGACCGCGACGGTCTGCCGAACGTTCTGGTGGAGGCGGCTAGCCAGCGGCTTGCCTGCGTGTCGACCGATATTTCCGGCGTGCCGGAGTTTTTATCGCCGGATGAAACCGGGTTGCTGGTTCCGACGGAAAACCCGATTGCCCTGGCACAGGCGCTGGAGCGCCTGATCCGTGATCCCGTGCTCCGCGACCGCCTCGGCGACGCCGCAGAGCGGCGCGTGCGCGGCAATTTCGATCATATGGCAAGCATTGGACAGCTCAAGGAACTGTTCGAGCGGGAGTGGCGGGCCGCCGAATGAAGCGGCTGCGCGCTTTCTTCTATGTCCAGCACCTGCTCGGCATCGGCCATCTCGCGCGCGCCAGCCGCATTGCGGCGGCTCTGGTCGATGACGGGTTTGACGTTACCGTCGTGACCGGCGGAGCGCCGATCGCCGGGTTTCCGGGATTGGGTGTACAATCTGTAACCCTGCCACCTGTCACCTCCGGTGATGAAGGATTTTCGGGACTTGTCGACCTGCAAGGCAACCCGATCGACGATGATTTCAAGAAATGGCGTTCAGAGATGCTGCTGCAGGCATTCCGGGATTGCAGGCCTGATATCGTCATTGTCGAGGCGTTTCCATTTGGACGCCGGCAGATGCGTTTCGAACTCTTGCCGCTGATCGAGGCCATCGACGCGACGTCGCCCAGACCACTGCTGGCGACGTCCGTCCGTGATATCCTCCAGGAGCGCGTCAAGCTGGGCCGAAACGAGGAAACGGTCGATCTCATCAACAGGCATTTCGATCTTGTTATGGTCCACGGCGATCCGGCTTTCGCAACCATCGACAAGACATTTCCACTGGCTGGGGCGATCAGGGCCGAGGTCACCTACACGGGGCTCGTTGCCGCGCCGCCATCGCCCGCGGCCTCCGAGCGCTTCGACGTTCTGGTGTCGGTTGGCGGCGGGGCTGCCGGAAAGAGCCTTGTCAGATCCACCATCGCAGCGGCGCGGAATGCCAACAACGCTTGGAAATGGTGTTTGATCACCGGCCCAAACCTGCCGAAAGACGAGTTTGACGCGATCGCACGCGATGCCACGCCGGGCCTGTCCATCTTCCGGTTCCGCGAGGATTTCGCCAGCCTGCTGACCGGCGCCCGCCTGTCAGTCTCGCAGGCGGGTTACAACACGGTCTGCGATGTCCTGCGCGCGGGTTGTCGCTCCCTGCTCGTCCCATTTGCAGCGGGCGGGGAAACCGAACAGACGGTTCGCGCCCTGATGCTCGAAGAACTCGGTCTTGCAACGGTGCTGATGGAAAAGGACCTGACGCCTGAAGGTTTGGCGCAAGCGATCGAACAAGCGCTTGTGGAACCGACGCCATCCGCACATCGTCTCGATCTGGAAGGCGCGCATCGCTCCGCGCAAATCCTGCGCGAGCGGCATCGAACATGGTCCCTAAATGTGGGGCCCGGTTTCGGAAAAGTTCATGATTAAGCAGACGATAGATCCTAGAGCGGTTCATCGTTTCACGCAGAACCGCTCTGTCTCTTTGTTTTGACGCAATTCCGGACGGAAAGCCGTTTCCACACTTTCCTGCAAATGCTCTAACGCGTCGCGTCTGGTGAGATTCGTGCGACGCGCTTCAAGTCCTGTTTTTATGCGTGTCGTTGTCCCAAAACCGCTACGCGCTTTTGGGCGAAATGCATCAAACAGTTCCAATCAGCATGAAGCGCGTATAATTTTTTGTCGGCAGTTCGCCGGAGAACCGCACCTCCCGTAGCGCCGCCATTTCCTCGAAGGCTGCAAGCGAAGCCACGCAGTTGATGTGCGTCGGCTCGCTAAAATAATCGTTCGATTGCAGCAGTACATTCGTGCCCGGCGGAAGCAGAGCAAGCCAGGCGCGCAGATCGGCTATATGTTCGCAGCTCGTATTGACCATCAGATCGGGCCGCCCGGCCGCATAGTCGAGTGCGTACATATCTGCCGTCAGCGCCCGGAACCGGTCGCCGGCTTCCCGGTTGAGGGTCCGGGCGACCGGCGCGACTTCGGGGTCGATGTCGATGCTATCGACCGCCGCGATGTCGAAGCGGGCGTCGTTGAAAAGCATTGCCGGCAATACGCCGTACCATCCACCCAGAACCCATATGCGCCCGAAGCGGCCGCCGCCGCTTTCGAACAGCCTGTCGAGCGCCCACATCTTGCAGGCGACCTGCTTGTGGTTGAAGGCGTTGGCGATATCGGCCTTCGGATGCTTGGCGACGACGCGCGCCAGCCCTGCCACGAGAGGGCAGTTGACATAAGCAGCAATTCCCCGCGTGAGGTCCAAGGCTTGCTCGTGCCAGTCCATGGCATTGCGTGGTTGCGTGACATCCATCATAATTCGTCTTGTATGTTGGGATTTTGGGCGACACAACGCAATGTTGCCACCCGCAAGACTGTTTGATTCCGCGGACGTGATCATGCTGCAAGCCGCTTGGCTATTGCCCGGTGCCGGAGAGAGCCTGTTGCATCTGTCCGGATCATCGGCGTCCATCCGCCAGCACCAGCCGCGCAGCTGCGGCCTCGTGCTGCTCGGCTGTTCGCCAAAGCCCTGCGAAAGCCGCGGACCGTTTGGCCAGCTGCTTTCTTCGCCGATCAACAATGCCCATGTCGTTGCCATCGACCGTGCGCCGGAACTGGATCGCGCCGCCTCGCAGGTTCCTTGCATCGTTGAGCGCAGGACAATGTCCGTGCACAGCAGCTTCGAGCTTGGCGATGAAGAAATTGCCGATACGCCATTCGCCAGCAGGTGCTTTTACATCCTGCATCCTTCCAACTGAAGGGTCTACAGTCGCATATGGAAGCCAGCCTAGCCCGCTATATCTGGACGCACACCAAGAAGCAGCAGCTCTGGATATTGATGATCGTCGTGCTTTCGATGATCCCGTATTTCATGTCCTTCGACCTGCCGAAGCTGATCGTCAACGGACCGATCCAAGGTCGCGGCTTCGAGCAACCGGGCGCGACCCAGCCATTCATGAGGCTACACTATAACCTGCCGTTCATTGGAGAGGTCCAGTTCTTCTCCGGTTTTCAGCTCGACCGCGAGGAGACCCTGTTTGCCCTGAGCCTTGTGTTCCTCTTGCTAGTCGTCATCAACGGCCTGTTCAAATTCTACATCAACACCTACAAGGGCCGCCTCGGCGAACGCATGCTGCGGCGTATCCGCTTCGATCTGGTCGACCGTGTGCTGCGTTTTCCGCCGGTTTACTTCAAGCGGGTGAAATCCGCCGAAGTGGCGACCATGGTGAAGGACGAGGTGGAGCCGCTGGGCGGCTTCATCGGCGACGCCTTCCTGCAGCCGGTACTGCTCGGCGGCCAAGCGCTGACGGCCATGCTGTTCATCATGATCCAGAACGTCTGGCTCGGAATGATAGCGGTCGTGATCGTGGCGATCCAGATCGTGCTCATCCCGCGAATGCGGCGGCGGCTGATCGTGCTCGGACGCCAACGGCAGTTGACGGCGCGCGCGCTTTCGGGCCGGGTTGGCGAAATCGTCGACGGCATCGGCGCGGTTCACGTCCACGATACATCAAACTACGAGCGCGCCGACATAGCTGCCCGGCTCGGGCTCATCTTCAAGATCCGCTTCGATCTTTACCAATGGAAATTCATGGTGAAGTTCCTCAACAATTTTCTCGCGCAGCTCACGCCCTTTCTGTTCTACATGATCGGCGGGTATCTGGTCCTCCAGGGGCGGCTGGACGTCGGCCAGCTCGTGGCCGTGATCGGCGCCTACAAGGACCTGCCCGGACCGATGAAGGAACTGATCGACTGGGATCAGGATCGGCAGGATGTCCAGGTCAAATATCAACAGGTCGTTGAACAGTTCACCGTCGAAGGTCTCATCGCGCCGAAAATCGGGGTATTGACGATCGACGATCCCGATCCGATGACCAAGCCGCTGTCGGCGATCAATCTGTCCGTAGCAGACGATGGCGGTGCAATGCTCCTTAACCGTATCTCCCTCCAGGTCAAGCCGGGTGAGACGGTGGCACTGGTCAGTACCGCAACAGGTGGAGCGGAGGCGCTTGCAGAAGCCTTCGCGCGGCTGAACTGGCCGGACAGCGGAAGGGTCGCTTCGGGCACCGACGACCTGCTTGAACTCCCCGAAGCAGTAACCGGCCGGCGCATGTCGTATGCCTCGTCGGATGTTTTCCTGTTCCAGGCAAGCCTCCGCGACAACCTGCTCTACGGGTTGAAGCATGCGCCGCTGACATCGGTGCCTTATGACGGTGCTGCGGCAGATCAGCACCGCTGGAACATTCACGAGGCGCGCCGGTCGGGCAATCCGGATCTTGATATTCACAGCGACTGGATCAACTATGCTTCCGCTGGCGCTACCGGCCCGCACGACCTCTTTGAAGCCGTGCGCCGGGTGCTCGACGCGGTTGTTCTGTCGCGTGACATTCTGGATCTCGGCTTGCGCTCTTCGGCCGACCTCACGCGTCACACGGAGCTTGCCAGGCGGATCGTCGAATTGCGTGCGGCGCTGCGGACCCGGCTGGAACAAGAGGGGCTGAGCGCACTGGTGGTTCCTTTCGAACCGGGCGCCTACAACAAGGAAGCAACGATCGGCCAAAACCTGCTCTTCGGCGCTGCCGCCGGCCCCGCACTGGCCGACAGGGCCCTGGCGGCCAATCCCTATTTTGCTTCCGTGCTGAGGCAAGCCGGCCTCGACCGCACGCTCTACGACATGGGCTTGGAGATCGCCAAACAGGCGATCGAGCTGTTTGCCGACCTGCCGCCCGATCACCAGTTCTTCCAGCAGCTCGCCTTCATGAGCGCGGAGGAGATACCCGCCTACGAAACCTTGCTGCAACGGCTCAAGAACCGTCCCTACGAGGCGGTTTCGGAGAACGATCGCGCCATGATCGTCACCTTGAGCTTTGCCTACATCGAGCCCCGGCACCGCTTCGGCCTGCTGAGCGACGAGCTGATGAGCAAGATCGTCGCTGCACGCAACCGGTTCTATGAAGACCTGCCGCCCGAGCTGCACAATGCGGTCGAACGGTATGATCCTGCCAAATACATTGCCGCGGCCACCGTCATGGATAATGTCCTGTTCGGGCGTGTGGGCAACAATCATCCCGACGCGCCCGACCGCATACGCTCCATCGTCTATGACATTCTTGACGAACTGGGGCTTTATGGCGAACTTCTGGATGTCGGCCTGGACTTCAACGTCGGCTCCGGCGGCAGGCGGCTGACCGGTGGACAGCGACAGAAGCTCGATGTTGCCCGGGCCTTGCTCAAGCGTCCCGATTTTCTCATTCTCAACCGGCCGCTGTCGGCGCTAGACCAGCGCATGCAGGATAAGGTGCTGCGAAATGTGCTCGAGGAAGCCAGGCGCGACGGCCATTCGCCGGCAATTGTGTGGGTCGTGACGAATCCGGCAATGGCGATGATGTTCGATCGCGTTATCGTCTTCGACTCGGGTCAATTGGCGGAAGACGGAACACACGAGACACTTTTGGCAGGGAACGGTATCTTCAAGGAACTGTTGTCATAGAGCAACGGACATTCAAATGGGATCATTCTGCCGGTGCACGATATCGGGCTCGCCACCTTTCGCGTGGTTTGTCTCGCCATCCCGGAAAGAGAATTGATTCCATCTGGGCGTCCGTTGCTCTAGTCTGGCAAACGCGAATTTTGGAAGGTTTGCGACAATGCTGCTCAAGGATGAAGTTGGAATGCTGCAACGCGTTCCCTTGTTCTCTGCCATCGAGCCGACAAAGCTCAAGCTGCTTGCGTTCACATCCGATCGTGTGAGCTACAGCGCCGGCCAGATCCTTTTCCGGCAGGGCGACGAGGGAGACGCCGCCTATGTCATCCTTTCAGGCAGGGCGGATATTCTTGTCGATTCCGACAGCGGACCGATAAAAGTTGCCGAACTGGAGCCAAATTCGATCGTTGGCGAGATCGCCATATTGTGCAACAGCTCCCGCACTGCCACCGTCAGAGCGGCAAGTCCGCTGGAAGCCCTGAGAATCCGCAAGGATCATTTCCTGAGGCTTATGAGGGAGTTCCCGGAAATGACCATCGAGATATTGCGGGTTCTTGCCGATCGCCTAAGCCATACGACCGCGGATCTGATCGACGCACGAAGCGCCAAATAACGAAGGACGTGCGCTCGATCCTCGCCGTCGTGACGGCACTGTCCTCTCGCTGAGAAGATCACCCGGAGAAAGCCTGTCTCGCCTAGCAGCAGTTGTTTGGATATGATGGGCGAAGGGGTAGCATGGACGACAACGTTTTCCTGGTCAGGTTTTGGGGTGTCCGCGGCAGCATTTCGGTATCAGGGCCAGAATTCTCTCGCTATGGCGGCAACTCAATCTGCGTCGAGATGCGATGCGGTAAGCATACGCTTCTGTTCGACGCAGGCTCTGGCCTACGGCCTGCCGGCGCGGCGCTTCAGGCGTTGGGCGTGACCGATTTCGACCTGCTTTTCACCCATTGCCATTACGATCACATCATCGGGCTGCCGTCTTTTGCGCCGATCTATGACCGGGGCGCCAAGGTTACGCTTTGGTCCGGGCATCTTGCAGGACACATGACGACCCGGCAGATGGTCGATGAGTTCATGCGGCCGCCGTGGTTTCCGGTGAAACTGGAGGCCTGCAAGGCAAGCCTCGACTATCGCGATTTCGTATCCGGAGACGTGCTTCGCCCGCGCGAAGGGGTGGTGGTCCGAACCGGCAGTCTTATGCACCCGGGCGGCTGCATAGGCTACCGGGTCGAATGGGGCGGCGGCGTCGTGGCGGTGATCACAGACACTGAGCACGAGCCGGACAAACTCGATCAGGCGGTGCTCGGCCTGATCGAAGATGCCGACCTCGTCATTTACGATTGCACCTACACCGAGGAGGAAATGGAACGCCGCCGCGGTTACGGGCACTCGACGTGGCAACAGGGCGTCAAGCTCTGTGAGGCGGCCGGTGCGCGGAGGCTTGCGCTGTTTCACCACGATCCGACACGCACCGACAAGGAACTGGACAAGATCCAGAAACTGGCCAAGGACAGGTTTACCGGCGCTTTTGCCGCGCGGGATGGCCAGACGCTCAAACTTCCAGTCCCATTGCGCAAAAGGCGCTGAGCTATTTTCCTCTATCTCTTTGTTTTGACGCAATTCCGGACGGAAACCGTTCATACTTTCCTGGAATTGTTCTACCGGCGCTGCGCCCGATCAATGTCCTGATCGGAAGCCATGCGCAGGCTTCAGTCTGTGCGGTGACTGTGAACAGCCGTTCGAGGAAGAGCCAGGCCGATTCATCATGTACGAGATGGTGGGTGAGCAGGCCCACCGGTTCGCCCCCATCGAATGCATGCTGCAATTGCGCGATGATAGCCTGAACCAATAGGCCATGATCGCGGCAGCCGCGCGTGCCATGCCAATCCATGATGTCGACATTGCTGTTGATGACCGCAAGTGAAGCCGGCCTTGGCGGCCCATAGACCGACAATGCCGAAAATCCTATCGATCCAAGGTCGGATACCAAGCCGGCGTCGATCCTGTTCCAGGGTGGCACCAGCATCGGAACGGCACGTGCGCCGTGCAGGCCGGTTACGTGCGCCAGCCCGCGAGCCAGATCATCGAGCACCGCCTCGCGTGGCCGATGCGCGCCGAGCTCCTGCTTCTTCTGGCCCTCGGGCGCATGATTTCGGTGCGCCCAGCCATGGATGGCGACCGTGGCATGCGGCGCCTCGTCAAGCCGAACGACAAGCTTCTCGTCAGTCAGGGCGGGAATGACGGCCAGAGTCACCGGAACCGCGAATTCACCGGTGAGGTCGAGCAACCGATCAAGCGCAGGCGTCGGATCCACGGCGTCATCGTCGCGCAGCCAGAACTCTGCCTTACGGTCCGCCCGCTGCCGGCTCGCCAGTTCCTCCACCAAGGGTTGCCAGATTTGATCGGATGTCATGAGACCGGGATCTTCGCAAGAAGTTCGGCCAGACGCGCCGCTGCAGCACCGAGAGAACGTTCTTCGAGGATGAAACGTCTGGCTTCTGCGGCCATGATGGATCTTTCGTCGTTACGGGCCAGAAGCCTTTCAATGGCAGAAGCGAACGCCGCCACATCGTCCGGCGGGGTGAGAAACCCGGCCTGGCCATTCCGGACGACCTCCGGCACGCCGGCGACGTCCTGAGCCACAACCGGAAGGCCGGCGGCCTGTGCTTCAAGATAGGCAACGCCATAGGCCTCGCCGAAACCCGGCCAGACGTAAATTCCCCCACTGTAGAGGACATCCGGCACGGCGGCTGGCTCAATCGCGCCAAGCCATTCGATACGCTCGGCGGGCAAGCCGGCGAATTGCGCTTTGATCTCCTCGCGGGCAGGTCCGTCCCCGACGACCGACATGGTCCAGGGCAGGTGACCGATCGAACCGAGCGCCTGCGCCAGCATGCGATAGCTTTCGACTTTGTCGCCCGGGCGCATCATGGCGACGGTAACGAGGCGCGTCGGACAACCCCGTGCCGGCGTTTCCCGGAATAGCGAGGTGTCGATGAAGGGCGAAAGCATGCCGAAAGCGGCGTCGGGTACCGCATCTGCCAGTCCCTGACGATCCCTTTGCGTGAAGCAGATGTTCAGCACCGCCTGTTCGACGGCTCGCGCCACCAACGCTTGCGTATCGGCCCACAAACCGGTGTTGCGCCGCCTCGAATGGGAGGCTTCCGCTGTCACATAGGGGACACCAAAGGCCAACGCCAGTTCGGGCCCGATCAGGTCGGGCGCCTTGTAATAGGGATGATAGGTGAACCACAGATCGGGCTTGCCGTCACGATCCCAAAGCCTTGCCAGCCGCGCGGCTTCCTCCCGGGCCTCGATCTTGAGCGCATCGAAACTTTTCCAATCCGGTTCGCGTAGATAGAAGCGCAATTCGGATGCCAGTTCGACGCTATGTCCTCCATGCTCCAGCGCCTTGACCAGCATCCGTGCCATCTGGCGGTCGCCGGAGGCAACGGGATGATTGGGCGACTTCAGCGGCGCATAGAAGGCAATTCGCATCGCCGGACCCTATCATCGGAAAGCCTGCGCAAGTCAATTTCGAAGCATGATCGACTTCACCCTCAAGCACTGGAATGTGCTATCTGATGCTCATGGAAACAGCTGCCGCGTCCGATCCGTTTGTTGCTTCTCTGCCGGTCTTCGCAAAGTTTGAAAGCGTTGCCGATATTGATAACTATCGGCCTCTCCCCGATGGCTGGGCGCTGGCCACCGCAGACATCGTCGGCTCGACCAAGGCGATCGAGGCGGGGCGCTATAAAACCGTCAATATGGCCGGTGCCAGCGTCATTTCGGCGCTGCTCAATGCGCTGGGTAGGCAAGATCTTCCCTTTGTCTTCGGCGGCGACGGCGCGCTCGTGGCGTTTCCCGGCTCGGCGCTGGAGATCACCCGCAACGCGCTGGCGGCTGTCCAGAGATGGGTGGCGGACGAACTGGATCTGACCTTGCGTGCCGCAATCGTGCCGATAAAGGATATAAGAGCGCAAGGCCTCGACGTTCGCGTGGCGAGGTTCCAGGCCTCCGATGCGGTCTTCTATGCCATGTTCGCCGGAGGTGGCGGCAGTTGGGCGGAAGCCGAGATGAAAGCGGGGCGCTACCGCATCGATCCTGCGCCGGCCGGCGCGCGGCCGGACCTGACCGGCCTCTCGTGCCGCTGGAACCCGATCGAAGCCCGGCATGGCGAAATCGTCTCGATCATAGCCATACCGGGGGCGTCGCGCGACTTGCGCGGTTTTCAGTTTCTGGTTTCCGACATCATCGCCCTTGCCGGCAGGCAGGAACGCGATGGCCACCCGGTGCCGGTGAACGGGCCGGACTACAGTTTGCTGCCCGCCGGCCTCGATATCGAGGCGCGGGCCACGGCGCCGGCAGGACGGCGATGGCTGTCGAAGCTGTGGATAGTGTTCCTGATGACGCTTACGGCTGTTACGGATAGATATGGCTGGACGATCGGCAGATTCGATCCGAAGATCTACAAACGCGAAGTGGCCAGCAATTCGGATTTCCGGAAGTTCGACGATGGCTTAAAGATGACCATCGACGTTGACGCGGATGTGTTGCAACGGATCGAGAACCGGCTGAAACAGGCGGAAGAGGCGGGCATCTGCAACTATGGCCTGCACCGCCAGAAATCGGCCTTGATGACATGCCTCGTCGCATCGCCGCTGCAGCGCGATCACGTTCATTTCATCGATGGCGCCGCCGGCGGCTATGCGATGGCTGCCGCAAGCCTTAAGGCGAAGGTGCCGGTCTGACGGCTTGCGGACATCGATTTTCCGCAATATGCCTCGGGGCTCTTGTGAGCGGTGAGCCTCACCATGGAAGCGGACGGCCTGTCCGAATTGACGGGAAGCAGATTTTTGGACGCCTCACGATCGACATATGACCGTCTTCTGAACCGGATTTCGACGCGTGCCGCGCAAGTCGGCGTGATCGGACTGGGCTATGTCGGGTTGCCGCTGGCGGTTGCGATCGCACGCGCCGGCTTCCCTGTTTGCGGCTTCGACATCGAAGCCCAAAAGGTCGAGAGCCTGAACAACGGACAATCCTACATCGAGGCGGTGACGTCGACAGCCCTTGCCGGCCAGGTGGCGAGCGGACGGTTCCGCGCCACTGCGGATTTTGCCGAACTGGCCGTCTGCGATGTCATCATCATCTGCGTTCCGACACCACTGACGAAACACCGCGAGCCGGATCTCTCCTTTGTCAGGAACACCGCCGGCACCATCGCGAAGCATCTGCGTCTCGGCCAGCTGATCGTGCTGGAATCGACCACCTATCCCGGCACCACCGACGACGTGATCAAGCCCATCCTGGAAAAAATCGGCTTGCAGTCGAGGATAGACTTCTTCCTCGGCTTCTCGCCCGAACGCGAGGATCCCGGCAACCGCAGCTTTGAAGTCGCGACGATCCCCAAGGTCGTGGCAGGTGACGGCATTGAAGCGGCGACGCTCGTGCAGGCTTTCTACCATGGCGTGGTCAAGACCGTCGTTCCGGTTTCCACCACGGCGACCGCCGAGGCGGTCAAGCTGACGGAAAACATCTTCCGCTCGGTCAACATAGCCCTCGTCAACGAGTTGAAGATCGTGCTCGGTGCGATGGGAATCGACATCTGGGAGGTGATCGAGGCGGCAAAGACCAAGCCCTTCGGCTACATGCCGTTCTATCCTGGCCCTGGACTTGGCGGGCACTGCGTTCCGATCGATCCCTTCTACCTGACGTGGAAGGCTCGCGAATACGAACTGCCGACCCGCTTCATCGAGCTGGCGGCAGAGATCAACACGGCCATGCCGCGTCATGTGGTCGATGAACTGGCGAAGGCGCTGGACCGGCGCTGCGGCAAGGCGCTCAGCCGCTCGCGCATTCTCATCATCGGGCTCGCCTATAAGAAGAATGTGCCCGACATCCGCGAAAGCCCCTCATTGCGGCTCATTGAACTCATCGAGGAATGGGGCGGCAAGGCGGAATTCCACGATCCGCATGTTACCGAAATCCCGGCCACACGGGAGCATATGGCGATCAAGGGGCGTCGCTCGGTCGAATTGACCGATGTGGCCTTGAAGGATTTCGACGCTGTCGTCGTTGCAACCGACCACGACGCGATCGACTATCAGGCGATCGCGGATCACGCTCTACTGATCGTCGACACACGCAATATTTTTGGCCGCCTCGGGCTAGCCCGAGAGACGGTGGTGAAGGCCTGACGGCGTCCGAGCCGGCGAATTTGTGCAAGGAGATTTCGAGATAGCATGAGCACAGCGCAAGCAGAAATTTCTGCCATTCTCATGGATAAGGTTGCCGATTGGCTGACCCAATCGGCGTTGGCGGGCGACGACCTGGAAACATTGGTAAGGGGCTTTTGTGAACGGCTGGCTGCTGCCGGCCTGCCGTTGAAGCGGGTGCATTTGAGCTTTTCGATGCTTCATCCGCTTTATGACGCGCTCGGCTTCACCTGGCTCCGCGGCCAGGGCCTGGAAGTGGAAGGCTTCCGCAAGGAGAACGGCGTTCATTCCGACAGATTCCTGACCAGCCCATACTACCATCTGCTCAGCCACAAGCTCGACCATCTGCGGCGCCGGCTCGACCCGTCGGTGCCGTCGGAATTTCCTGTTTTCGATGACCTCAAGCTGATGGGCGTCACCGATTACATGGCTTTCGTCCATCCCTTCAGCGGCAACACCAGTCAGGGCATGATCGGGTCTTGGTCCACCGACAGTGCTGCAGGCTTCAGCGACAGCATGATTTCGGCGCTGCTGCGCATCCAGAACCATCTCGCTATCGCAACCAAGATGGCGGTGCTCACCAAGCTTGCCGACAACATGATGACCACTTATCTCGGCGGCGACGCCGGCAGGCGCGTGCTCGACGGCCAGATCAAGCGCGGCGAGGGTGATACAATCCGGGCGGCACTGGTCATGGGCGACATGCGCGGGTCGTCAAGACTTGCCGAAACCTCCGGCCGCGAAGTCTATATCGATACGCTGAACCAGTTTTTCGACGCCGCTGCTGCACCTTTCAATCGCAAGGGCGGGCAGATCATGAGTTTCATAGGTGATGGCTTCATTGCCGTCTACCCTTGCGCAAGGCACCGTTCACAGTCCGAGATCGCCTGCCAGGCTGCTCTTGCAGCAGCGCACAAGGCCACCGCGCGCATGATGGATCTCAATCTGCGCAGAAAGCAGCAGGGATTGAGCGACATAAACTATGGTATCGGCCTGCATGTCGGCAATGTGATGTTCGGCAATGTCGGGCTTACCGACCGGCTCACATTCTCTGTCTTCGGCTCGGCTGTAAACGAGGTCCAGCGCCTCCAGACCCTGACCAAGAAATATCCGCACAGCGTTCTCGCCAGCAAAGATTTCGCCAGCTATTGCGGCGCCAACAACTGGCTGGCGCTCGGCATGGAGGAACTGGCGGGCATCAGGCAGAAGCTAACGGTGCTTTCACCCGATTTGTCGGGTACTCTCTCGCTCGACGAAGACGGTGCGCTGGAGCCGATTTACGACCGAATATCGGACGCCGAGCAGGTCATGCTGCTTCATCGCAATGCCGCGCGGCCGTCCGCGGGCGACCCGAGGAAGCTCCAGTAACCGCCACGATCTGATCCGAACGCGTTTGGTAACAGTCCGGTCGCCGGTTCCGCCAGGGAACTGGCGACTGTTCGAATCCAAGTTGCTCTAGGCTGGCAATGCGATAGTCTCGCCTTCTGGACCTGCCAGAGTGGGGGCTGGTGTGAGAATGAATTTGGGCGTTGATCTGCTGCGGATCGAGGATGTTGGCATCTCTTTTGCCATTATAGGGGGACCGTTGCATGCCGTCAGGCGTGCAAATCTTCGCGTCCTGCCCGGCAAGGTTACCGCGCTTGTGGGCGAGTCCGGTTCCGGAAAATCGGTTCTCAGCCAGGCAGTGATGGGCATTTTGCCGAACACAGCCCATGTTCGCGGCCGTATCCTGTTTTCCGATCCTGAAAAGCCCGGCACGACGCAGGATATCCTGCAGATGCCGCGTGACGGACTCGAAATCCGGGCGTTGAGAGGCAGCCGCATCGGCAAAATATTTCAGGAGCCGATGACATCACTGTCGCCGCTGCATACGATCGGCAATCAGGTGAGCGAATCCCTGCAGATTCATACGCCCATGGCTTGGGTGGAGCGCAAGGCGCGGACCGAGGAAATGCTCGGACTTGTCGGCTTTCCCAACCCCAAGCGCGCCTATGACATGTATCCCTTTGAACTTTCGGGAGGATTGCGTCAACGCGCCATGATCGCCATGGCGCTTATCTGCCGGCCCGCGCTGTTGATCGCCGACGAGCCGACGACGGCGTTGGACGTCACCATCCAGGCGCAAATCCTGCAATTGCTGCGCGAGCTTCAGACGAAGCTGAACATGGCGATGCTGCTGATCACGCACGACCTTGGCGTAGTCGCCAACGTCGCCGACGAGGTGGTGGTCATGTACCATGGCGAGATCATGGAAGCGGGACCTGTGGAGGCGATATTCCGCCGGCCGGGCCACCCTTACCTGAAGGGCCTGATGGCAGCCGTTCCGCATTTCGACCTGAAGCCCGGCGAAAGGCTAAAGGCGCTCCGCGAGGTGCCGGTGAATGTCGGGAACCTGCTCGGCAAGCAGACGGCGCCGGCATCGAAGGGGCCGGACGACATCCTGCTGTCGGTCAGGGATCTGACAAAGACCTTCACGATCCGCAAGTCCGGATGGTTCGGCGGAGATCATCAAACCTCTGTTCGCGCCGTGGACGGCGTGAGCTTTGATATCAGGCGGGGTGAGTGCCTGGGTCTTGTCGGCGAAAGCGGCTCCGGCAAAACCACCGTCAGCAAGATCCTCATGCGGGCTGTCACCCCTAGCGGCGGCTCTGTGATCTTCAATGGCCGCGATGGTCCGATCGACGTCTTGGAAGCCGAGGGAGACGCCCTGCGCATGCTGCGCGCGAAAATCCAGATGGTCTTCCAGGATCCGGTTTCGTCGCTTTCACCCCGCATGACGGTGGAGAACATTTTGAGCGAGCCGCTGGAAATCCATCGACGTGGCAATGCCGCGTCCCGACTCGCCACGGTCAAGAGCCTGATGCAGGCAATCGGGCTCGACCCGCGCTTCATAAAGCGTTATCCGCATAGTTTCTCCGGCGGGCAGCGTCAGCGTATCGGCATCGCGCGCGCGTTGGCGTTGGGGCCTGAACTCCTGATCTGCGACGAGCCGGTTTCGGCACTCGATGTCTCTGTCCAGGCGCAGATCCTGAACCTTCTGAAGGACCTGCAGAAGGAACTGGGCCTGACCTACCTGTTCATATCCCACAACCTGGCGGTGGTGGACTACATGGCAGACCGCATCGCGGTGATGTGCGGCGGGCGTATCGTCGAGCTCGCGCCGCGCGAAATTCTGCTTAGGAAACCGGTCCACCCCTACACGCGCTCACTGGTCGCCGCAGTACCTTTCCCCGATCTCGACAGGCCGATGGATTTCAAGACGCTGAAACTCAGCGGCGCTTCCGACACCAGCGCATGGGGACCGCAATTCCGCGACGAGGGCGACGAGGACATGCTGTCGCCGCTCGATCTTGGCGGCGGCCACCTCGTGCTGGCCCGAAGTTCGGCCGATGTCAGCGAGCTACGCCATTGATCAGCCGGCGCACCGTCCTTGGACTCATGGCTTCGGCATTTCTGCCGGGCACGTTGCGCGCCGGCGATCTGGAGCCGGAATTTCTTGAGCCGCAGCTGAAGGCCAGAGCGCTGCCGGCACTCGCCGAACGCCTGCCCAAGCGCCCGCGCGCGTTGAATCTCGCTGCGATGGGCCGGCAGCCCGGCCAATATGGCGGCACGCTGCGCACGATCATCGGCAGCCAGAAAGATATCCGGATGATGACGATCTACGGGTACGCTCGCCTGGTCGGCTATGACGAAAAGCTTAACCTGCAAGCCGACATTCTCGAAAGTTTCGATGTAGCGGATGATCGTGTCTTCACTTTCAAGATACGAGAAGGACATAAATGGTCTGACGGTAGCCTGCTGACGTCGGAGGATTTTCGCTATTGCTGGGAAGATGTCTGGCTGAACGATGAGCTTTCGCAAGGCGGGCTTGCCCCGGCCCTGCTGGCGGACGGCAAGCCGCCACGCTTCGAGATCGTCGATCCGTTGACGGTCCGCTATAGTTGGGATGCGCCCAATCCCGACTTCCTGCCCAAGCTCGCCGCTGCTTCGCCCCTATCGCTTGTTCTGCCGGCCGCCTATCTCAAGCAGTTCCACAAGAAATACCAGGATCCATTCCGGCTCGCCGGCCTAATGAAGGAGAACCGGGCCCAGAAATGGACGCTCTTGCATATCCGCATGTCGCGGCAGTATCGCCCGGAGAACCCGGAACTGCCGACGCTCGATCCCTGGCAGAACCGGACCAAGCCGCCGGCTGAGCAGTTCGTCTTCGAGCGGAACCCGTTCTTTCATCGAATAGACGAGAATGGCCGGCAACTGCCCTATGTCGACCGGATTGTCATGAATGTCAGCTCGTCGGCGATCATTTCCGCCAAGACCGGTGCGGGCGAGAGCGACCTGCAAGGCATGGGAATTGACTTCACCGATTACTCCTTCCTGAAGGATGCGGAGAAGCGCTACCCGGTGAAGATGCATCTCTGGAAACGCACACAAGGTTCGCGGCTGGCGCTGCTGCCCAATCTGAATTGTGCCGACCAGGTGTGGCGTGGCCTTTTTCGTGACGTGCGCGTGCGCCGCGCACTTTCGCTCGCTGTGGACAGGCGCGAGATCAATTTGGCTGTGTTCTACGGATTGGCGCAGGAAAGTGCCGATACGGTCCTGCCGGAGAGCCCGCTCTACCGGCCGGAATTCGCGAAAGCCTGGGTCGCCCATGATCCCGACCAGGCCAATGCCCTGCTCGACGAGGTCGGGCTTCAGGCGCGTGACGATGACGGCCTGCGGATACTTCCCGACGGACGCTCGGCGCAGCTCGTAGTGGAAACGGCCGGCGAAAGCACGCTGGAAACCGACGCGCTCGAGCTCATCACCGATCACTGGCGCAAGATCGGCATCGCCCTGTTCATCCGGACTTCGCAGCGCGACATCTTCCGCAGCCGCGCGCTTGGTGGCCAGATCATGATGTCGATGTGGTCGGGCATCGACAATGGCGTGCCGACCGCCGACATGAACCCCTACCAACTGGCCCCAACCGTCGATGACCAGCTGCAATGGCCGCTCTGGGGTGCTCACTACTTGTCCCGTGGCAAGGTCGGCGAAGCGCCCGATCTTCCGCCCGTGGTCGAGTTGATGGCTTTACTCAGGCGCTGGAACGCATCGACCGAAGCCACGGAGCGCGCCGAGATCTGGAATTCAATGCTGTCGATCTATACCGATCAGGTGTTTTCGATCGGCACGGTAAACGGAACGCATCAGCCGGTTCTGGCATCCTCGCGGCTGCGCAATCTGCCTGACAAGGCGCTCTACGGCTACGACCCGACCGCCTATTTCGGTGTCTATATGCCGGATACATTCTGGCTTGGAGAGTCCTGAGCGTGCTTCGATATTTTGTCTGGCGCATCGCCGTGATGGTTCCAACGCTGCTGGTCATATCGGCACTGGTGTTCACGATCATCGAACTTCCCCCAGGCGACTATTTCGACAGCTATGTTGCCGAGCTTCGGGCTCAGGGCGAAGCGGTGGATTCCGATCGCATCGAGATGATGCGCAAGGAATATGGTTTCGACAAGCCACCGGTCATTCGCTACTTCTACTGGGTCGGCGGGATGCTGCACGGCGATTTCGGCTATTCCTTCGAATATGAGCTGCCGGTTCGCGACGTCGTCGGGGACCGAATGTGGCTGACGGTGCTGGTTTCCTTCGTCACGATCATCTTTACCTGGCTCATCGCCTTTCCGATCGGCATGTACTCCGCCACGCATCAATACAGCTGGGGCGACTACGGCCTGACTTTCTTCGGCCTTCTCGGCCTTGCGATTCCGAACTTCATGCTGGCGCTGATCCTGATGTATTTCGCCAACATCTGGTTCGGCACGTCTATCGGCCATCTCATGGACCAGCAATATCTCGGCGAGCCGATGAGCTGGGCCAAGGCGAAGTCGATCCTCGCCCATCTCTGGATTCCGGTCTTGATCATCGGCACCGGGGGCACGGCAAGCATGATCCGGCGGCTGCGCGCCAATCTGCTCGATGAGCTACATAAGCAATATGTCGTGACCGCGCGGGCCAAAGGCCTTCATCCCTTCAGGGCGCTGGTCAAATATCCGCTGCGCATGGCGCTCAATTTCTTCATTTCAGATATCGGCTCTATCCTGCCGGCCATCATCTCCGGCGCCGAAATCACGGCAATCGTGCTGTCTTTGGAGACGACCGGGCCGATGCTGATCAAGGCGCTGCAAAGCCAGGACATGTATCTGGCAGGGTCGTTCCTGATGTTCCTCGCCTTCCTGACGGTCATCGGCGTCCTGATTTCCGACTTGGCGCTGGCGCTACTTGATCCGCGAATTCGTTTGCAAGGCGGCAGCACCAAATGAACACGCAATCGCCGCTGCCCGCTCCGGGCGCCCCGCTGCAACACTACGTTTCCATTGCGCCCTTTGACCTGGAGTCGGTCGAGGCGATGACGCCGGAGCAGTCGAAGGTCTTTCAGGCGTCGCAGCTGCGGCTGATGTGGTGGAAATTCCGTCGGCACCGGCTTGCCCTTGTATCCGGCATATTCCTGGCAGCGCTCTATTTCGGGATACTGATCTGCGAGTTCCTGGCGCCCTACGATCTGCACACGCGCAACATGGACTACATCTATTCGCCGCCGCAGCGAGTGCACCTGTTCCACAACGGCCAGTTCGTCGGGCCGTTCGTCTATGGCCGCCAGATGACGCTGGATATGGACACGCTCAAGCGGAACTACGTCGAGAAACAGGATGATGTTCAGCGGATCCGTTTCTTCTGCAAGGGCGACAGTTACCGGTTCTGGGGCCTTATCGAAGGTGACAGGCATTTTGTCTGCCCCGCCGAAAACGGCCAGCTCTTTCTGGCCGGCACTGACAGGCTGGGGCGCGATGTGCTCTCGCGCATCATCTATGGCGCACGCATTTCACTGACAATCGGCCTCGTCGGCATCAGTTTCAGCTTCCTGCTCGGCATTGTCATCGGCGGACTGGCCGGCTATCACGGCGGTATCTTCGACCTGATCGTCCAACGGATAATCGAAGTTCTGCAATCGATCCCCAGCATTCCGCTATGGCTGGCTCTGGCGGCGATTATGCCGATAACCTGGAGTCCGATCCTGATCTATTTCGGCATCACCGTCATCCTCGGGCTGCTCGACTGGACCGGACTGGCGCGGGCCGTGCGTTCAAAGCTTCTGGCCTTGCGCGAGGAGGATTACGTTCTGGCCGCGCAATTGATGGGCGCCAGAAGCAGCCGCATCATCGGGCGGCATCTCATTCCCGGCTTCATGTCGCATCTGATCGCGACGGCGACGATCTCCATACCTGGCATGATCCTGGGCGAGACGGCGCTGAGCTTCCTCGGGCTCGGGCTGAGGGCACCGATAACCAGCTGGGGCATCCTGCTCACCGAGGCGCGCAGCGTCAGCGTGATCGCGTTCTATCCATGGCTGCTTTTGCCGATGCTCCCCGTCGTTCTCGTCATCTTGGCGTTCAACTTCCTCGGCGACGGGTTGCGGGACGCCGCGGACCCCTACAAGTGACAGCGCTATTCCGCCGCGCGCAGTGCCGCCGACTCCACCCGTATGATCCTTGTCGGCAACTGTTCGCTTGTTGCAGTGTTCATCGTCCGCCTCTACACGCGGCAAGACTCGATCGGGGTTTAACACGTCGGCCTCGGGTTTCAGCCGCGAAACGCTCTGGTCGGGGGCAGTTGATTTCGTGAACTGGTTCTGGACATACAATCGCACATGAGTCGCCTTGACAGTTTCATCCGGAGGATGACCGCACAGCGCGACATACTTGATCATGTCTGCGCCGAGGTGGCAAAGATGGAGGGGCCCGTGCTCGAGCTCGGCCTCGGCAATGGCCGGACGTTCCACCATCTGCGCGAGCGCCTGCCCGGACGCCGGATCGTAGCGTTCGACCGCGCACTTGCCGCACACGCCAGCTCAATTCCCGAAGCTGAAAACCTCGTGCTCGGCGAAATACGCGAGACGGCGAGCAGGTTCATTGGCATCGACGCCGCTCTTGTTCATGCCGACATCGGCACCGGCTATGAAGATCGCGATGCAGTGACCTCTACCTGGCTTCCCGATCTGACCGCGCGCCTGCTTCGCGTCGGCGGCATCGCGGTCAGCGGCACGCCGCTCGATCACCCGCAGTTGCAACGCCTCCCGCCGCCACCTTCGGTTCCCGCCGATCGTTATTTTATCTGTAGGCGCGTGTGAGGGGCCGGGACGAGCCAAATCTTCAGGGGCCAAGCCTTCAGGGGATCGTATATACTGCTATCTCCCGGTCAATGCCGCGCAGCGAGACCTCGTGGGGCGCGGGCGTCAGCGCGTTCCTGTGCAAGAGATCGGCGGTGAGATTGTCGTCGACCACCGCCCGAGTGGCGAAGATCGCCTGTGCGTTGGCAAGGTTCTGGACCCGCGAAGCAATGTTGACCGTCTGGCCGAAATAGTCCTGTCGCTCATTCATAGACACGGCGATGCAGGGGCCGGCATGGACTCCGATCTTGAGCAGCAGATCCTCGCGCCCGCTCTTGTCGTTGAGCGTACGCATGGCATCGCGCATCCTGAGGGCTGCAGCAATCGCACGATCAGGCGTCGCGAAGGTCGCCATCACCGCATCACCGATCGTCTTCACCACCGCGCCTGCCTCCGCCGTGACGATCTCGTGCAGAACCTGGAAATGCTCGCGCACGAGATCGAAGGCTGAAAGGTCGCCCACCCGCTCGTAAAGCTCGGTCGATCCGCGCAGGTCGGTGAACAGGAACGTCAGGCTGGTGATCTTCAGGCGCTGGTTGATGTCGAGTGTATCCGTGCGATAGAGATCGCGGAACGTCTGGTTGGTGAGCAGGCGCTTGGCGGTCAGGAAGGGCCGGCGTTTTCCCAGGAAATCATGCAATGCCTGGCCGGCGATGAAGACCGTCGGCAGCACGCGGGTGTCGGTCCGGTTTTCCAGCGAAATGCGCAACGGGCCGGGTTGCATCTCCAGCGTCTGGTTCTGGACATGGTCGCGGTCGAAGGCCAAAGAGAGGCTCCGGCGCTCCTTTGTTGGTTCGCCCTTCCCGTCGATGAACTGCGCTGAATGGGTGACCGGCTCGAAGACGATGATGAATTCAGACGGAAGCTGTATGGTCAGAACCGCCTTTTCACCGGGCGCAAGCTCGATATCCTCCAGGGAGAACGCTTCTAGCTTTTTCGCGAAATCCTCTTCCGGCAGATCGACGCCGGACGCCCAGTAGATCTGGCGGAAATATTCCGCCACCGGCAGTTCGTGTGGATTGTGGGCGGCAATCCTGCGCACGCGGGGACTGACGGTGAATGTCACCTCGACCATCTCGTCGAGGGTCGGTGAATAGCCCTCTGAGCACAGCGCGCAGGTGTATTCGTCCTTTTGCAGGGTTTTCAGCGTGGCGTTGGTGTCGAGCACGCCGCCACAGCCGGGGCACAGAACATTCCAGGAAATGTCGAAGATGCCCACCCGCGCCGCATGGAGAAAGGCGCTTATTGCGCGCTCCTCGTCGAGGCCATGCTTGCTGGCGAAGGCTGGCGCATTGATGCGGCAAAGTTCGTGGTCCTCGCCCTCCGCGATGGTTCGCTTGATCGCGTCGATCGCCTGCGGATCGACATCGGCCGATTGTCGCAGAAGTGAGAATAGATCCTGAGCTTCGTTCATCGTGCAGGCTCCGGAAAATGCACCTCGAGGCATTTTGACCGGACCGATCTTTGGTCCGAGTATTCCATCTTACTTCGAAACGGACCGTACGGCCATTCGAATGGATAAGCCTGGTGACCGTTCAATTTCCATTCGGCGGATTTTAACCGGCCGCAAGCAGCACTATGATGGTCCATGGAGCATTCATCTTTGGGATTTTCTCCCATGCCGACATCAGACAATCCGCCATTTCCCGCGGCCCTGCGCCTTTTTTCTGCGGGGGTCATCGTCGTCCTGATCGTAGGCGCCGGCCTGCTTTTCATGCCTGCGATAGTGAAACCGGGCTGGCCTTGGGCCGTCACGCCGTTCAATGCGCGCTTCCTCGGTGGCTTCTACACCGCCGAAATGGTCGTGATGGCGGCACTGCTGGTCTGGAATCGCTGGTCGCCCGGCAGGCTCGTGCTCGTCATGGCCTTCATCTTCACCGTCATCGTGTCGGTGGCTTCGTTCATCAATCTCGGCTATTTCAACTTCGAGCGCAAAGCGCCCTGGCTGTGGTTTTTGGTCTATCTTGCATCGGTCGCGGTATCCGGGCTGTCCCTGTGGCGGGCCAGGGCCCGTCCTTCTGCAAAAGGCGTGACCTTAAATCCCGCATGGCGCGGCTACATGCCGGCGGAATCCGCGATCCTTGGGCTCTATGGCGTCGGCCTGTTGCTGTTTCCCCTGACATTCAGTGGCATCTGGCCATGGCCGATCGATGCCTTCCACGCTCAGGTCTACAGCGCCATCTTCCTCGCCGGTGCGGGCGGTATATATCTCGTCTGGAGAAGCGCGCCGCGCGAGGAACTGCTGGTGCTCGGGTTGGCGCAGTTTCTGGTTGGCCTGCTTACCATCCTCGGCGTCGTCATCACCGACGCTGCGGTGCACCGGATCGACTGGACGGCGACCGGGACATTGTGCTGGCTCGCCCTTTTCGGCTGGATAGGCATCAGCGGCGTCTTCAAACTCTACGCCGCCTCCCGGTATTTTAGCTCGCAATCGGCATCATAGGTCAGAGACGGCTGGATTTTCAGGTGGCGTCCGGTGCATCGTACCGGGCCGATTGCCTTCGCCGGGAACGCCATGACCAGCACGACCTCGCCACCCTCCGAGAAAATCGAGCCGCTGCTGCGGTCCGTCCGGCCAAGCGATGCGGAGGCGCTTTGCGCTATCTTCAACATGCCGGGCTTCCGCTGGGGCACGCTCAGGATGCCTTTCGAGATGGTGGAGCAGGTGGCGCGGCGCATTGCCAAGTCCGGCCAGGAAACCACCTGGATCGTTGCCGAGCTGGACGGCAAGGTCGTCGGCCATGGCAGCCTGGTCGTGCAGGGTTCACCGCGCCGTTCGCATATCGGCGAGATCAATATTGGCCTTGACGATGCCTTTGTCGGCAAAGGTATCGGCTCTGCCATACTTGGCGCGCTGCTTGACGTGGCCGACAACTGGCGCGCCCTGAAGCGGGTCGAATTGACCGTCTATGCCGACAACGAAGCGGCTCTCCGTCTCTACAAAAGCCACGGCTTTGAGGTCGAAGGCCGGCATGTGAAGGCCGGCTTTACCGACGGGCAGTACCACGACCTCCTGAGCATGGCCCGGCTGCGGTTCTAAGATCCGCTGTTTGGCGTTAGCTGTTTAGCCAGTCTGACAATTCGTGCCGAGCGAACAGGTGATTGCTCATGGAGAGCTGCGTAGGATACGGCCATTTCGTCTCACGCCATCTTAATCGAGTTGACGATCTATGTGTGGGCCGGCCGCATCCAGCAAGTCTGGTCTCGCTTGGCGTTTGCACCGCAAGCGGCTAGACGGGACCAATGACCGCCGTCTTTGATCCTACCTCTACCCCTACGCCTCCGGTGGAAATTCTGGCTGTGCTGTCGCTGCTCTGCCCGGAGGTCGTGCGCGACATCGAGCAGAACTGGAATGCACCGGTTTCCGACTACGCCCGCCATCTTTGGCGGCCGGTGGCAAGGCCTGCATCGGGCCCGGCGATCGCTGCCCGCTCGATCCTGCGCGAAGTCCTGCATCAGCGCCTCGGTATGACCATGCAGCCTGACGAGATCGGCAAAGCCCTCGACGAGTTCGAGCACAGACCGGTGATTCAGTCCGGCCTGCACTGCCTGCTTCTGATGGACCGGATCACCTTCGATGCCCTCCTGCTTGCCTGGCTCGGCGCGGTCGAAAACGGGCTGTCGGCCTTCGTCGGCTTCATGGGAACGACGATGACCATGGAGACAGTTGGCCGGGAGGGGCCGGGATGGCTCGACGTCGGCGACGACAAGATCAACCTCTTTGGCATGGGGCGCCACAAACTGTGCCGCAAAAGCGCCTGCGTGGCCGGTCCCGTCTCCCTCAACAAGCGCGCGCTCGAAGCGGTGGGCGACGAAACGGATGGCAGCCGCTGGCTGGGCACACTGCTTGCCAGCCAGGACAAGGTGTTTGAAACCGCCGCCGATGCGCTGACTGCCCTGAACCAGGATCTGGTCGCCAATTGGGATCGTGCCGGCATGGCCCTACCGGTTTTCATCGATGATCGGGCCGCCGCGGCTGCCATGGCGCGGCATCTGGAATATGACGGCAGCCTTCTTTCCAGGCTGCTCATTGAACCCGCAAGACGCCAGCGTCTCGAACATGCCTGGCAAGAGGCCGCATCGAGCCCATTTGGCAGATTCCTGCCCAATGCCACGGACTATTTCTGGGGCATCCGCGAGGAGCGCGTGCGCAAGCTCGTTCTCGAGAACGGGCACCTGATCGAGCCTGACAGGCCGCAAGGTCTTTCCATCCCGTTCGAGCGGCCACATCTCAGGCGGGCGCTGCTGGAAGGCGTGCTGCTGCCGAACTTGTTCCTGACGTTCCTTGTCCTTGCCATATTGCCGCGCGTGCGGGTCGTGGGCGGCCTGAGACAGATTGGCTACGTAGCGCTTTTCCACTCGATCCTTCTGGCCGTGCTGGACGAAAACGCGCCGGAAGAGCGCGATCTGGCCGCGGAGCTGCAGGTTCGGGAAAATGCCTGGGGCATGCGGGTCATCGATGAAAAGATCTCAGTCCGCGAGCAGCTTGCCGGCCTGCCGGAAGTGGCGCTCTTCCCAAACCTGCTCCGGCAATACCGATTGCGGACATTTGCCGAGACGACCGACGACCTGAAACTGGTTGGCGAAAACGCCAGATGGCGCAAGATCGGCCAGGCAGAGATCAAGCCGACCTGAGACTAGTGCGCAACCGCAAGCGACGGCGATCTATCGGGGAGCCTCTAGCGTCTGATCCGGCCGCATAGGCCTCACCTGTCATTGCACCGCACCGCCCCTTGCGGAGCCCATCCACCACGTGTTCGAAATCGACCGGTTCTTGTAGGGCAAGACTTTGCGACGGTATTCCAACGAATAGTCGGGATTGACGCGAAGCACCTCCTGCCATGCCGCGCGGGCTTCGGCGAAACGGCCCAGATGGCCGTAGCTGCGGGCCGGAAGCGCGCGAGACGTCGGTGACAGCGTTGCGAGTCAGCCCGTTGCATCAAGAGGTCAACGGCCTCTCATCTTCATGATAGCAGGAAGACGGAGGGTAAGAGGGAACTTTCGCAGACGACGGCCACGCAGCCGCCCGAATGGGCAGCGCTCTGCCACCGGACCCACACGGATCGCTCGCTGCCGCTTGCCCGTCGACGACTATCGGTGCATCCTTGTGAATAGCCTGGCCGTGAAGTGTGGGCGAGATCACGCCGTCACGGCCACTAGTGAGGTCTTGTTCGATGGACTGCTCGGGCTGCGGTTTCGAGATTGAGGGCGGTTACGCCTTCTGTCCGAGGTGTGGCAGGCGCCAGCCCGTGCCATGCGCCAGTTGCGGCTACACCTGCGCACCTGATTTCGAGTTCTGTCCGAAATGTGGGGCAAGCGTTGGTGCGCCCGCAAAAGCCGTCGAACGGCCTGCTCCGGCACCAAGCCGGACCATTGTGCCGTCTTCTCGAACTCCGTCGCTGCTTCCGAACATCGAAAACGAAGAAGGGCTGCATCCCGTCTCTGACGCCGATCGCCGGACGGTAACGGTCCTGTTCGCCGACCTTTGCGGCTTTACGACACTCAGCGAGCAGCTCGACCCCGAGGTCATGCAAGCGCTGCAGAACAAACTGTTCAAGGAATTGACGGCGGCCGTGCGAAACTTTGGTGGTTTCGTCGACAAATTCATCGGCGATGCACTGCTCGCTTTGTTCGGTGCGCCGGTCGCGCATGAGGACGATCCGGAACGTGCGCTTCGCGCCGCTCTCGACATGATCGCCCGGACGGCGCGGCTCGGCGAAAGCACCCCCCACTCCGGCTCGCCTCTGTTACTCCACATCGGCATAAACACTGGTCCGGTCGTTACTGGCGGATTGGGCATCGGCACCGCCAGATCCTATTCCGTGACCGGCGACACAGTGAATACGGCGCAACGCCTGCAATCGCTGGCCGCACCGGGTGAGGTGCTGGTAGGCGAGCTCACTCACAGGCTGACCCGGCATGCCTTCTCTTACGAGTCGCTGGGTGATGTCGTGTTTCGCGGCAAGGCCGGCAGCGTGCTCGTTCATCGACTGGACGCACCGCTAGCGGTGCCGCGTGCAGCGCGCGGGCTCGAGGCGCTCGGCCTCAGTGCGCCGCTAATAGGTCGTGGTGCGGAGCTCAATAGAATGATGGCGAGCCTTGACCAGGCGTGCGGCGGCTCGGCCCAACTTGTCCGCCTCGTCGGAGAAGCCGGCATCGGGAAATCGCGGCTGGTGAAGGAGTTCGTCGCCCGCGTCGGCGACGAGGAGCGTTTTCGCAACGTCGCCGTGCGGCAGGCCACGTGCTCACCGCTGGGTGAACAATCTTTTGGCGCCTTGGGCGCAGTGGTGCGCAGCGCTGCCGGGATGATGCAAAACGACAATGGGGACGAAATGCGGGGGAAGCTCGCAGGCTTGCTTGCCGATCTCGGCCTGCAGGGCGAGGAGGCGAAGCGGCTGATGCCTTTGCTCTACCATGTGCTTGGCCTTGGCGACCCCGATGCCACCTTGCAGCATGTCGAGCCCGAGCAGCTGCGGCGGCAAATTCTCTACGCAGTCCGCACAATCATCGAACGGCGGCTTGCGTTGTCGCCGCTATTGATTGTCGTCGAAGACCTGCACTGGGCGGACGCCGTGTCGCTCGAGGCACTACGTTTCGTGATGGACAGGTTGGAACGCACGCGGTTGATGTTGCTGGTCACGCATCGTCCGGCGCCGGACAACGACCAGCTCGACTCAAGTCGGGTCAGTCACACAGCGCTCAGGCTTCCGCCACTCAACAATGATGACGGACGCAGCCTGCTGGCAGCGCTTTTCGGCGAGAGCTGGGTAAGCTCCGCGGGAGGGCTTCTCGACCAGATCCTCGAGCGCGCGGGCGGCAACCCCCTTTTTGTAGAGGAAATCGTTCGCGGCCTTATCGATCGCGGTGTACTGGTGCGAGAGGGCCAGCGATGGCGGACTGTGGCAGGCGAAGTCGCAACCGGCATCCCCGCCACTATCCAGGCAATGTTGCTTGCCCGAGTCGACCGGCTGCCCCAAGAGGTGCGCCGGTTGGCCCAGGAGGCCGCGGTAATCGGCCCGCGCTTCGATGCCACACTTCTGAAAACCGTGACAGCCGACCCCAGCCGGCTCGAAGCCGGCTGCGAACTGCTTTGCGATGCGGAAATCATCGAGGAAGTTGCCGGATCAGGCTCGGTCTCGTCTCAAAGCTACCGCTTTACGCAAACATTGCTGCAGGACGTGATCTACCAGAATCTGCTCCTGCAACGCCGGACCGAAATCCACGGGCGGATCGGTGCTGCCTTGGAGCAACTGTGCGGCGACGAGCCGGAACGGCTCGAGGATTTGACGGTGCTCGGTCATCATTTTGCACAGAGCGCCGAGCGGGAGAAGGGCGCGCATTACCTGCAGGCGGCAGGCGATCGCGCTCGCATGATATATGCCAACGACGACGCCCTTCGTTTCTACGAGCGAGCACTGACTGCGTTGGGCGCGATCGGGCAAACACCGCTCAAACTGGCAATTGCAGAGCGCATTGCCGATTTGAGCGGCCCGGCAGGCCGCCGCGAGATCGCGCACCACCACTACGAGACGGTGTTGCAGGCATACCGCGAGTCGGCCAATCGCGTCGCCTCGGCGCGAGTTTTGCGTAAGATCGGTCGGCTGCTCTGGGATGTCGGCAAGCGGGACAAGGCAGAACCCCGCTATGCTGAGGCGGCAGCGCTCCTCGATGGAGCGGATGCCCCGATCGAGCAGGCGCATCTGTGGCAAGAACGTGGCCGACAGGCGTTCCGTAGCGGAGATCACGCTCTCGCGGCAAAATGGGCAGACGCGGCGCTGGATTGCGTAGGCACACTGACAACGGAGCATGTCTCCGAGGTAAGGTGTGATGCCACTCTTGTGACCGCCGAGGCACTCAACACCAAGGCTGTCGCGCTGGCTCGCCTTGGGCGAAACCGTGAGGCCGTGCGTCAGGTTGAGCGTAGCATTGAATTGGCCGAAGCCGCCGGTCTGCTGGGCGCGGCCTGCCGCGGCTACACCAATCTCGGCGTGCTTTACACGACCATCGATCCCGCAAAAGCGATGGAGGTCTGTCGGCGCGGTCTTGAAGTGGCGCGCCGTATTGGTGATTTGGGTTTCCAGGCGCGCCTCCTCGCCAATCTGGCGGTCGCTTGTTGTACTTTCACGGATCGCTGTCCAACGGAGGGCGTGCCTGCTGCCGAGAAGGCCATCGAGCTCGACCGGGCGCTCGACCAGCGCGAGCACCTGCCGGTGCCGTTGATCGTGCTTGGGCAGATCCACCAGTGCAACGGCCGTCCGGACCTGGCGGTTGGGTTGTTCCACGAAGCACTGGACGTAGCTCGCGAAACGGGCGAACCCCAACTGCTGTTTCCGTGTTATGATGGTCTCGCAACGCTTAATCTCGACCTCGACAATCTGGCCGAGGCCGAACGCTACTTTTCCCTGGCGCAGGGTATATGCGCCCAGCACGGGCTCGACCCGGAAGCGCTTGTGGTGCTGCCTTTTCTCGACTAGCCGGGGTTGGAGGTTGGAAATGTCCGCGCGTAGTGACTTGGTGCCGCTTCAACCGGGCGACCGTGCGCCAAACGTGATACTCGACGCCATTACCCAGGAAGGCAAGATCGCGCTTGACGATTTTCGCGGCCAAAAACCGGTGCTGGTCGGCCTGTTTCGAGGTCTGCATTGCGCGTTTTGCCGGCGCCATATCGCCGCCCAGGCGCGGCTTGATCCGGAGCTGCGCGAAAAGGGCGTGGAGAGCCTGACGGTGGTCAACACGCCGATCGAACGGGCGCGTCTCTATTTCCGCTACCATCCGATGCCGAATCTGCTTGCGGCCTCCGATCCTGAACGCGCTTCACATCGTGCTTTTGGACTGCCCAATCTCGAATTCACCCAAAACGAGACGAACTGGCCGTACAAGGTCTCGATGGCAGCGGCAAAGGATATGCGGGTCGACATACCAGGCGAGTTGCCCGGTCCTATGGATCCTCTTGCGGCCAGCGAAATCCTCAACAAGAGGGACCATTACGAGCTGACCGAAGCCGACGAGCAGATGCTAGCAACGGGACACGGACAATTGGTCGGTCAGTTCCTGCTGGACCGGCAGGGGATCGTCCGCTGGAGCTTCACGGAGGTTCCAGAGGGTGGGCGATACATGTTTGGGGCGCCAAGCCCGCAGGAGCTGATGTCAGCCGTATCCCAAGTCGCCCAATAGACTTGCGAACGAGGTAAGCGGGCGGGACACCGAATAAAAAGCGGAACCAATTTGTTACAAATCTAGATACTGACAAGTTCACCGTTCATGCGAGCACGGCCTCGACTTTGCCAACAAAGTCATCGAGCGAGTGATCTCCGCGAATCTCGATGCGCGGAAGGTCGATGGGATCGCAATCGAGGTCCGCCGGCCCGTGTCTGCCGCCGAAGCCGATTCGATAGCCGCACTCCTTGGCCAGCCTGCCAAGCCGTCGGTCGGTGACAGAGAAGGGTGCCGCGAACGCCGTGGTTGGCCGACCGGTCCATCGTTCGATGAACATACGAGAGCGCAGGAGCTCGGCGGCCAAGTCAGAGCTCGACAGACCATCGATCGCGCGATGCGTCGCCAGATGGCTTCCGAAGAACGCACCTTCGCCGGCGAGGCGTCGCACCGTCCCGGCGTCCATAAGCTGCGTCGGCGGGCCGCTGTAGGCGTCCCATTGTGCACTTTCACCCACCAGGTCCGTCACCAGGAACACTTCCGCGGTCAGATCGTTCGTGCGCAAGGCCGGCCAGGCATGGTCGGCAAAGTTCTGGAAGCCGTCATCGAACGTGATGAGCACTGGGCGGCCAACGAAAGGCTGACGGTTGACGATGAACCATTCCAGCTGCTCGGACCTAATCGCGTGAAAGCCATTGGCGCGCAGCCATGCCATTTGGCTGGCGAATGCGGCGGGCGCGAGCCGAAAACGGGCGAGCGCGGCCGGACCATCATCGGCGACGCTGTGATACATGAGGACAGGGATACGCTGCCGCCGCTCGCTACGTGCCACGTCGCGGCGCAAGGCCCGCGCCCCGCCCCAGACGATATTTCGCGCGACCCCGATTTCAACGGGTGCGCGGATTGGCACATGATCTACCATCGGTTCCGTCGCAACGTCGCCTGGTGACAGGCGGCGGAAGCGGTCTATGCGGTAGAGCTCGGTCTGGATCGATTGCTCGAGGACGAGGCCGTCGGTCGCTGCCAGCGTCTCTGAGATCGCTTGTGCACCGAATGTGTTCCAGTCGAAGCCCGTCCTTCCAACATTGTCTCGTAGCACGAATGCGTGTGCGCTGATGAAACTGCCGCCAGGCGCCAACGCCTCAATGAGTTTTTTGGCGATGCGCCGCACATCGGCGAGATCATCCAGGTAGTAGAGCACTTCCGAACACACGATCAGATCCATTTCGCCCGGCAGCGTGTCCGCAGAGAAATCCAGTACGCCGAACTCAACATTCGGCTGATCGCTGCATCGCGCGCGCGCCCGCCCGACGGCTACGGCGGAGATGTCAGTTGCGGTCAAATGGCCCACGCGCGGCGCCAGCTGCCGCGTGAAGTGGCCCTCCGCGCAGGCCAGCTCAAGCGCCCGCCCGATGGGACCGGCAGGCAGAATTTCGAGCTGCCGCTCATATTTTTCCTGCTCATAGGGCGAACCGTAGTTCCAGGGATCCTCGGTCGCGAAATGGCGATTCCAGAAAGATGTGCGATCATTGTCGCGCCCATCCGCGGCCCGTGCACGGCGCGGCGCTGTAAAAGGCTCTTTAGTTTCGGCGCTCGACCGAACCAGCGCCTGCGCTTCCGCGGCCAATCGCGCGAGTTTGCCGAAATGGCTGTCCCGATCAGACCGGCGTCCCGCCATGGACAACAATGCCTCGGCTGCAAACATGTTTGACTTGTCGGCACCGGCGCCCTTTTGCGGTGCATCTACAGGCGATCGCCTCGCAAGTCGCGCGGCACTGTGCATAGGCCGCTCAGGGGGCACGAAATTCAGGATCAATTCAATCCAATGACGCCTTGTCACTCTCCCGAGTACGCCGAACTGCACGAGAGCCTCGATCTGGCCATCCATCATCAGATGGGCATAGATTTGATCGATTCCTTCCGGCACTTCGATTGAGGCCGGATTTCGCGCGTCGACACGAATTCCAAGTGTCCGCGCCAGCCTGCGCGGCGCGGCAAGATCGTCGACATCGAGCAGCATTTGCTCAAAGTGATACTGCACGCGGCGAGCCGCGTCGGGATTATTCCAGACCTTGCCGAGTTCGATGATCAACTCGGTGAGGGAGCCGCCGAACCTGTCCCACCTGGCAGCCAATTGCGCTGGCACCGACAGGCTTCCTACCATAAGGCCATCGACGGCCACCTTGGCGATCTCACGCGCCCACTTACGTCCTGCCGGGAGCGTGCGCAGGGACTGCGGGTTGATCGAGCGCGAGCCGCAGCCGCAATCCGATGCGGCGTTCCACAACGCGAACCACGCGAGTGCTTCTGAAGCGGTGCGGCCGTTCGCCTCGATCGCTCCATTGGCGTGAGCCGATGCCGGGTTTTTGACCCTGGGATCGGCGGAAAAGCCGCGGGCGATCACGATTTCCGCATCTGCCAGCATCTGCGTCGAATTGCGGCTGAGCGAGTTGGGGCTGACCCGATAAAAAGCGAGCGGCTCGTCGACCATCACCCAATTTTTGCCTAGACGTGCGAGGCGCTGCCACAGATCCCAGTCCTCGCAGGTGCGCAGCGACACATCGAAGCCGCCCAACTCGGCAATTGTCTTCCGGTCGACGAGCAGCGCGTGAGTGCGGATCGCGCACCGGCGCGCGAATGTTTCGAAGGGCTGGATCGCAACCTCCGTCGCGATGCTCGACTGGGTGAGTTCGCCATCGGGCATCACGCGCCGGGAACCGCAATAGGCGGCGACCGCATCGGGCGCGGCTTCAAGTGCGGCCAGCATTTTCGCAAGGAAGCTGGCATCCACCCAATCGTCCGCATCCAGAAACATGAGCCAGTGGCCGCGCGCTGTCGACATCCCGATATTGCGCGCGCCGGCGGCGCTATACGCGCAAGAGCTCAACGTCCGAAACCGGGCATCGTGCTCCACATAACCGGCGATGATCGCGGGGGTGCGGTCCGTGGAGGCGTCGTCGACGATGATCGCCTCCCAATCCACTATTTCCTGATCGAGAAGGCAATCGAGTCCGCGCGCCAGCGTTACCTCCGCGTTGTGCGCAGGAACCACGATTGAAACCAAGGGATTATGCGCCACGCCGTGTAACCCGCGCGTTGGTTCGAAGGTAGAACAAGAGTCCCGAAACATAGCCGGCGATTTCCTGCCAAAGGAAACGGTCCTCAGGGACGCTGCGTCCAAACAGTCTCCTGCGAACTCTTCCGAGCCGCCGCGACGCCGCCATTTGGCTGCAGAGCGAGCTTGCTCCTGTCGTGCTACCGAAGTTGGAAGCCTGGCACAGCATTCGCATCCGTGCCGCCGAGCTTGGGCGCCAGCTGTCGCAGATGCACGTCAAAGCCAAGCATGCCGCATACTCATGTCGATCCCCGGAGTCGGCGCCATGACCACAGGCGGCGGTCCCGGGCACCGTATGAGTGCAATAGCTATGGCAACCTGACGTCTTTTGCAATTGGGGGCGCAACAAATGCCGCCCACTGAAGCTTTGGTGTGAATGACTGCAGTTATTGGGACTGTCGCTCCCCTCCTATCGACCGAAACGCCTCGATTCCGAGGTGCATTCTCGAACAGCCATTCTCCGTGCGAAAGAAGACCTTCCTTCTACCGTTGGGCCCGCATCGGAAGCTGATCGTCGCAGTATACAGTCGGGTGCGAGACGGTACGTGCACCGCCAGACCAGCTACTTTAGACACTTCTAATTAATCTGCGCTACTTAATTGCGCTCCAGTAGCTATAGCCTGACATTGTATTACTCATTTCGATAGTAGATTGCGTCCAATGATCGATTAGATTAGCCGGTTATGGCTGCTATCACAAAGAGATGCGAGAGCGACATCAATCCGAACTCGTGCATTTGCTGCTAGTCCAAGAGATGTAAAAGGGAGGCACGAATTGGCTTAAGCCAAGAAGATTCCGGCTTGCGAGCCGGGTATTTTGCTGGCATGCTTGCTGGTTTCTGAGTGGTGCACTGTGGCAATTGTTCAAAGAAGGGGGCATAAAGATGGCCAAGGAATCTTCGAATACCGCTTCTTCAGCAAATAAAGCGGACGCAAATCTGATAAGTAATGCAGACGGAAGCGGGCTGACCTTCATGGCGGGCCAGGCTCGCGAGAGCGGGGCCCCCGGCGACGCTGTAGGTGTCGACAAGATACGTGATCTGCTGTTCGGCAACCAGATGCAGGACTATGACCGCCGCTTTTCCAAGCTTGAAGAACGGGTCTTGCAGCGCTTCAAGGATGTCGAATCCGAGGCCAAGCGCAATCTTGAAATGTACGAGTCAAATGCAAAGAAGCAGGTGGACTCGCTTGCGGCGCAATTGCGGAACGAAAAAGACGCGCGAGCCGACGCCGACAAGGAGATTGATCGGAATCTTCGCGAGCAAAATCAGGCGCTCGAAAAGCAGGTGCGCGCGTTGTCGGATCAGTTGAGCGAGCTTGAGCGGGAAGTTGCGGACCGGATAAATCGAAACGATCATTTGCTGCGTGAGGAAATCAAGCAAAAGAATGAAAGCATTCAGATGCTGATGGAGAAAATGTTTTCCGATCTTGGCAATGTCAAGACCGACAGAAATCTTTTGGCTGGCCTGTTTGTCGAGGTTGCAAAATGTCTAAATCAGGATCCCGTCGGCAGCAAGAACAACTCGGAGCGTACCTGGAAAGTGAGTTGATCGGAACTTGACGTCGACTGTCGACCCAATCAGCCTCCCTCAAAGAGCAGCTTCGAACGATACAGAGATTGATCGCGAGGCTCTGGCTCGCCTTTTGATCGAAATTGCCCGGAACGTTGATCCGGACTATCGTGCGCGTCTCGAAGGCGTTCCAGCCGCCGATCCTCGCATGGAAACGCTGCGCCAGTTGCTGGTCGGCGGCGAAATTTCGGAGCTTTCACGAGTTACGCACCTGCTCGACGAACCCGAGCAGCTTGCGGCTGCAGTGGGGAGCGTTCTCCCCAGTGCAGCCGCACGTGCGCCTCATGCGCAACTCGGAGAGGCCCTTGCGCCAGCTGTCGAGAGGGCCGTGCAACGGTCCATCCAGAAGAGCCCGCGTACGCTGACGGATATATTGTACCCGGTGTTTCTGCCGGCTATTCGCAAGTCGATCGGCGAAAAGATCGACCAGACCTTTCAATCGCTGAATGAAACTTTAAGACATATATTTACCTGGCATGGGCTCAAGTGGAGACTTGAAGCCTGGAGAACAGGAGCAAGCTTCTCAGAAGTTGTTCTTAAGCATTCTCTTGTCTATCGTGTAGAACACGTCTTTCTAATCAATCGCAATTCCGGGCTTTTGATAGCGCATGTAACTGCCGATAATGCAACTAGCGAAGATCCTCAACTCATTTCTTCTATGCTTAGTGCAATTCAAGATTTTGTAAAAGACTCATTTAACGAGAAAGAACAGAGCGGCCTGGACACCATTCGTTTCGGGGAGCTTCGTCTCTGGTCGGAAGTTGGACCGTTTGCGACCTTGGTTGCGGTGATCCGGGGAAATCCGCCGGAGGAATTACATGAAATAATTCGCGATGTATTGCTTCGCATCCATGATGAATGCTCACAGGCTCTAGAGCAGTTTGACGGCGACAGTTCGCAGTTGGCCGGCGTAGAGACGCAGTTGCAGACCTGTGTTGAACTGAAGCAGGAGGAATCAAACCAGGGATTTCCGTGGCTGGTCGTGGCTGCAGTCCTGCTGGTTTTGATTCCGGCAGGCGGTTGGTTCTTTCTTTCCTGGCAATCCGGGCAGCGCTGGCAGGCCTATGTGTCGCGACTGGGGACCCAGCCGGGCATCATCGTTGCCGAACAAAAGGTGCGCGATGGCCAATTCTATATTGCCGGCCTGAGAGACCCGCTTGCCGCCGACCCGCAGGCTCTGTTGGCCGGAACGCAGGTCGATCCCGCTCGCGTTCATTCGCAGTGGCAATTCTATCAGAGTCTTGATCCGGAGTTCGTGTTGAAGCGGCTAACGGTGTCGCTGGTTCCGCCGGATTCAGTACGACTTTCGATCGTCAATGATCGCATCGTTGCCGAGGGTGAGGCTCCCGACACCTGGATAGATCGGGCGCGCGCAGCGGCCCAACAACTTTCGGCAGGCGGACCGGAATTCGATATCTCCAAGGTTCGTGACGTGAGCCCCGAAGCACGCGCGGCGGAGCGCTGGCAGGCCTATGTGTCGCGACTGGAGGCCCAAGCGGGAATCATCGTCGCCCAACAAACGGTGAGGGGCGGACATTTCTATATTTCCGGCCTGAGAGACCCGCTTGCCGCCGACCCGCAGGCTCTGCTGTCCGGAACGCAGGTCGATCCCGCCCGCGTTCATTCGCAGTGGCAATTCTATCAGAGCCTTGATCCGAAGTTCGTCCTGAAGCGGCTGATGGTGTCGCTGGTTCCGCCGGATTCAGTACGACTTTCGATCGTCAATGATCGCATCGTTGCCGAGGGTGAGGCTCCCGACACCTGGATAGATCGCGCACGCGCAGCGGCCCGACAGCTTTCGGCAGGCGGACCGGAATTCGACATCTCCAAGGTTCGTGATGTGAGCCCCGAAGCACGCGCGGCGGAGCACTGGCAGACTTATGTGTCGCGACTGGAGGCCCAAGCGGGAATCATCGTCGCCCAACAAACGGCGAGGGGCGGACATTTCTATATTTCCGGCCTGAGAGACCCGCAGGCCGCCGACCCGAAGGCTCTGCTGTCCGGAACAGGGGTCGATCCTGCTCGCGTTCATTCACAGTGGCAATTCTATCAAAGCCTTGATCCGAAGTTCGTGGTGAAGCGGCTGATGGCGTCGCTGACTCCGCCGGATTCAGTACGGCTTTCGATCATCAAGGATCGCATCGTTGCCCAGGGTGAAGCTCCTGCCGCCTGGATAGATCGGGCGCGGGTCGCCGCCCAACAGCTGTCCGCGGACGGACTCTCTCTAGAAATCTCCGAGCTGCGTGAGTTGACCCCTCCGCAACTCACTCATTTGAGGGAGGCTATTCAAGCGGTCGACATTTTGTTCGATTCTGGCAAGGCTGTACCGGGACCAGAGCAACTGCCGGTTCTCGACAAATTGGCGAATCAGTTGAAGGAATTGGCCAAGGCCGCCCGCAAGGCAGGCGTAACAGCACAGTTCATGTTGACCGGCCATTCGGACGAGACGGGCCGTGAAACGGCCAAGTTGTCGATCAGCGCCGCGCGCGCGGAAACAGTTCGTGCGCTTCTCAAGAAGCGCGGCGTCGATCCGGAGTTGCTCTTGGTTCGCGGCGCGGGCACCTTTGAGCCAGCGGAGATTGAAAATAGCCGAACCGGGAACTCCGCCAACCGCAGAGTTTCGGTTACGGTAAACTTCCACTAGGCGGAGCCCAGGATATTGCAAAAGAAGATCTGCATGTTGGGCGGGTTCGCTGTCGGAAAGACCAGTCTGGTTCGCAGGTTTGTGCAAAGCATCTTTTCAGAAACCTACTTGACCACGGTGGGAGTGAAAATCGACAAGAAGAGTGTCGCATTCCCGGACAAAACCGTGGATCTGATTTTGTGGGATTTGGCCGGCGAAGACGATATCGGCTCATTCCGCGTCAGCTATGTGCGAGGTGCGAGTGGGCTCGTGCTTGTCGTCGATGGAACACGCGCTGCTACTCTTGCCGTGGCGCTCACGTTGCGCGAGCGGGCCGAGGCTGAATTCGGCGCTATGCCGTTTGTATTGCTGTTCAACAAATCCGATCTGGCCGATCGGTGGGCAATATCGGATAGTGAAATTGACGAACTGAGGCAACTTGGATGGCAAATCTATCTAACAAGTGCGCTTTCGGGTGAACATGTTGATGATGCGTTTCGTCAACTTGCTTCGATGGTCAGCAAATAAACCATGCATGTCTTGCCAAGAGAAGTTAGAAGCTGGATTTACGATTTCTTCTACAACGAGCGCTCGGTCGCATATCTGAAAATCGACGCCCAGCTTTGCATAGCTGCGAAGGGCGGTAACGTTAAACATTACGGACTCTCATCAGTTCGCATAGGTAAGCCTGTTGCCGAGCAGCTTGAATTCATGGAAGGTTTGCTGCCCTGCCCGGAGCTTCCATATGATATGGCCATGGTCGAACTGCCCAGCGGGCGTGTCGCGGACCTCCATCTTTTTGCTGACAATGCCTGCGTGTGGCTGCTCTTTCTTGACGCCACTGCCGAACGCGACAATAGGCAGCGACTTCAACAGAAGGCTTATGAAATGACGCTCCTGCAAGAGAGGGAGCGTCAACTCAACGAGAAATTACAATCGATGAACGAGGCGTTGAGGGCGAGCCAAGAGGGATTGTCGCGTGAATACCAGCGCGCCGAAGCCCTGCTCCTCAACATTCTTCCGGCGTCTATCGCGGAGCGGCTAAAAGCGCACGAAGAAATTGCAGACAACTACGCAGAGGTGAGTGTGCTTTTTGCCGACATCGTCGGTTTTACGGAACGAGCGCGGAACGTCGGAGCCGTGACGACGCTCGCTATTTTAAATTACTTCTTCAAAGCGGCGGATCTGCTCTCGGAGCGATACGGCTGCGAAAAGATCAAAACAATCGGCGATTGTGTGATGGTGGTCGCTGGCCTGCCCGCCGCGCGATCCGATCATGCGGAAGCCCTTGCGCACTATGCGCTTGAACTGCGGAAGGCGGTTAAGCTCGAACGCTTCGCAGGAGAACCGATAAGACTCAGAATTGGAATTCACTCAGGACCAATCGTGGCGGGCGTCATAGGCAAAAGGCGGTTTGCCTATGACCTATGGGGCGACACCGTTAATCTCGCCGCACGTATCCAAACGTCCGCGGAGCCCGATGAAATCCGTATTTCGGATGCAACTCATCAACTGCTTGGACCAAATTTTGCTTGCGACCCACTCGAGGAAACGGAATTGCGTGGTACAGGTCGTGTGCGAATGTGGCGGCTCCCGGCCTGATTTGCCGCATGGCAGTGCCGACCCGGAAGCGCATTGCATCTCAAGCAACATCATGGTTTCGAATGTCCGCAGCGGTGCGCGAAGCAGTTGACCACCGAGCGACCGCCAAAGGTCTGTCCTGGTCAACTCACGAAATCAGTTCCTGAGATTTAACGTCGATGCCCAGTTCATAGAACGGCCGGAGGCCTGGGCCGAGGTCGGAATGCCCTGCCCCCGCGGCTAAATAAACACCGCCAAGTACCCGGCGCAACGGTCTGGCTCGGAACGATGACGTCTTGCACCGCAACATCGGTTTCTTCAAGGTAGGGCAACAACGGACATAGATGTCGTTGCTCGCCGATCTGACCGGAAGGTTAACAGCACGATGCCACTCATGACTCGACGATTGGGAGCCAGGAACCTGGCGCGCCCGGCACGGCGTCTCGGAGACCTGACTGCGATGTTTGCCCTGATTGCCAGGCCGCTCGTCTTTGGGATCGCCCTTTTGTTGGCTGGTCAGGCGCAGGCGCAGGCGCCGGCGACCGTCCCGCCTGAAAGGGTCAAACAGCTGTTCGAGGTTCTCGACGATCCGTCAGTGAAGGCCTGGGTGGCCGAACAGCGAAATCAGGACGCCGGGTCAACGGGAGCGCCCGCCGAGAGAGGGGCTTCGCCGACCGACGCATCGTCCGGCGCCGTGGCCGCACCAGGCCAGATGAATACGATGGCATCCTCGACGCTCGATGGGATCAGGCATCATATCGAAAGAATCGTGCGAACTTTGCCCTTGCTGCCAGGCCAGTTCGCGCGCGTTCGGGCAGAGACGATGGAGGATATGTCCAGCAAGGGGCCTGCCGGCGTATTTGTGCTGATTGCAATGTTCATCGCTGCCGGCCTGGCACTCACTTGGGCAACGTTCAAGCTCACCCGTCCATTTCGTCTTTGGATTATCGCGCAACCGAAGGATACGCCCGTTGGGCGAGCCAAGAAGATTGGTGGCCGCCTGCTTTATTCCAGCATGCTGATAGTCTCTTTCGCACTGGGCAGCGCCGGCGCGTTCATGTTGTTCGACTGGCCGATGCTTATCCGCGAGATTGTACTGACATTTCTGATGGCGGCAGTCGTTACATGGGGTGTGCGCATGTACGTCATGGCCATGCTCGTCCCTTCCTTCATGAACGTCGAGAACGCCGTCGAGGTTCGTGCTTTGCCGATCACCAACGAAGCGGCTGACCATTGGTCCTATTGGCTACCCCGGATCGTCGGCGTCTTCGCCTTCTTCTGCGCCGCGTTTATCCTCTTGCCAGGTCTCGGCATCGATCAGGACGGAATGATGGTCCTGTCACTGGGCGCCGATTTCGTGCTGCTGTTGCTCCTGCTGCTCGCCATTTGGCGTCGGCCAAGAACGCAGCGAGACGGTGCGCGCCACATCGGTCACACGGAAGCGACATGGCTATTGACTGCTTATTTCGTCGTCCTGTTCCTGCAGCGTATCGCCGGCCTTTATACATACTTCTGGTTCACCTTCGCCGCATTCTTCCTGCCTTTGGCAATCGTGGTGACGCAGCGCGGGGTTAATTTCGTTCTGCGGCCAGGTTCGGAAGATGTCGGCCGGCCCACGATCCCGGCGGTGACGATCGCTGTCATCGATCGCGGAATCCGAATGATTTTCATCCTGGCGGCGGCTTACCTTCTCGCACGTGTCTGGGGTCTGGACATGCAATCCATGCGGGACAGCGATACGACGACGACGTTCATATTGCGCGGCTTGATCAATGTCGTAGTCATTGCCCTCGCCGCCGACTTCGGCTGGTCGATCATCAAAGCTTTGATCGAACGAAAGCTGGGCATCGAAACACCGCACCCTGTGATCAGCGACGAGGACGTCCCGATCCTCGATCCGCAGCAGGCGCGGCTGCACACGCTCTTGCCGATCCTCCAGAATATTCTGCTCGCATCGATCATCGTGATGGCGGTGCTTATGATGCTCGCCTCGCTGGGTATCCAGATCGGCCCATTGATCGCCGGCGCTGGCGTCGTCGGCGTCGCCGTGGGCTTTGGGGCACAAACCATTGTCAAGGACGTCATTTCAGGCGTGTTTTTTCTGCTCGATGATGCGTTCCGTGTTGGCGAATACATTTCATCGGGCAATTACAAGGGTACTGTGGAAAGCTTTTCGCTGCGCTCGGTGAAGCTGCGCCACCATCGTGGTCCGCTGTTCACGATACCTTTCGGTGAACTCGGGGCAGTCCAGAACCAGAGCCGTGACTGGGTTATCGACAAATTCAACATCACCGTTGGTTATGACACTGATATCGACTTCGCTCGCAAGCTGATCAAGCGGATCGGCCTCGAACTGGCGGAAGATCCCGAGTTCAAACACTGGGTGCTCGACCCGATCAAGATGCAGGGCGTACAGGAGTTCGGCGAATACGGCATCGTATTGAGGGTCAAGGCCACAACCAAGCCGGGAGGCGCCTTCGGTATGAAACGCAAATTCTATGTACGCCTCCGCCAGGTCTTCAAGGAGCAGGGAATCGAACTCCCATTGCCGACCGTCCAGGTCCAGGGGCTACAGAACCAACATGGGGCAGAGAATGCACCGTTGGAGATCACGCCCGAGTTGAAAATGGCCGTCGCGCAGTCGCACACTATTCGGCGCAGAAAAAAAGCTAGCACAACGGAATAGAAAAGCTGCGACACCTGCTGGTCACAGTGCGGCTTTCCGCGCATCGCCCATGGCAGGGACACTCTTTTCGCCATGTAAGCAAAAGGCGCCCCGAAAGGCGCCTCTTAATCGCTTGGTTCCCCTCAAGGAAACTGGAGCGGGTGAAGCGATTCGAACGCTCGACCCCAACCTTGGCAAGGTTGTGCTCTACCCCTGAGCTACACCCGCTCGCGCGGCTTTGGGCCGCAAGCCGCGCCTATATGGCTGAAGAGCGCGGCGATTGCAACAGGGAATTCGCAGGCTTTTTGCTTCGTCGGCAATGCGAACAAGCCTCCTGCGAGACGTCGCAAGGCAATCGCCCCCGCGTTGCGCGACGGGCTTGTCTTGGCCGCATCATTGGCCGTAAACGGCGTTAGCCGAACAAGCCGTTGAAAGCGGGCCATCAGAAGAAAGACCGATGCCGAAGACCGAAGCCGAACTTTTCGCCTTTCTTGCCGGACTCGGGATCGAGGTATCGACGCGGCGGCATCCGCCGCTGTTCACGGTCGCCGATTCGCAGGCGCTGCGCGGCGAGATTGCCGGCGGCCATACCAAGAACCTGTTCCTCAAGGACAAGAAGGACAATTTCTTCCTGGTCAGCGTCGGCGAGGAGGCGGTGGTCGATCTCAAGCATATCCACCATCTGATCGGCGCTGCCGGGCGCGTGTCTTTCGGCCGGCCGGAGATGCTGATGGAGCTTCTCGGCGTCGTCCCGGGCGCGGTCACGGTGTTCGGGCTGATCAACGACACCGAGCGAAGGATCAAGGTCGTGTTGGACGAGGAGCTGATGAGCCATGCGGTGGTCAATGCCCACCCGCTGACCAACGAAGCGACGACTTCCATCGCTGCCGCGGACCTGGTCAAATTCGTCGAGGCAACCGGACATGATGCTGTTATCTTGAAAGTCTCGGCATGATCGCCACATGGGTGACTGAAACCGGGTTCTAAAGAAGGATGTTGCGCCCGTCCCTTGGCCGGCGGCGCGACCGAAAGGCGACGAGATGAGTGATAGCAACCCCTTTGGCGGCCCATTTGGCAGCAATGGCGGCCGGTATGCCACCACCGTGCAATATGGCGGCACCGATGCCGCGCGTGAGAAGGTCGCGCTTGCTGAGGCGCCGGCCGACGTCATCAAGGACACAACGACCGCTGGATTTGCCGCCGACGTGATCCAGGAATCGCGTCACCAGCCGGTGCTGGTCGATTTCTGGGCGCCGTGGTGCGGCCCTTGCAAGCAATTGACGCCGCTGCTGGAGAAGGCGGTGAAAGCCGCCGGTGGCAAGGTCAAGCTGGTCAAGATGAATATCGACGACCATCCATCGATCGCCGGCCAGCTTGGCATCCAGTCGATCCCGGCGGTCATTGCCTTCAAGGACGGCCAGCCGGTCGACGGCTTCATGGGCGCCATTCCCGAGAGCCAGATCACGCAATTCATCCAGAAGGTCGGCGGCAAGAACGGTGGCGCGCCGCAAGTGGCCGAGGCGCTGGCCGCGGCCGCCGAAGCGCGCGACGCCGGGGACGTGCAGACGGCGGCCGACATTTACGATGCCATCCTGGAACAGGCGCCGGAGACGATCGAGGCGATCGCTGGCTTGGGCGATCTGCTGTTCGAGGCCGGCGATGCCGAAGGTGCCGAGGCGGTGCTGGCGCGGGCGCCGGAAGCAAAGAAGGATGCGCCCCAGCTCGCCGCGCTGCGGGCCAAGATGGCGCTCGCCGCGCAAGCAGCAGTGCTCGGCAATCCGGCGGAACTGGAACGGCGGCTGGCCGAAAATCCCGGGGATCACCAGGCACGGTTCGAGCTTGCCATGATCCAGAACGCCAAGGGTGATCGCATGGCGGCGGCCGACAATCTGCTGGCGATCATCAAGGCCGACCGCTCGTGGAACGACGACGGCGCCAGAACCCAGTTGCTGCAGCTCTTCGAGGCATGGGGCATGACCGACGAAGCAACGCTGTCGGCACGGCGCAAACTGTCGTCGCTGCTGTTTTCCTGAGCCGGCGCAGACTGTTTTGTCGCGCGGGCTTGCGGTGGGCCGCGGCTGCGCCAGATTAGGTTTTCGGACGGCGTTCGATTTCAGGTTTCCGGTGTTGCGCCTTGTGCCGGCCGGGAGGAGACGGATTTGGTGCGCTTCCTGACAAAGCGATCGGAGGATTGAGGTGCAGGCGGGAAACGCGCATTACCGGCTCGCTGCGGACTTACCGTCGACCATGCCGATCTTTCCGCTTGAGGGCGCATTGCTGCTGCCGGGAGGCCGCATGCCGCTCAACATCTTCGAGCCGCGCTATCTGCAGATGGTCGACGAGGCGATCGCCGGGCCGCGGCTGATCGGCATGATCCAGCCCAGCCTTGACGGTGCGCTGCGTCCCAACGGCGAGCCGGAGCTCTGCAATGTCGGCTGCGCCGGGCGCATCATTGCGCTGTCCGAGAGCGGCGACGGCCGTTACCTGATTTCGCTGCAGGGCGTGTGCCGGTTCCGTATTGTCCAGGAGCTCACGGTCAAAACACCGTTCCGGCAGTGCCGGTTGGCACCCTTTCTCGCCGATCTCGACGAGGAGCAGGCAGACGCCGAGATCGACCGGCCGGCGCTGCTCAAAGCGTTTCGCGCCTATCTGCAGGCTAACGATCTGGAGGCCGACTGGGAAAGCGTCAGCCGCGCCGAAAACGCCATGCTGGTCAACGCACTGTCGATGATGGCGCCCTACGGGCCGGCCGAGAAACAGGCGCTGCTCGAAGCGGCCGATCTGAAGACACGCGCCGAGACCCTGATCGCCATCACCGAAATGGCGCTGGCGCGCGACAATGAGGATTTCGGTTCGAGTTTGCAGTAGGTTCTTGCCTTCTCCCCTTGTGGGAGAAGGTGGATTGGCGCGCAACGCCAAGACGGTTGAGGGGTGCTGGACGGAGTGTCGTCGGTGCCAAGCTGGAACACCCCTCATCCGACCGAGCTTCGCTCGGCCACCTTCTCCCACAAGGGGAGAAGGAAGTTCGCGCTCGAAACCTTAACCCGATTGCCCTGTGGAAGGACAAACCAAATGGCGGATGGACGTGACGGGAACAGGACTGTCGACCCCAAGCTGCTGGAACTCTTGGCCTGCCCGCTGACCAAGGGGCCGCTTGCCTGGGATCCGGAGCGCGGCGAGCTTATCTCGCGGGTGGCAAAGCTTGCCTATCCGGTGCGGGACGGCATTCCGATCATGCTGCCATCGGAAGCGCGTGTCATCACCATAGATGATGCCATGCCACCGCCGCCGCGCCTGGGTGGAACGCCCTGAGTGCTGCGGTTCAGAGCCGCTCCGTCGCGATCTTTCGCGCCTCTATTGAAAATTGCGCCCTTTGGGCATGACCTTCTCTGCCTTTCCCATTAGTTCCGTTTGCGCGATGCTGCCAGGCTGAGCCTCGTCTGCACTGCTCGACGGTCTGTCCGCAGGCCTTGCCTGCTCAAGCAGCACCGACAGCCACGGCGTCAGATCCTCGACCTTCTCGGCGACGATATGGATGACGTCCGATTCCGATTGCAGCTTGCCGGTGACGCGGATGAGACGCGCTCCCATGACGATGGGGCGGAAGCGGTCAAAAGTCCTTTCCCAGAAAATGATGTTGGCGACCGCATTCTCGTCTTCCAGCGTCAGGAAAATCGCCTTGCCATTGCCCGGCCGCTGCCGCACCAGCACGAGGCCGGCGACCGAAACGCGCCGGCCGTCCCGCACCTGGCCGAGCCGCACATTGGGCGTGACGCCGGAACGATCCAGCCTTTGACGCAGGAAGGCGACCGGGTGCGCCTTCAGCGACAGGCCAAGCGAGCGGTAGTCGTGGACGACGTGCTCGCCGAGCGGCATTGTCGGGAGCCTGGTTTGGGGCTCGAGGTCGCGAAAGCGGATCGCCGGCTGGTCGAACAGCGGCAGCTTTTCGGCGGCACTCTTGCCGTCGAGCGCGCGGACCGCCCATAGAGCGTCGCGACGGTTCAATCCAAGCGACCGGAAAGCGTCGGCCTGCGCCAGTTTTTCGATCTCGTCGACGTTGAGGCCCGAGCGCAGCCAGACGTCGCGTACGGATGCATAGCCGGCGCCGCGCCTCGACACAAACGCTTCCATGCGCTCCTTCGACAGGCCCTTGACCTGGCGAAAGCCGAGCCGGACGGCATGGCTGGTCCGGATGACGCCGCGCATCTGGGCATGGCGGTCAAGGATACGATCCGGATCGAAAGGCGATTTCTCCAAGGCGCAATCCCAGCCGGAAAAATTGACGTCGACCTCGCGGATCTCGACGCCGTGGTCATGCGCGTCGCGGACAAGCTGGGCCGGCTGGTAAAACCCCATCGGCTGGGAATTCAGGATCGCGGCGCAGAACAGGTCGGGATAGAAGGTCTTGAACCAGCAGGAGGCATAGACCAGCAGGGCGAAGGAGGCGGCGTGGCTCTCGGGAAAGCCGTATTCGCCAAAACCCTCGATCTGCTTGAAGCAGCGCTCGGCGAAGTCTTTTTCGTAGCCCTTGGCGACCATGCCGTCGACCATTCTCTTGCGGTAATTGCCGATCGTGCCGGTGCGCTTGAATGTCGCCATGGCGCGGCGCAGTTCATCGGCCTCGCCCGGCCTGAAGCCGCCAGCAACGATGGCGATCTTCATCGCCTGCTCCTGGAACAGCGGCACGCCCAGCGTCCTGCCGAGTATTTTTTCCAGTTCCGGCTTGGGATATTCGGGTTTTTCCTTGCCTTGCCGGCGGCGCAGATAAGGGTGGACCATGTCGCCTTGGATCGGGCCGGGCCGCACGATCGCCACCTCGATGACGAGGTCGTAAAAGCTTTTCGGCCGCAGCCGCGGCAGCATCGACATCTGCGCGCGCGATTCGATCTGGAAGACGCCGATCGTGTCGGCACGGCAGATCATGTCGTAGACGTGCCTGTCCTCGGCAGGCAGCGTGGCCAGCACATAGGGCCGGCCATACGCGTCTCGCGCCTGCGGGTAATGATCCTGGAGCAGCGTGAAGGCGCGCTGCAGGCAGGTCAGCATGCCGAGCGCCAGCACGTCCACTTTAAGGATTTTCACCGCGTCGAGATCGTCCTTGTCCCACTCGACCATCTTGCGCTCGTCCATCGCCGTCTTGACGATGGGCACGATCTCGTCGAGCCGGTCGCGGGTGATGACGAAACCGCCGACATGCTGCGACAAATGACGGGGAAAGCCCATGATCTCGTTGGCGCATTCGATCACATGCCTTGTCGATGGATCGGTCTGATCGAGGCCGCCGGCCTTTGTCTCCTTTTCGCCGAGCTCCGAGGTCGACCAGCCCCAGATCGAACTGGACAGCGCGCCCCGGACGTCGTCCGACAGGCCCATCGCCTTGGCCACTTCGCGCATCGCCGAGCGGCCCCGGTAGCTGACGACGGCGGCGGCCAGCGCGGTGCGCTTGGTGCTGTATTTGGAATAGATGTACTGGATGACCTCCTCGCGCTTTTCATGCTCGAAATCGACGTCGATGTCGGGCGGCTCGTTTCTTTCCTCGGAAATGAAGCGTTCGAAAAGCGTTTCGATCTTGTCCGGGCCGACTTCGGTGATGCCAATGCAGAAGCAGACGATCGAGTTGGCGGCAGAGCCGCGCCCCTGGCAGAGAATGTTCTGGCTGCGGGCGAATTTGACGATGTCGTGGACAGTCAGGAAATAGCGCGCGTAGTTCAGACGCTCGATCAGAGCGAGCTCCTCCTCGATGCGCTGCGTCACAAAAGCGGGCACGCCCGAGGGGTAGCGGATGGCGGCTCCCTCCTTGGCCAGCCTTTCCAGTTCGGCCTGCGGCCCAAGACCCGATTCCGTCGGCTCGTCGGGATAGTTGTATTGCAGGTCACTGAGCGAGAAGGTCAGCTCGCCGGCAAAACGCAGCGTTTCCGCCAGCGCTTGCGGATGCCTGCGGAAAAGCCGTGCCATCTCCAGCGGCGGCTTTAAGTGACGCTCGGCATTGGCCGCCAACTCCAGCCCCACCTCGGCGACGGGCACATTGAGGCGGATCGCCGTCAGCACGTCCTGCAGCGGGCGCCGTTCCGACGTATGGTAGAGAACATCGTTGGTCGCCATCAACGGGATGCCGGCCAGCTCCGCCATCGCCGCCGCCTGCTCGATACGGAAGCGGTCGTTGCCGCGGTAATCCGGCGAAACCGCAAGCCGCAGGTTTTCACCGAAACGATCCTTGAGCCGGCTAAGGAGTGCGAGGCTGGTTTCCGCGTCCGCCGACACATCCGGCAGTATGGCGAGCGACAGGAGATCGCCCCATTCGAGAAGATCGTTCTGTTTGAGGAGCGTCGCCCCTTTTTCGTTCTCGTCTCGCAGATTGGCCCGCGTCAGCATGCGGCAGAGATGACCCCAACCCTTGCGATCCTGCGGGTAGGCGAGGATGTCCGGCGTGCCGTCGCAAAAAACCAGGCGGCAGCCGGGATGATAGGAAACACCCTCCACCTTGGCCTGCTGCCAGGCGCGCACCACGCCCGCCACCGTGTTGCGGTCGGCGAGACCGATCGCCGAAAACCCCAGGAATTTTGCCGCGACCACCAGCTCCTCCGGTTTCGAGGCACCGCGCAGAAACGAGAAGTTCGACTGGATGCCGAATTCGGCATAGGGGTTGGCCGTCAGCGCATTCATGCGAAGATCCCATGCATGAACCAGCGCGGCGAGGGCTGCGAGGCGCCGTAAAGGCCCTGGCGATAGAGCCAGTAACGGCGGCCGTCGGCATCCTCGATGCGGAAATAATCCCGGGTCGGGGCATCTTCTCGTCCCGCCGCCCCTCGCCACCATTCCGGCGCGATGCGCTCCGGCCCTTCGGCGCGCGCGACCCGATAGAGCGCGCGCCGCCAGCGGAAGTTCAAAGGCGGGCCTTCCGGCATTTCGGTGGCCGGCACCTCGATCGGCTCGGGCGAACGGAAAAGCCGGATCGGCCGTTCCGGCTGGAAGACGGTCGTGGGAGCGTCCTTCGCCTTGTCCGGCTGCTTCGGCGGCGAGCTTCTCTGCGGCGCCTCCGTGAAGGGAAGGGTGGCGACGGCGCGCTCCGGCAAATGGCTCTCGACGGCGACCGTCTTCAAGACCGCGCCTTCGCCGAGCCGGGCGCGAATGCGGTCGGCAAAAAGCGCGATATCGGCACCGTCGTCGCTCGTCTCGCCGGCAAGGTCGGCCTGCTGCATGTCGAAGGCGGCGGCGGTCAGCACCGAAAGGCGCACAAGATCGAAGCCATAGCCGGCGTCGATATCCTGTTCGAGCGCGGCAAGCCTTTCGTGGAACAATTTCTGGATCAGCCGCGGCTCGCGCAGAGGCCGCGAGGTGCCGACGGCGATGCGGCTGACGCCGCCATCGACGCGGAAAAGCAGCAGCGCCAGCCGCCTTGCGCCCTCGCCGCGACGCTCGAGGTCGCTCTTCAAGGTGGTCGCCAGCATGCCGGTCAGCCGCTCGATGTCCTCGGTCAGCATGATCGGCTCGGCAAGGTGACGCTCGACCGAAAGCGGTGCCACCGGCAGGCGCGGCGACACGGCCTCCTCGAGGCGGCCAAGCGCCTGGTCGAGGCGCAAGAGCAGCGATGCGCCGAAGCGGCGGGCCAGCGGCGCGCGCGGTGCCGCCATGACGGCGCCCGCCGTGCGCAGGCCGACGCTTTCGAGGCTGGCGCGTACCTCCGGGTCGATGCGCAGCGCCGCCAGCGGCAAGGGCGCGAGAAGCGCTTCCTCCTCACCATCGGGCACGATGCGGTCGCCAGCAAACCGCGCCGCCGCCCAGGCAGCACCAGGCGTGGCGGCAAGCCCGGCGCGGACATCGAAGCCCTGATGGAAAAAACGCGACAGGATATCGTCCAGCATCGAGCGTTCGCCGCCGAAAAGATGGGTGCAGCCGGTGACGTCGAGATAGAGGCCGTCGGTCCCGTCAAGCGCCACCAGCGGGGTATAGCGGTCGCACCAGTCGGCGAGGCCTTCGAGCAGGCGCCGGTCGGCCTCCGGATCGGCCTCCACGATGTCGATCGAGGGATGCATGGCGCGTGCGTCGGCTATGCCCATGCCGCGCTTCAGATTAAGCGCCTCGGCCCGCTCGTCGAGGGCGGCGATGCGCTGGGCGTTCCGGTCGCGGTGACTGATCACCAGCGGCAGGTGATCCGACGGCCGGGAACGCCAGGACCGCCCCAGACGCTGCCGCAGGATCCTCTCGGCGGCGAGATGCGGAAACCACAGGGATAGGATTCTTTGGCCGTTCTGGGGCCCATTCCTGAGACCTTCCTTGCTCGCCCCGTCTTTCTTCGAATATGCGTTCATCGGGGTTCCACTCCAGTGTGAATTTTCCGGGCAAGGCCGTGCGGCTCTTGCCGATGGCGACGGTGAAGGCGGGTCGGCCGATCGAGCCGGCGAGCGGCCCGGCAAGCGTCTTACGCGTTGCCGCCGGTGCCGCCGACAGGATGAGGCGGACGGGCGCTGCCGTCGGTTCGGGCTCGCCGGCCTGGCGCAGCAGGAACAGCGGCCGGCCCGCACTCTGCGCGCGGGCGTGCAGCCGCCGCGTCGCGGTGAGGTCAAGCCGCTGCGGGCTGCCGCGGATTTCGAGGATGACGGCGGCCAGCGCCGTCATCCGGGCAGCCTCCTCGGCGATCCACAGCGCATCGAGCAGCCTTGGCGCCTCGGAAAACAGCAATTGCTCCGGCTCGATGCCGAAGAAGGCGTGAAGCCCCCTGGCATAGGGAAAGCCGGCCTCGCGGAAAACCTCGGATGTGCCGATCCACAGCACCGGCAATCGCGGCCCCTGGCTGAGGATCAGGCTGACGAGCGACAAGGCAAAACCGGCAACGGCCCCGGCATCGCGGGTCGCGGCGCCATGAAACTCGCTCACCGCCGCCTTCGGCAGGCCGCCGCTCAGCGCAGCATCGAGGCGCTCGGCGCCGGTGCGCAAAAACGCATCGGGCGGCGCCACGGCGAGGCCGCGCCGGACAATGGTCAGATTCCGAGCGGGTGTCGGATGCCGAGAGGGTGTCAGACTCTGACGAGGGACATCCGCGTCAAACGACGAACTGGCCGGCGCCTCCAGGCGCTCGGGCAAGGTCCCTTCGATCTTCGCGATCTGGCGGCGCAGGGCAAAAACAGTCTCCCGCGCCACGGCGCTTGTCGCCATGACGGTCAGCTTCCACTCACAATTGTTCCTGTTATGTTCCCTATAGATTCCAGAGGCCGCTCGAAGAGTCAAGCGGAGTCATGGGGAATTTATTCCCAGAAAGAGCAACCCGAGCTTTTCAAGGAAACCGCTCGGGAGGCTGGGTTCATAAAAAAGGGGCGGCTTTTGACTCTAGCCTGAAGCCAATTCTGAAGCGACACGTCTCAAATATTGGGCGGTAAAGTCGGCGATTTGATCGACTTCTTCATCGTCATATTTGCGAAAGCTAAAGCGGCTGAAGCTAGGGTCGATAGCTTGGAGGGGTTTTCGTAGGGGACCGCGAAAATTCCTCATTTGATGGTTCCCCTCATATGCCAATACGTCTGCGCATTGAAGCGGTGGGTGCCTGGTTTTTGAGCCGAAATTGAAAGTCGCCGATTTTCCCGGAAAATGCCGCTGGACTTGCTGGAACGCCTCAGTCGCCGCCGCGCTGTACTGGTTGGCTTCATGGACGAATGCGATGTTATCGTGGCCTTCCGATGCGAGTTTCTCCCACGTGCTGCGAAGGGCCCATTGCAGGCAGATGTAGTACCAGCCGCGTACCATGTCTTCCGGCTTGATGGCTAAGCTATGTTTGTGAGCCAAGACCTCGCTCAGTTTCCGCCTGTCGACGGCGGCGATAATGCCCCGAATGTAGTGGTTTTTGACTACCGGCAGGATGCACTTGACGTGTCTATCTCGCTTTTCGCGGGTCCACCCTTCGTACTCCCCATGCCTGTTATGGCAATCGACCGAGTGGTGAATTTTTATCGGCGCCTTCGCCACGATCCAATCGAGGGTCCAGATCTGCCAGTCTTCTTTTGAAGCCCAAACGGCGGATACGGAAAGAATTTGCGAGTCATGGTCAGTGCCAGATTCGTCTAGGTAGACCTCAATCACCACCACCAAACCTTCCCGAGGGGCAAGAAAGGTGTCGCGGAACTCTAGGACGCGCCTTCCACCATTTCCGCCGACTCATCGGCTCGAAATTTGTTCAGCACGGTACCACCTCCTTAGCGCGTACGCGAATTACGACACGCTGAATTTATTCCTGCTTATGATCCTGGGGCAAAGGCGGCAGCCCCGCTATTTGCCGAGTCCGGCCTGAAAGCCTATATGCCGGGATCAAAGGACAAAGCATGGCTCGCATCTACCAAACACGCATCTGGCACGACCAGCTTTCGCCAACGATGGAGGAAATTGAGCTCTTGGCGCTGGAGGCCTATGCCCATCTGCCGGAGGACTTTCGCAAGTTGACCGGCGAGATCGTCATTCAGATCGCCGAATTCCCGACCGACGAGATCATGGACGACCTTTCGCTGGAAACGCCCTTCGACCTGCTCGGCCTGTTCGAGGGGCGCGGCATCGCCGAGCGCTGGAACCCGCAGACCGGCGAGGGGCCGAACCGCATCACGCTCTATCGCCGCGCCATCCTCGACTATTGGGCCGAGAACGAGGAAACGCTGGGCGACATCGTCACCCATGTGCTGATCCACGAGATCGGCCACCATTTCGGCCTGTCGGACGACGACATGGAGAAGATCGAAGAAGCGGCGGAGTAGGGGGTGCCGATCGGCTGAGGTTACGCAACAGTCCGACGTCTCATTCCTTCGCGCCCCCCTCTGTCCTGCCGGACATCTCCCCCACTTGGGGGGAGATTGGCAGCTTCGCCGACCGCGCCCTCTTTCTAACATTGAGATTTGGCGAAGCCCGGGATGATGGCCGATCTCCCCCCGCGTGGGGGAGATGTCCGGCAGGACAGAGGGGGGCGCTGTCCCGCGGACATCTCGCCGCGATTTCAGCGTCTACCAATCGCTGAGCTTGGTGTCGGGGCCGTATTCCTGGCCCTCGATATCCTTCACCACCGCCTGGCCGCAGCGCATGGTCTTGGCCTCCTTGTCATAGGCATAGGTCGGCGAGCCGAACAGGTGCCAGCCCTTGTTCAGCGCCGCCGTCACCTTGTGGCAGAAGCTGGCATCGTCCGGGCCGGACAGAAAGCGGTAGAGTTTCATTCTTCAATCCTGTCGTCAGTTACGTTAGTCATGCGCGAACAGCGGCGGCCTTCGCCAGCAGTTTTTCGGCCTGCGCCAGATGCAGCCGCTCGACCATCTTGCCGTTCAGCGCAACTACCGCCCTACCGGCATTTTCGGCGAACGCGAAGGCATCCTTGACCGCGCGCGCCTCGGCTATTGCTTCGGGCGACGGTGCAAAGGCGCGGTTCGCGGCTTCGATCTGAGCTGGGTGGATCAGCGACTTGCCGTCAAAACCCATGGCGGCCGCTTCCGTGCACTCGCGCGCAAACCCGTCCATATCGCGAAAATCATTGAAGACGCCATCGAGCAGGTCGAGGCCGCCGGCACGCGCCGCGAGCACCATTTGCATCAGCCATGGCACGAGATAGCGCCGATCGGGCGTGGCGAGAATGCCGGTGTCCTTGATCAGGTCGTTCGTTCCGGCAACGAAACAAACCAGGCGAGAGGCTGGGTCGCGGCCGAGCTCGGCGATCGGCCCGATATTGAGCAGCGCCTTGGGCGTCTCGATCATCGCCCACAGCTTGACCTCGTCCGCGATAAAATTGTCGTCGAGCACGTCGCCGGCCTCGAGGATGTCGCGCGGCGTGTCGACCTTGGGCAGCAGGATGGCGTCGGGCGTGCATTTTGCCGCGGCCGGCAGATCGTCGGCGCCCCATTCGCTCGACAGCGCATTGATGCGCACCACCATCTCGCAGCGCCGGTTGGAATGGCCGGCGAAAATCGCCGCCAGCTTTTCGCGCGCGGAAGGCTTGTCGGCCGGGGCGACGGCGTCCTCGAGATCGATGACGACGGTATCGCAGGCCAGCGATTGGATCTTGGCCAGCGCCTTGTCGTTCGAAGCCGGGACGTAAAGCACCGAGCGGCGCGGGCGGTAGCTTTCGGTGGTCATCTTCGATCTATGCCGCCTGCAGCTAGCCGAGGCAAGCCGTGCATAAAAACTGCACGCAATTTCGGAAAATCTCCTCGTCTCCGCCCCGCTTGCCACCCGACCGGATGCGACAAGGGCGGCATGCAAGAGCAAAAGAACTCCCGTTGGTCCCTGCCGTACCGGCTTCGCCGCGAAAGCTGGTGGCTCGTCGATCCGCCCCAGACTTTGGCAACCCTCCTCCCTTTCGTCCGGAAATCCCTGCCCACCAGCCGCATCAAAGCCGCCGAGAAAGCCCGATCATGACAGTATTCCTCTCGGCGGCGCCGAGCTATTGCAGCCGCTTCGGCGTTGCCGTCCTGCTCGTCGCGTTGGCCGATTTCTTCTTCTATGGCCAACCGGCGGGCATCACGCTTTTCCTGTTCGGCGTTGCGATTGCAGCGGCGAGCATGGCTCTCCATCCTCTCGACGTCTTCAACGATGGCAGGTTCTGGTTCAAGCCGGTTGCGCTGTTTATGGCGCTGCTGCCGCTTGTGGAAAATGTCAGCGCACTGTCCGTCTCGATCGCGCTGGCGGCGACGGCCATCCTCGCGCTTTCACTGGCCGGACGGTTGCGGCGCGGCCTTGCCCGTATTGCCGGCCAACTCTCGCTGTTCCTGCTTGCAACGCCATTTCGGCTCGTCCTTGATTTCTTCCGCTGGCGCACGGCGGCGCGGCGGCTTGGCCGGCGGCGCGTGCGCCTTGCGGCGATCGCCGTCTGGGTCATGCCGCTGGGCCTCGGCGCAGTGTTCCTCGCGCTGTTCGGCGCCGCCAATCCGGTCATCGAATATTGGTTCTCGCTGATCGACCTGATGGCACTGCTCGACGTCGTCCAGCTGCCACGTCTCGGCTTCTGGCTGTTCGTGCTTGCCTGCGTCTGGGCCTTTCTGCGGCCGCGGCTGCCGCGCTTTCTCCGCCGCCGCAGGGTGTCGCCAGCCAGCGCACCGGCGACGCCGGCCACCAGGACCACCATCGAGGACATCGTCTTCGGCAAGGCCGCTATCCTCCGCGCGCTCGTCGTCTTCAACATCCTGTTCGCGGTGCAGAGCGCACTCGACGCCACCTATCTGTGGGGCGGCATCGCGCTTCCCGACGGGCTGACCTATGCCGCCTACGCGCATCGCGGCGCCTATCCGCTGATCGTCACGGCGCTGCTGGCCGCCGGCTTCGTGCTGGCGGCGCTGCGGCCGGGAAGTGCGACCTCCGGCGATCCGCTCATCCGCCGGCTGGTTTATGCCTGGGTGGCGCAGAACATCCTCCTGGTGATCTCGTCGATCCTGCGGCTCGATCTCTATATCGGTATCTATGCGCTGACCTATTGGCGTGTCGCTGCGTTCGTCTGGATGGGGCCGGTGGCGGCGGGCCTTGTCCTGATCATAGCCCGCATCGCGCGCGAAAAGTCCAACGAATGGCTGCTTGCCGCCAATCTTCTGACGCTATCGGCGACGCTCTATGCCTGCTCGTTCATCAACTTTGCCGCGCTGATTGCCAACTACAATGTCGACCATTGCTTCGAAATGACCGGCCAAGGCACCCAGCTCGACGTCTGGTACCTGCGCTCGCTCGGGCCCGGCGCCTTGCCGGCGCTCGATCGCTTCGTCCAGCACCAGAGCAGGACGGTTTCCGCGGAGGATGCCTCCATCCGCGAACTCGCCGGCTGGTATGCACAGGACGAAGCACGCTTCCGCGCCGGCCAGGAAAGCTGGCGGGGCTGGAGCTTTCGTGACTGGCGGCTCAACCGCGCCCTCGACAGGCGTGGCCCGTTCGTGGTTCCTCCGATGTCCGAACCCTTCATGCCGGGCCGCTGATTTGATGCCGCACCACATACTGGTCGCCGACGACGACCCGCACATTCGCGAAATCATCTGCTTCGCGCTGGAAAAGGCCGGCATGAAAACGCTGGCGGTGCCGGACGGCGCGGCTGCCTTGCAGGCGATAGAGCGCCATGCGCCCGATCTCGTCGTGCTCGACATCGGCATGCCGGAAATGGACGGGCTGGAAGTGTGCCGGCGGCTGCGCCACACATCCGACCTGCCGGTGCTGTTCCTGTCCGCGCGGGATGAAGAGATCGACCGCGTCCTCGGGCTGGAGATGGGCGGCGATGATTATGTCACCAAGCCGTTCAGCCCGCGCGAGCTGGTCGCCCGCGTCAACGTCATCCTGCGCCGCGCGCGGCCCACGCCGGAACCAGCCGACGACCGGCAATTCTCGCATGGCAGACTGTTGCTGGTTCCGGCAAGCCATACAGCCAGCTTCGACGGCAAGCCGCTGGCGCTGACGTCGATCGAATTCGCGATCCTGAAAGGCTTTTTGGCGCGGCCGGCGTATGTGCTTGGCCGCGACATGGTGATGGCCAACGCCTATGCGGCCAATATCCATGTCGCAGACCGCACCGTCGACAGCCATATCCGCAATATCCGCGCCAAGCTGGCGGCCGTCGGCTGCGTCGATGCGATCGAGACCGTGCACGGCGTCGGTTTTCGGCTGGGCGGATGCGGCGCGTGAGCGCCCAAGAACTGATTGGCAGCAAATGGCGGCCTCGCCTCGCCACGGTCGTCATCGCCATCCTGATCATGGTGATGGCGCTGCCGCTGGCCGGCCTGTTTTTCTTCCGGCTCTACGAGAACCAGCTGATCAGGCAGACCGAGGCCGAGCTGATCGCCCAAGGCGCCGCCCTTGGCGCGATCTATGCGCAAGAGGTTCGCGAGGCCGGCCTTGCCCCGGAAAAGCTCGGCGCACCCGTGCCTTCACCCAACACCAGCGATCGGGCCTCTCCCTACCAGCCAATCGAACCGCGCCTCGATCTTGCGTCCGACAGGATCCTGCCGACCCGGCCCGCGGCCACCGCGGCCAGGGCCCCGACCCCCGTACGCGCGCAACGGGCCCCCCAGTCGGGGCGTAGTTGCGGGCACGCCGACACCCCC
>NZ_JAMYTF010000021.1:0-107303 GCF_040322295.1 Mesorhizobium sp. M0159
TTCTTACAGGTGGCGGTGCATTGTCGACCGACAGTAAGCCTCGCATCTTTGTGGTCAACCGGATCGAGATGAACGGCAATGGCTCGATTTATCTTGCTGGCGCAAGTGCCTTATTGACAACGAATTCTGCAACGCGACTGATGAATTGAACTTGGCTTTAGCCAGCGCAGTGTTGTGAGACAGACTGCATTTGAGGTTCGCTTGCTTCCGTGTTGGACTGAGAGCCGATATCGAAGGCAACGCTTGGCCTCGTCGTGACAACGAATTTAATCAATCAGCGGATTGTATCGGTTACTTGATTGACCCGCAGCGAAGCGGCTCGTCATTATTTTCCGGGACGCTCCGGATCGTCGCCGAAGCCAAGCAGCGAGGCATGGCGTATATACTTATGTTCGCCACGAAGGTGCTTGATCGCAGCTTCACGCCTGGCCCAACCCACTGCGTCGCCGGTCGCTTCTTGATGCCGCCCGGAGCGGGCCGGCATGTTCCTTGACCCGCTTTCACAGCCGTTCCTTCATGTCGCGGCCCAGACTGATGAACGCCGAACCGACATACTTCCCGGTGCCTGGCTCGGCCAGTAAGGCGAATGCCGCCTTGCCCGGCTCACGCTCGACGCCCAGCAGTTCGTATTCCTGGACCGTGAAGCTCTTCGTCTTCAGCCAATTCGATGTCGGGCCACTTCGATACGGGCTGTCGGCGCGCTTGGAGACAATCCCTTCTAGCCCCGCATTGTCGGCGAGATAGAAGATGGCTTTGGGGTCGCCAGGTATCGCCTCGCTGAACTGGATCCTGCTGTTCGACTTAATGATGCCGAAAAGAAGCTCCCGGCGCGCCTTGCATCCGATGTCGCGCAGATCGTGGCCGTCGAGATGCATGATATCGAAGGCGCCGAGGATCGTGGCGTACGGATCGCTGTGGACGGCTTTCTGCAGTGCGTCGAAATCGGGCAGGCCATTCGCGCCGGTGACGACCGCCTCGCCCTCGAAGATCGCGTTCTACGTCGAGAATCCGGGCCGCCTCGATGATGCCTGCGTATTTCCTGGTCCAGTCCGCTCCGCTGCTGCTGAATGCGCGAATATCGTCAGGGCTCTTTATGATGATCTGGGTTCGGTAGCCGTCGAGCTTGATCTCGTGAATCCAGTGTTCGCCCTCGGGCGGCTTTGCGACCAGCTTGGGCTCCATAGGCGGTATGAACTCGAGGCGGCCGGCGCCGGTACTTACAATTTTACGCACCCAGTCAATACTCGGTACAAAGCTTATATTAGCTAGAGTGAACAGAACGTGATTCGGAACGGCTACAGTAAGGCGCGTGTGCCCAGCACAGCGCTTGGCCTGGCTCACGTTGTGCCGACCCGCAATTTATCTCACCACGATCTTCTTTAATGATCTTTCCTCTCAATCGAACCCAAAGAAGCGCCGAGTGCTGATCAGATCGATTTGAGGTACTCGATCAGATCACTCTTTTCCTGATCGGTCAGATCAAGGCCGAGATGGCCGTCATCGTGCTCCTTCTGCGCAAGACGTCGATCGGTTCCACTCCTCCTGCCAGGGGTCGATCAAGTTTAAGGACCCGACGTCTCCTCCCGGCTCGAGGTCTATTTCAATAAAACCGTAGGTCACCGTGCTGCTTCCTTGATCCCTTGCCTTCCCTTACAATCCCTTCCGGACACAGAGGAGTTTCGCCATGAGCGAAGACGCCGTCAACATGTCGATCCGCAAGTTCCTGAAGGAAGTCGGCGTCACCTCCCAGCGCAAGATCGAGGAGACGGTGCGCGAAGGGCAAATCGGCGGCAAGAAGCTGAAGGTCCGCATGACGCTGACGGCGGAAGGCACCGGCCTCAACCACGTGGTGGACGGCGAGATCGAACTTCCATAAGCCGGGCGAAGCGACCTAGCGAAACGTCCGACGCGGCCGAAAGCCGTCGAGACGGATCAGCGGTTGGAATGGCGTTTGGCCGGGTCGATGTAGTACCGCTCACCCCACGCTCTTGCGATTCTGAGGGAACGCGAAAGACCGACCCTAAGCGGAAGCTCGCTCGCTCCGGGTCAATTCACGGCCATGACCCGTTCCAGAAGTTGGGGTGCGAGCGTACTGTGGCGCAAGTCGGCCCCAATGCCGACTTTCCCGCACCCAATATTCCTATGAAGGATGATCTTGCTTTGAGGGCAACCACCGTCCACAACACAAAGGCTTCAACGGTTTTTATTCGGCCTATCGGACTTCTGCCGGGCCACAACCGGACAGCCGTTCAGTCCGGCAACCCCGCGAACCGCATGTGTCCGATCCAGCGCTCGAGGGCCCCGGCGGCGAGGTAGTTCTTCTCCCACTGCCTGCGTTGTTTGCTGATGGAGTCGCCGGGCGAGTCTTTGAGGAAAACCGCAAGTGCTTCCTTTGCTTCCCGCTTGTTTCCCAGACAAGCGTGGATCCCCGCAAGCATTCGGTGTGCGCCGCTCGGGATTCTGGACATTTTCCGCATCGCCGTCAGCGCAGCCCCGCAATCGTTCTTTTCGTAGAGCGCCCAGCCCATCTGCCAGTGGAACCAGTCAGGGTAAAAAGGATCGATGCCCTTGGCCTGCTCGATCCGATCGATCGCTTCGTCCGTGCGGCCAACATTCAGCAGCACGCCTGCACTCATGACGAGGATATTCGAGTCGCTGGGGTTCAGGGCGATCGCCTGATCGTACCGGGCAAGGGCCTGCTCCATCTCGCCGGCTTCGGTGTGGATGCTGGCGCGGATGTTATGCGCCTCGGAATCGTCGGGAGCGAGTAGAATAGCCTTATCGGCGTATTCGGCGGCCCGCTTCAACGCCTCGTCGGGGTTATTTTCCTGCTTGTGCCAGAATACCGCGTCATGGCGATAGGACCAGGCCATCCCGATATAGCCGAACTGGGCGTTCGGATCCGCTTCGATCGCCTTGAGGCTGAACTGCCTTAGCAGATCGTTCCCCGCGGCAGAGAAATTGATCTCGGCCCTTCCCATCAGCTCGGCCCTTCCCATCAGGTAATAGCGCAGCGCGCTGACCTGCGCGGCGTCACTCCTTGGCAGCGGGCGCTGGATTCTCTGCCCGACCCGATCCGCAAGCGTGCGGATGATTTCCTCCTGGATGACGAAAAAATTGCCAATCTCCCGGTTGTAGGTGTTGGCCCAGACATGCGATCCGTCATGCGCATTCAGCAACTGGGCGGTCACTTTCAGCCGATCTCCGACCTTCTGCTGGCTGCCTTCGAGCAGGTAGTCGACGCCGAGTTCATCTCCGATCTTCCTGGTGTCGACCGGCTGGTCGCGGTACCTGAAGCTCGAGTTTCGGGCGATGACGGCATAAGTCTTGCTCCGCGAAAGCTCGGTGATGATCCCCTCGGCGACGGCATCGCTGAGATATCCCTTATCCGCGCCGGTACTGAAGTCGTCGAAGGGAAGGATCGCAATCCTCGGCATGTCGCTCGAAGGAACTGGAGCGGCTCGCCATATTTCCGCGCCGTAGTATGCGCCGATCGCTGCCGCAGCGAGAACGATTGCAGCAAGAATGAAGCCGCGCTGCGAGAATCGTGTCTTGGCACGTTTCGTGCCGGCTGCGGCGTTTGCGTCCGCCGCGTCCGACGGATTGGCATTCAGCCGGTAGCCTCTCTTGGGGAGGGTTTCCACGATGACGTGCGCGTCGTCCCCCAAGGCGCGGCGGATATCGGCAATGCATTGAGTGAGGCTGTCGTCGGTCACGAAGGTATCGGGCCAAACCGCTTGCATCAGCGCATCCTTGGACACGATTTCGCCCGGTCGCGCCGCGAGCACGGAGAGCACCTCGGCGGACTGGCTGCGAAGACTGATCGCTTTGCCTTCGACGGTTCGGAATTCTTTGCTTTTCGTCAGGAAGACAAAACCGCGAAACTTGACCGTTTCAGCAGATTTCAGGTCAATTTCAGGGGCCGTTCGGGACATTTCACCCACCTGGCGCGCCTCCTAACTCTAGCCCATTCGGCCGTCGCTTCCAAGCGATCCCAGCAGCACTGGATGGGACGGAGGACGACATGAATCGCACCAAGCTCATCATCGAGCTCGCTCTTCTTTTGGCAGTGCAAACGGCTGCAAAAGCGGATTCCCGCATCGCGAAACTCTGCGGCCCTGACCATGTCAGGGAGATTAGGGGATAGCGATGGAACAGTTTCTTTTAATTACCCTTCTGTTAAATTTTGACGGCACCGTAGTAGCCGGCAATCATGAAAATGGCTTTCCTCCCAAGGTGTTGGTTTCAGAGGCCGAATGCAAATATCTGAAACACCAATATGAATTTATCTGGCCTCCTGTTGGTCTTAAATATCTGTCAACCGCTTACATCTGTGAGAGGAAATAAACGACTATCGCTTCTGGTTACAATGCTCAGACGAGTCCCAACCCCGGCGGTTACTGTCGCCCGCCTCAGGGAGCAAGTCAGCGAAGGCGGCCCTCGCATCATCCTGAGCACTAGCGACGAGTTCAATCTCTACACCTGAACCCGCCGCGACCCCGATATGGACACGTCGAAGGCGCTGTTGCTGACGCGCGAACGCACCGTGAAATACCTCTTTGTGCCAGTCATTCGGCGTGACACACGCGAACCGTCCCAAACCGCCGCCCAAACGCAATCCGGGACTTGTTGCATCGAGAGCAGGACTCACCATGCGCGGCTACCAATGTCGGCTTCGCGCCAACTCCGCCATTGGGCCGCCTACGCCGAACGGCAGTTCATGGCGCGTTGTGCCGGTTCGGGACCGCGTGGACCTGGGACAGGATCGTCAATCAACCTTGGGTCTGTTACATAAGAGTGCAGTGTGGAACTCAACGGCTTGGTTTTGCGGTTCAGCTCGTGGAAAAGGTCCGTCGGCCTTCCATGAATGCGGGTTTCCGCATCGCCTACCTCGATTTGGTCGATGACCGCCGGACAGGCGAAGCGGAACCGTATCTCGCCCGAGAGCACATCCGCGCGCATGATTTCGACGAACGCGGTGATCTTTTCATCCGCACTGAGAAACCTTGCATTTGACGGATGCAGTGGTGCTACGCTTGCTGAGCCCCGGGGCGTCTCTATGCGGCAATCCTTCGTCGTGAGCCGATGCTATTGTGCAAGTTTCGCAGCACTGCGGGTGGCGATATCGCCCAAGACAGCATGAAGAAGCGTTCCAACTTCCTGTTCGGCGACCCCGGGTGCAATTCCTGATTCGGACAGTTGAACGAGAATTGCCTTAGCGGTGTTGCGCCAGAAGGCGTTCGCGTCCTCCCCGTTCTTTGATTCTAGGACCCGGGCGATCCCTTCGACCAACTTCCGCCGCCGATGCAGCGGAAACGCGCTTATGTTTGAATCACACATCGATCACCTCACCCCTTCAGTCGCGCGAATAAGCATTGGCGGGTGAGAAAATTTGGTTAACAGCGCTTTTGGACAATGGTCAGCAATGGAATAAAGCGTCCGCCTCGGTGGACGGTACCTCGAACAGCCACTGGACGCGGCGGCATGGGCGAGTTCGAGTTCCTGTTCAAGAAGTCCATCGGCTATGATGGACCGCGGGTGATCGCGCAGGAAGCGAGCGGTACAGCCGGTCAGGCCATCTTAGGGCAGGCAGGCTCTTGGACTTGATCAGAACCAGGTGAACCGCCATACTCCGACCTGGCGGCCAATTCAGGTGGCCTTTTCCATGGACGAGGCCGATCCGGCCGAATCGACGTCCATTTATTTCATTTGCTGGGATCGCCAGGTCGGGAGGAAATCTCCCGATTGTGTTAGGCATCCCTGTTGTTCTTGGAGGTGTCTATGAAGGATTCGCGCATTCCCGGGACAGTCTTGGCAGCTATGTCGGAGGGGATCCATATCATTTGCGCTTATCGTGAGTACCTTGGGTATTCGATCGAGGACTTGGCGGTGGCGTGCGGGCTAGCCGCTGAGGAAATCCAAAACATCGAGTCGGGTCTAAGGTACAACAAGGGCTATCGGGATCGGATCGCGCGATCGCTGTCCCTATTCTGTGGAAATACTTGAGGCGGAGTCGGACATATTGGACGCCGCGTGACCAGTGGGGTAATCTGCAAGTGAGTTGAATATCCACTACCTTGTGATGTGTAGTTTGCGACTGATAGTCGAAGCGTTGAACTGAACCATGCGCTTCCGACCGGATGGACGGAATGTTGGAGGGTGCCGCCGAAATCGTTGGTTGCCTCCCTGACCGGCGCCCAATCACCTTTGCCTATCTTGCCTCCGCTTGCCTTCGTCTTTGAATGACAAGTCAGTGTTTCGTGCAACTTGCCGAGTGTGCCGTCCTTGCGAAAACGAATCCCCTGGACGACGAAGGTGACATGCCCGTCGCTGGGGTAGAGCGAAATCCCGATGACCAAAAGCCGCAACAGCCCGCCGCGGCTCTGCGACGCAACGATGTCTCCGGGCCTGATTCCGAGGATCGATCGGGCCAAATCAGATCGCCCGGCCTCGAGCTCCTTCTCCCAGCGTTCCAGTTCATCCTCAACATACCGCCAAGCCTCCCGCGCGGTCTGAAAGGGCCTCTTTTCCCCAAACCAGATCCGGTCCGCCACAGCCAGGATCTCGCCAGGAACTTCCCGCTCCATCTCATAGGCGGCACGGCTCATCATCTCATGACCCGCTCGGCTTCCAGAAGTGCGCGAAGGCGCTTGTGATATGGTTTGACTGTTGCAGCGGAAATCGCCGCCGGCAGAGCGGCCTCTCGGACAGGCATGAAATCAATCGGCATGACGGCGCGCAGGCCTATAGGACCTGTAGCGAACCGCACCGGCGGATCTTCCTCGCGCCAAGGCTTGCGGCTCCATTCGACCCAGATCTCGCTTGCCGAAACGCACAGCCAGCTGTCCAGAAACAGCTGCGACTCCGGCCCATGGAGATGATGCGCCGACCACGCATGATCGGCTGCAATCAACGGCATGACCACATGCTGGAGCTTTTGGTCCCGCACCATTCTGGCAAGCATCGCGATCCGCTCCTGCAGTTGCGCTGTCAGACGCACGAAAATGACAGGCCCGTTCGCAACGTAGGAGTGCCGCGTACCTTCGGTTTCGAACAGCAGCAGCTGCGCTCGCGCCAATGGTAGCAGCCGTTCCACGAGCCTCGCCGCACTGCTCTGGACGGAGGTTCCCCAGCGTGTGGCTATCCTACCTTCCAGGACCAGTCCTGGGCGCGACCCTGGATGAGGAGAAGGATCTGAGCCGCGAGGTCCGCGTCGAGGTCTGGCAGCCTGCTTCCCCGAGGTTGTGCCGCGCGGACATCGATACCGCGGCCGGACAGATCGCGTCGGTTTCACTGGTGCGACGCCGCGTAATCTGGCGGAAATCGGCATACTTGACCTTGAGCGTCACCGCGCGCCCAGAGATTTCGTTGTGTTCGCAATACCGCCACACCTTTTCTATGAGCGGACGCAACCCTTCGCGTGCCTCTGCTATCGTGAACAGATCCCGCGCAAACGTATCCTCCGCTCCTACGGACTTGCGCACGCGATCAGGCTGCACCGGTCGCTCGTCGCAGACATTGCGCCGCCCACCGCTGGCCGCTTTCCGAGAGGAGCTTGAAACCAGCGCCGCGCGGAGGCTTCGGCACCTGCAGGCGCGCGAACAGTTTCGGCGTGTGCTCGGCGAAGATCTCCCGGATTTGCTGCGAGACCGCCTTATAGACGTCGGCCACAGCGATCGGCCGACGATGTTTGCCTCAGGTGCGGCGGACTTCTTTTGCTTACGCCATCTGAAGAAGTTCGATGGTTACGTCTGGGGAAGCCGCTCCAGATTGCCCAATCGTTTTCCTGTTGAGCTGCATACCGATTGCCTATCCGGCACCGGGCGGAGATGCTTCAATAGCCAGGACCTCCAAGCACTCAATCTCTTGCATCACCTTTCCAGCGATGCCTTGCAAATCGCCGTACATCCCGACGGTCGATTCGATTACGACTTGTATTTGAGCCTCCCGCTTGGCCCACAGGCGTGTTGAGGCCTTGCGTTCCTTGGCCAGGTCCTCCTGCATATCAGAGAACTTTTCGACGATGGCCTCGACGCGATGGCGGAACCGCGGACCGGTCAGATAGCCATAGACCTGCCCCATTTTGGTAGCTTGGCCGTCCTGGGCGAGGCGGGAGTTCGCCAGCTCGATAAGGGATTGCCGGAGCATGATTGCGATCGGCATCGCGCATTTGGGATGGGCGACATAGACGCCGTCCAGAAGATCGAAGGTTTCCACACCGGGAGGCAGAGCTTCGGAGATCATAAGCGCGATATCCGCTTTCGCCGCCCGTTGATCCGCCCTGAGCTTCCCCAGCCAACCCTGGCTCCAGTTCTTGGTGCGTTTCGATTCCCATAAAATGGCGCCGCATGGCTGGCCGGCCGGTCCGACCACGCGGTGCAGGACATCTCCGCCGAACTCACCCTTGGCAACCGGTTCAATGATGTCCATCGGGAACCGGCTGGCAATGAGGGCTTCCAGCTCGAGCTCCAGCACTTCACCCTGAAGCTGCTGGGAACCCTGTTCCGCACGACGCTTCAGCTCCTCAATCTGACGCTGCATGCCGGCGATCTGTTCTTCTTTCTCCGCAACCTTCATTTTAAGGCCGTCTTCGGCTTCCGACCTCGCCTTGACTCGAACGGCGTCCAGTCCTTCCTGGATCTTCCTTTCGATGATCAGCGCCATCTCGCGCTTTTCGTCGTCAAGCGCACGCTGCTTTTTCAGGAATTCCGCCTGTTGCTGCTGGGCCTCGGTGAGCTTTTCGTCACGCGCCTTCAACGTCGCCTCCAGCTCAGCCAGCTTTTTATCCTTATCCTCCAGGTCTACCGACAGCAGCAGTTTTGCCTTGCGGGCCTCCTCGATCGCGATTCCGGCACGCTCAAGCTTGATTTGCTCAGCCACCTGGTTGCCGATGTCCTCTTTGGCGGCGGCGATCTCGGCCTGCTGGCGCTTAAGCTCCTCTTCTCTGGCAGCCATCGATGCCTTGTTCTGCGCCAGGCGCATTTCGTATTCTTCACGCGTGGCGGCAATCAAAGGGGCGGCGAGCGACTCATTGAGCTTGATTTCCGTCTTGCAGCTTGGGCAGCTGATGGTCGGTTCATTGAGAATCCTGTCCCCCTGCAGCATGGTATTGGTGGGCTGGATGGTCATCTGCGCGCTGCTCCCTGAGGAATCTATTTTAGGACACCCCAGACTATATCTCGCCAAGCGTTTTCGGAAAAGAACAAAGAGTGAACTGATGGGTTATCCCCGCCGCAAAGCTAGGGGAGGCGCGCTTCTTTCACTTGTTTTGCGGAACGATCGCCTGCGCGAGCGGCAGCAACCTCAGCCTCGACTCGATTGCCACGGAGGTCGATTACCTCGACGTGTATTTTCGAAATGTCGAAACCGCGCGCAAATGCCGAATTCCGTCTTTTTCGCCTGGACGTGGCTGAAAGCTCGCTGGGCTGATTCTTTCATTGCACCGACAATCCGCCAGCTATTTCAGCTTCCCGTTTCCGTTCGAAACTGAAATCTCTATCCGCGCTGATTGAGACCGTGATGTCGTCTCAAATTCACGCCTTTGACCCTATTCGGACTCCCGGTGTCCGCAGCACAATGCGCGCTATCAGCGGAAAACTTGACATAAGGCCACTTCGCGGCGGGCCGTGCGGGATGAAGATGAGAACTTTGTCTACTCTATAGCCCTCTAACGCCGCTATGAATCTGCGCGATAGTGGCCGCCAATGCGCGAGCCCGCGGGCGTCCCACCGGGCAGATCGTTGGCGGCAGTGACGACTAGGCTGCGTCTGGTGCCCAGGTTGCCATTCACGAATCGACCGATAATTGCAAACAATCGGAGCATCGTCTGCGCCCTTGGGGGAAGGTATCATATTTTCGGTGCAGTCTTGTCGCGGAATTGCTCCGCCACCCAGTCGATGAACACTCGCAGCCGCGGCGACAGCTGGTGCTTGTGCGAATAAAGCGCGTGAACTGGCAAGGGCGTCGGTGGGAAGTTGGCTAAGACTTCGATAAGCGCGCCGCTCGCCAGCTCCGAGACTACACGATAGCGCGGCACCTGAATGAGCCCAAGGCCAAGACCGGCGGCGGCAACGTTCGTCTCCGGGCCGGTCACCGTCATCATGGCAGGCAGCGTGATGCGGTTCACTTTTCCTTTCACAAGGAAAGCGAGAGGGACGACCTCGGTCGTGTCGGGCGCAAGCAGCCCGATCATTTCATGGCCATTAAGGTCGTCGGGTGTGTTCGGCGTGCCCAGCCGCTTAAGATAGTCCGGACTGGCAAAGGTGCCCCGCTCCAGAATAGCCAGCCGCCGCCTGATTAGCGCGCTGTCGGCCAGCTCGCCCGCTCTCAGGATGCAGTCGAACCCTTCCCGGATCAGGTCCACGGGCTGATGCGCCTCGCTGAAATGCAGGCGGATGTCGGGGTACATTTCGCGAAAGCGCGGCAGACCGGGCAACAGGAAGTGCCGCGCTTGCGTGCCATGCACGTCCACGCGGATGAGGCCTGACGGCTTAGCGCCGACGAAAGCGCCCTCGGCATCCTCCAGGTCAGCGATAAGGCTGACGCATCGTTGGTAATAGGCCTCGCCATCGAGTGTGGGGCTGACCTGACGGGTGGTCCGCTGCAACAGCCGCACACCGAGCCGCGCCTCCAGCCCTTGCACGGCGTCTGTCACGGATGAACGCGGCAGACTGAGGTCATCGGCAGCTTTGGTAAAGCTCCTGCGTTCGACGATGCGAGTGAAGACGCGCATGGCGTCGAAACGATCCATAATACGACCTGTCGGATAGTGATGCCGGATAATGCATGATTATCTGCATAAGCGAAAGGTGCATCTGTCTGTCATCAGGAGCCACAACGACACCCACAGAAGGAGACAGACAATGACCAATCAGACACAGAAGGTTGCCATCGTGACCGGCGCCTCGGGCGGCATCGGCGCGGCCGTCGCCGAACGCCTCGGCAAGGACGGCTTCACCGTGGTGGTGAACTATGCCGGCAACGCCGCCTCGGCGGATGCGGTGGTCGCCAGGATCGAAGCGGCGGGCGGCGGGCGGGCGGTTACTGCGCAGGCCGATATTTCAGACGCACAAGCCGTACGCCGCATGTTCGATTCCGCCGAGACCGCTTTCGGCGGCGTTGACGTGCTGATCAACAATGCCGGCATCATGAATCTGGCGACGATCGCTGAGAGTGATGATGCGCTGTTCGATCGCCAGATCGCGATCAACCTGAAGGGCACGTTCAACACGCTGCGCGAAGCGGCCAAGCGCCTGCGCGACGGTGGTCGGATCGTCAACTTCTCCTCAAGTGTCGTGGGGCTGCTGCAGCCTACCTATGGCGTCTATGCCGGCACCAAGGCCGCGGTCGAGGCCATGACTCCCATTCTCGCGAGGGAATTGCGGGGCCGGAACATCACCGTCAACGCGATCGCCCCCGGACCGACCGCCACGAAGCTCTTCCTCGACGGCAAACCGCAGGAGCTGATCGACCGCCTCGCGAAGCTGGCGCCGCTTGAACGTCTCGGCCAGCCCGAAGACATCGCCAACGCCGTCGCCTTCCTGGCGGGGCCAGACGGCTCCTGGATCAACGGCCAGATATTGCGCGCCAATGGCGGGATCATTTGATCTCAGCCGACCGCCAAAGACCACAACACAGCCATAAGTTCATCCAAATCCAGAAGAAGGACCATCACCATGTCCAAGCAAGTCATCCTCGTCACCGGCGCCTCGTCGGGCTTCGGCCTCATGACCGCACGCGCCCTGGCCGAAGCCGGCCACACGGTCTATGCCTCCATGCGCGAGACCGAAGGCCGCAACGCTCCTCGCGTCGCCGAAGTCGCCGCCTGGTCGAAGGAGCATGGCCTCGACCTGCGCACCATCGAGTTGGACGTCCAGTCCGACACCTCGGCGGAGACCGGTATCGCTCATGTTCTGAAGGACATAGGCCGGCTCGACGTCATCGTCCACAATGCCGGGCATATGGTATTCGGCCCTGCCGAGGCCTTCACCCCGGACCAGTTCATCCAGCAGTACGACGTCAACGTGCTGGGCGCGCAGCGGGTTAATCGCGCCGCGCTGCCGCACATGCGCGGCCAGGGCAAGGGTCTGCTGGTCTGGGTCGGCTCGTCCTCGACGCGCGGCGGCACGCCGCCCTTCCTGGCGCCCTACTTCGCCGCCAAGGCGGCCATGGACGCCCTGGCGGTGTCCTATTCGACTGAACTGGCCCTGTGGGGCATCGAGACGACGATCATGGTGCCAGGCGCCTTCACCAAGGGCACCAACCACTTCGCTCACTCCGGTTCGCCGTCCGATACGGTCCGAGTCGCAGAGTATGAATCCGGCCCCTACGCCGGGATCGCCGACAAAGCGCTGAAGGGCCTAGCGGGCCTGGAACCCGCCGACGCCGATCCGGCACAAGTGGCCCGCGAGATCGTTCGCGTCGTCGGCGCGCCCTTCGGCAAGCGTCCGTTCCGGGTCCACGTCGATCCGTCGCAAGACGGGGCCGAGATCGTCAATGGCGTCGCCGACCGCATGCGCCGTGAGATGTACCGCAACATCGGCCTGGAAGTCCTGCTCACGCCCCGCGTCTCCTGACGCAGAATGCCCCGCCGACGGACCGCGCAGATACGACTTATCTGCGTCTCAAGTATCGGCGCCGTAGGCCCTGAGGTCACGTTGTTCCAGCCGGGCGACGAGGTATTCTATGCCGGCTCAATTGCTCGGACGGGCGCCAATGCCGAGTTCCATCTCGTCGATGAGCGCATCGTCGGCAAGAAGCCCAAATCGCTGGACTGGGCCGAGGCGGCAGCACTGCCGCTGACGTCGCTCACTGCCTGGGAAGCCTTCTTCGACCGCCTCGACGTGCACAGGGCTGTGCCAGGTGCGGCGCCCGCGATCCTCATCGTTGGGGGAGCGCGCGGCGTCGGTTCAATTGCCATTCAGATCGCACGCCAGTGCACCGATCTCACCGTGATCGCCACGGCATCGCGCTCCGACACGCAGGCATGGTCAAAACGCTCGGCGCCAATCACGTCATTGATCATTCCAAACCGCTTGCCGCTGAATTCGCCGCACTTGGTATCGGTGCGCCAGCCTTTGTCTTTTCGACGACGCACACCGAAAAGCATGTCAGCGAGATTGCCGAGCTGATCGCGCCGCAGGGTCGGTTTGGCCTCATCGACGACCCGAAGACGTTCGACATCATGCTGTTCAAGCCTAAGGCGGTGTTGATCCACCATGAGCTGATGTTCACGCGTTCGATTTACGGCACGCAGGATCTGGCCGAGCAGGGCGAAATTCTGAACAAAGCGCGCGTCCGGCACGACCTGGACCGAACTCATTCGATGAGGCGTACGAAAGCCGCGCAGATCTACACGAAGACGGGAAACATTCGCGCGGTGCAACTGCTCCTGGGCCATACGAAGCTTGAGAGCACGGTCCGCTATCTCGGCATCAAAGGGGACGACGCTTTGGCGATCTCTGAACAGATCGACCTGTGAGAACCTGCGACAACGGACAGAGCGACGCGGGCTGAAGCGTCGCTTTGTGACCCTGAGTTGCCCTTCACATTTCGCTGCCTGATAGCCGACATTCGCGGCAACCGGCACTGATGGCTCTTTGCGGACAGCAACACGACTACAACGCCCCTGAACATTAAAGGGGCACAGATATACGGTAGAAAGATCATATCATGAACAGCGGCCCGATTCCGAGCTCCAGTCCCGCGCGAAATCGAGGGTCGGAGAAGGGTGGGAAGTTGCCGTTCGGCTACAGAACGAGCACGTGGTGCCATCAGCTGACAAGCCCACGCTGATGTGGTGGGCACCATGGACCCAGTCGACTCGAACCGCTCAGTCAAGCTTAGGCCGAGCGCTGTGACGATTGGCAACCAGCGAGTAATTTCGTCTTCGACGGCGATCCCTACTGGACGAGTTCGCCTTCCATCACGAAACGGCGCTCGGTGGGACCGGTTGGCAGCAAACGAAAGCTTCCGGCGCCTTTGAGCTTCTCCAGCTTGCCGGTGCCGCCAACGACCTGCCACACTCCATTGTCCAGGAGCTTCGGCTTACCATCAGGCCCGGGGACGAACACCGCCTGGATAACCCATTTTATGTAGGCCTTGTTGCCATCCGTCGTAGCGAATTCCAGATAGCCGCGCGGTTCGCCGCCAACGCCTGGCACGACGTCGTGAGCGCCATATTCCTGAACGGTCGCGCCGGCGAGTGGACCCTGACCTTCGGACTTGCCTTCCCGTCGGACCAGCAAGAAGAAGTGCTTGCTCGCATCGGCGAAATCGAGCCGGATGGCTTCCTTCTGCGCGACAAGCGCCTCAAACTTCACCGGCTCGGCCTGAACGGGAGACGCGATAATTAACAAAGGGGTCGCAACCGCAGTGATCGTGCTAAACCTCCTCATTGTGTTCTCCTTTGATTCGTCTCGAAAGCTCGGTGAACATGTCGAGAGCACGCAAGGACGTGCGTACCACGCGCGTTGTTTGGATGCGTCGAATGTAGATGTCACTGCCGCTCTCCCGCGAAGGCCTCTCCGGGCCTCTAGCTTCAAGAACAGAGCTGCAAAGACTACACGATGTCATGTCATTGAGAAAGCGGTATCAAGGCCTGCGCACGCCGATGCTTTGCATAGGCACGCAACGTCTTAGCCGGGTCAGATTGCGTCATGCTACCCTCGCAACTGAACGACCGCAAAGCGGGCCGCCGAATAGACCTCCCGTTGCAGCTTCGAAAACGATTCCGCTGCTCTTTGGCGCGCAGCCTCCCGGCGTCTGGTTTCAAGCTCCTCTCGGAAAGCAGCCAGCGGTGGGCGGCGCAACATCTGCCCAGCCTTTACGCGGGCCCAGTAGCCGCGCGGAGGCTTCGGCACCTGCAGGCGCGCGCACAGTTTCCGATCGCCACATCTGACAGGCCAAGATCCTTGCCGATCTCGCGGGTCGGTTTCTCCCAAACCAGCGCAAACAATTCCTCTCGGGAGAGTTCTCGTCGTGCCATGCTACCTCCATCCGGCAACGGCGCGCGACGGCCGGCGACGCGCGCACTGGCCAATTGCCCGGAGCGGCACGCCTGTGGTCAGGCGTTCGGATCACGGGATGAAGAGGGCGCCTCACAACGAGCTGGGTGACAAGCCTATGGCTTCGAGTCGTAGAGCTGCTCGCTCCAGCAGAGTGCGCCAAACGCGCGCACAGGCATGAGCTTCGACCAGCTGGCCGCGTCGAAAGCCGACGTTCCAAGTGATAAACCAGAAAGGCGCTGAAAGTGGCCGGCGACTGTTGGGAACTGGTGGGCTTTGGATGACGCCGGCCAAGCGCACACAGGTCCGCCGCAAAGACAACTAGGGAAGGTGATTCCGCGTATGGTGTTCTCGCTGAAGCCAGCCGTTGATGAAAATGGGACTTCCTCACCAATAGTCACGGCTTGTCCGTGCAGCAAGCGATATCGCCTGACCGTTCGGATCGCTTAATCTCCGACACGACGTTCCTCTTGCGTCAAAGCAAAGATATTGACGGCCCCTGGCAATTATCCCGCTACTGGAACTAGCCAACGCGTCGGGGCGACAATGTCATCAGATCTGAAACCGGGTGCCAGAACGACTTGGCGATCAGCCTGCCATGCCGCAATGCGGCCGGGGGCCGCCGACGGGTACGATCTCATAGCCGACGGCGATTAATTGGAGTTTCATCTCGTCAAAATGCCGCTTTGAGCCGCTGACGATCGATTCAGGCGCGTAGTTCCAGCCGTTACGGGCGGCATTGGCCAGGATGTCGGCATAGAAGCGCATGCTGGCGATTTTCACGTCCGACTCTAGCAGCTGCCTGCATCCGCTTGCGAACGACGGCGGCGGTGCGGCGGACAAGCCCAGGATCGCGGATACCAACACAATCGAAACAGCGCGCATGAGATTCTCCCTCGGTCCATTGCAACCCATTTTGCTGTAAGGGAGCTTGCATCGCGTGCGCCTGCGTTGGGATCGGGCAGATGCTGTATTCGGGCTCCTGCATTCGTAGTATTTTGCCTCGGCAACAGCTGAAACCGTGCCGATCGGGTCTGCCATGGGCCGCATCGCGACATCTTCGCCGGGTCACGGCGCGCTGTCCGATCGGGAGCGCGCGGTGGCGGAAAAATTCGCCGCCGGACTGACTTATCGCGAGATCGGCGAGGCGCTGTTCATCGCCCCGTCGACCGTGCGGACCCATCTCGCCTCGATCTACGACAAGCTCGGCGTGCGCAACAAAGTCGCGCTTGCCTCGCATATCAATAGAGCTATCAGCGCTGGGACGGATGGGCTGTCACCTTGGCCAGACGGCTCTCCCGTGCTCGCCATATTCCCCATCGAATGCCTGAATTCGGAAGAGCGCTGGCGCCGCTTTGCCGACGGCCTGTCGTCGGACATCACTATCGACCTGGCGCGCTACGCGGATCTGCCAGTTATCGCCTTCCACACCATGAAATCTCTGGGCAGCAAGCCCGCCGACTTCCCCGCCGACGGCAAGGCGCTTGGCGCCACCTATATCGTGTCGGGCCAGCTGCGCGCCGACGAGCGGCGGGTTCGGTTATCGATAGAGCTCGCCGACGCGGGCAACGGCGTCAGCCTGTGGAGCGAACGCTACAACCGTCAAGTCGAGGATATTTTTACGCTGCAGGACAGTCTGACCGAAAGCGTCATCAATGTGATCGCCGGCAGCTACGGAGCGCTTGCCACGGTCGGCCGTAACGCGATTCGCCGCAAACCGCCGGCCAGTCTGCGGGCCTACGATTGTTATCTGCTTGGTGTTGAACAGCAGGACACATTCAGCCGCGCCGGCACTGCCGAAGCGATACGCCTGTTTTCACGCGCGCTGGAGCTTGACCCCACGTTGGTCAGGGCCTGGACCGCGCTTGCCTATGCCTATTCGATCGAGGGCGCCAACGGCTTCGGCGACGATGCGCAGGGCTCGATCGAGAACTGGCGGACGGCGGTTGAAAACGCGGTTCTGCTCGATCCGATGGACAGCGTTGCCTGCAATTGCCTTGGCGATCTTAGGGGATGTCTCGGCGACCTCGCAGGAGCGGACCGCGCGTATCGCCGCGCCTTCGAATATGGCTCCAACCATGCCGATACGCTGGCGCTGCTGGCCGGCAGCAAGGCGCTGGTCGCTGGCGATCCAGCCGAGGCGATGCCGCTCATCGAGCGCGCCATGCGCCTCAATCCGCTGGCCCCACCTTGGTATTTCGGCATGCTGGGCCGCATCCTGTTCACGGCCGGCAAGCACAGGGAAGCCATCGCGGCGCTGCGCAGAAGTACGCTGGATTCTCCGAATGTGCTGTTGTTTTTGGCGCTAGCGCATACGGCCGTGGGCGAGGCCGGCGAGGCGGCCAGGATCGAAGCCCGCTTGAAAGCTGAATTCCCGGACTTTTCGGTCGAACGCTTCATCACGGGCTATCCCGTGACCAACCCCGACGCGGTGCACGCCATTCGCCACGCCGCCCAACTGGCAAGGCGCGACTGAGGCCTTCTGAAGCGCCGACGCGTTCGTTAACCAATGATCAGTGAGCGGACGGCAAACGAACTGCCAGCTGGGATCGCTCGCCTAACCGCACCAAACATCAAATCGACTGTCTTGCCAGCGGGATGGCAAGTCACAAAAGTACGCAACGGACGCAAATGCCATGGGCAGCCGCGACGCGGACTTTTCAACAGTATCGGTGGAACGTTGCCATTCGTCTCGTCGATGGGAACGAGCAAGTAGCGCCATAAGCCGCCGTTCCCGACGGTTCTCCAAACCTGCCGTTCGCGCTATGTCTGAACGCACCAACCGACCACGTGCGCCAGTTCCGGACCTTCCTGGCGCTTCTCCAGAGCCGCCGTTCGCGCAACGGCTTGAGTCAACCCTAAGCTGACCTTCTGGGACTCTCCGGATCAGGGTCATATCTGGCGAGAGGCTATCCATCATATAGTCTGGCATGTTCAGGATTGAGGCTCTCCCAGAGGATGGCAGGAGCCGTCGAGCGCGCTTTTTAATCGAGCGGAGACCGGCGAAAAGCCTGCACTTGAGGGCATCGCGATAAAAGTACGTCAAACAACGCCAATGGAGAATAAGCGGTGACTTTGGTGGGCGCTCGTTTTGAACCCTGCCTCGGGTCGCTTGCAGTCAACTGTGTCAAGGAGCGGCGGTCAGAACTGGTGGCATTGAAGGACCGAAAGGCGGGCCGAAAGCGGACGGTCCGGTTCTGGAACGAACTAGCCAGAAAGGTGCCATTCCGCTGGTGAGCCCATCTTGGCCGCAACGACGTTGCTTGCCGCTGCCCGAGGGACTAAGCCGCTCGCGCGGCAATGGCGCTTGTAACAGGCGGACGCTCGTTCGCCCTTGGCCGAATTCGCGCCCCTGACCCATTCCAGACATTCGTCGGATCCTAGACCGAACATCTAGGTTGGAACTCAAGGGGCCACCGAGCCGAAACGACCAGACTAGGAAGCCAATTGACCACAATACCTGCCTGATATGCTGCCCCGGTTGCGCGCTCCAGAATGGTCACTCGTCGAGCCAGTATTGGCCGGAACAGCCGAACTGGCGCGAGGCGACAGATTGGCGCTTGGCGACAAATGCCATTGCGAAGAGACTCCGGGGGGTGTTGTTCGCTTTCACACCAGGCACCATCGTGTAACCCTGATCGACCAGTTGCAATTTCAGCTCCTTGATATGCCGTTTGAAGCCGTTCTCGATTTGGCTCCGAGGCTAGCGCCATCCGTTCCTGCACGTTCGGATGAGAATGTCTGAATACAATTCGGCACTGACGGCTCTCATGGCATCTTCGGAAATCAGCATGCCACCAGATTGCGTGCCTTCGGACAAGCATGGTCCAGCCGACAAAGGCAGCACCAGCATTGCGGCAAAGATAGATGACTTTGTCATGGATTCCTCCTGTTCCAGAATGGATCGGGGTTCTGCAACCCGACGAAACCCTGTCGACAGGAAAGCCTAGAATTGCTGGCGGTCGCATGGAATCGTGCAAATGCAGTGTTTTCGAGATCGCATCTGTAGTATTTTGCCGTGCCGGGTTGGCCACAACTCGTAGCGGATCGGAGACTTGAGGCGATGCTTCGCGCCGTAAGCAATCCTCTGACCAGTCTGTCGGACCGGGAGCGGGTGGTCGCTGCAAAATTCGCCGAGGGGATGACCTACCGTGAAATCGGCGAGACGCTCTTCATAGCGCCGACTACCGTTCGGACCCATCTGTCGGCCATCTATCGGAAACTCGATATTCGCAGCAAATTGGCGCTTGCAACCTTGCTTGCCGACCAACGCGAGCAAGACACGGGCCAGGCACCTTCCTGTGGCCTTTCGGTAGAGGGATCTGGGCCAACAGTCGTTGCGGTTCTCCCTTTCGACAATCTGAGCGCGGAGGAACCATGGAACCGCTTGGCCGATGGCTTGTCGGCGGACATCATGGTCGACCTCGCTCGCTACCCCGACCTTGCGGTCATCGCCCGCCAGACCATGCTCTCGTACAAGGGACGGCGCGATGACGTGCGATCCATCGGGCGGGAACTGAATGCGGATTATCTACTTGAGGGGACCTTGCAGGCGGCAGCGCAGCAGCTGCGGATCTGCGTCCAACTCGTCGACCCGCGCACTGGAGTCGATTTGTGGACGGCCCGCTATGATCGATCAGCGGAAGACCTGTTTGCGATGCAGGACATAGTCACCGAAAACGTCGTCAATGTCCTTGCTAGCTGTTGCGGCAAGCTCGCAAAACTTCGACGCGATGTTGTCCGGCGAAAACAACCCGCCAGCCTATGTGCCTATGACTACTATCTGCTCGGCGTCGAGCAGCACAATTTGTACACGCACGCTTCGAATGCGGAAGCGGTGCGGCTTCTGACGCGTGCCATCGAGCTCGACCCTGGTCTTGCCAGAGCCTGGACAGTCTTGGGTCTGGCGCATGCCGTCGCCGCCATCAATGCGTTTACCACTGACCCTTCCGCCGCAAAGGAGCGCTGGAAACTGTGCCTCGAACGAGCTTTGGCGCTCGACGCGGGTGATACCCAAGCGCGCATATGTCTAGCCGAGCTTCGAGCATTGCAGGGCGATCTCGATGCCACAGCAAGAGAACACGAGCTTGCCTTGGCGGCCGCCCCGCACGATGCCGATACCCTCGCCTTGCTTGCCGGAGGAAAGGCGTTCGTGACAGGCGACCCGCTGGAAGGATATGAACTGGCGAAGCGCGCGATCCGTCTCAATCCACATGTTTCCTGGTACTATAGCATGCTGGGCCGATCGAGCTTCGTTGTAGGTCTCCACAGGGAGTGCCTGACCGCGTTCAGCCAAGCACCGCCGGACTCGCCCGCAACGTTGCTGTTCCAGGCCATGGCGCATGCCGTGCTCAGCGAAACACCTCAGGCAATGAAGATTGCCAACCGGTTGGCGAGAGAATTTCCAGACATTTCGGCCGAAGGGTTTATCGGCTCCTATCCAGTCATCAATCCTCCCGCTGTTGCCGCGATCCGGGAGGGCGCCCGCCGCGCGGGGCTGGCCTAGCTTCAATTGAGATACAATAGCGGAGCCCTCGGTGCGACCAAACAAATCTTAGCGACAATGGTGATTGCCTATGGTGTCGTAGACGATGTCGGCTACGCGCAGGCGCAAAATCCGCTCACCATCATCGCACCAGTCTCCGGTCAGACTGTTGATGGGACGCTTTCCTTTTCCGGGACCGCTTCCGTCAACAGCATTACACGGCGCGGAACTATTAGCGGACAGACCAATACCGCGGTCGAATGTCGAGGGACGGCTACCGTCAATCTTACGTTCTCGCATGGAGAAGGAACGATCGTTTGCGGGCAACTCTCGTCCCGGTTCGTGTTCTCGCTGACTAGCAGACAACCCCCAGCTGGCTCAGGAACGGGAACCCTTTCCGACGGGCGCAAGGTGATGTTGAGAATAGGACAATGACCACAAATCGACAGCCCTTTTGTCGAGAATTGGCGAGCTGAAACATTGATGTACGTGGGCTCGGTTATTACTCTTGCCAAAGCCGATGTAAGCCGAGCCGGTCGATGGCCTCGCATGCGGAAAACGGAACCCTGCGAGGCAGGTCGTAGCGGATCAACGGGTGGGCAACGCTTTCTGACGGCGCACGTTGCTTTCAGCCGTCGGCCCAGTGGCCGAGCGGCGTTGACTGCGGACCATCGCACGGATGGATTGGCAAGACTAGAACGGGTGCCGAGGAACGACCCGCTACGCGGGATGGGCGCGTGGGGTGAGGTAGAGATCACGAACCGGACGCCGCACTCGCATTGAGGGTGGTTCGGCAGCGGCAGAGCATTACGGGCTTCTTCAACAAGGAGCCTGACCATGCCCTATCCTGTTCTGATGCACCTATCAGTCCACTTCGTCAGCGGCTGATCGACGACATGAACATGCGGCGTTTCTCACGGGAGACGCAGCGCAACTATCTCCGCGACATCGGACGCCTGGCGACGTTCCTCGGGCGTTCACCAGACACAGCGACCACCGACGACCTGCGCCGGTTCCAGATCGAACAGCAGGACGACGGTGTTCCCGTGCCGACGATGAACAGCATCGTGTCGGCGCTGCGCTTCTTCTTCACGCACACGGTCGATCGTCCCGATCTGGTGCGCAAGCTCGTTCGTCTGGCGCACCCGCGCAAGCTGCCGGTGGTAGTGAGCCGCGACGAGGTTGCCCGGCTGCTCAACGCCACCACCTGCCTCAAGCACCAGGCCGCGCTGTCGGTCGCTTATGGCGCGGGCCTGCGCGTGGCGGAGGTGTCGACGCTGAAGGTCGCCGACGTCGATAGCGAGCGCATGCTGCTACGTGTCGAGCGCGGCAAGGGCGGGCGATACCGGAACGCCATACTGTCGCAAGACCTGCTCTTGTTGCTGCGCCAGTGGTGGAAGGTCGGACGCCAGCAGGGGGTGATGCACCGCGAGGGCTGGCTGTTTCCGGGGCAGCATGCGATGAAGCCCATCAGCACCCGCCAGCTCTATCGCGTGGTCGTCGAGGCAGCGCAGGCCGCCGACATCGCCAAGCGGGTCGGGCCGCACACGCTGCGCCACAGCTTTGCCACCCACCTGCTCGAAGACGGCACCGACATCCGGGTGATCCAAATCCTGCTCGGGCACGCCAAGCTCGACAATACCGCCTTCTACACCAAAGTCGCGACCCGCACGGTGCGCACGGTCACGAGCCCGCTCGACAAGCTCGGCCTGTTCAAGGAGGCAGAGATCTCGCCCGACAGCTGAGCGTGCACTCCTCTGTCGAGGCCGCCGACATTTTCCGTGCTGCTGGGCCAGCCTACCGGGCCGCCCATGCAGGGCACCTGAGCCTGCAGCAACTCAAGGTCATGTCGGCGATCGAGCATTATCGCACCGCCGTACTGGGCGGTCATGTCGAAGCCTGCGAGGACTGCGGGCATTGGCGCATCGCCTACAACAGCTGCCGCAACCGGCATTGTCCGAAGTGCCAAGGTGCGGCCGCACGTACATGGCTTGCCGAGCGCGAAGCCGACCTGCTGCCGGTCGGCTACTTCCATGTCGTGTTCACGCTGCCGGCAGAGGTCGCCGATATTGCCTTCCAGAATAAAGCGCTGGTCTACGACCTGCTGTTCCGTGCGGCATCGGAGACGATGCTGACGATCGCGACCGATCCGAAGCATCTGGCACGCGCATCGGCATCACCGCCGTCCTCCACACATGGGGCTCCGCGATGACCCACCATCCGCACGTGCACATGATCGTGCCGGGCGGCGGCATCGCGCTCGACGGGAAGCGCTGGGTATCGTCGCGCCCGGCCTTCCTCCTTCCGGTGCGCGTGCTCAGCAAGCTCTTCCGCCGCCTGTTCCTTACCCGGCTGATCGCGCTTCACGACGCGGGCCGGCTCGCCTTCGTCGGATCGATGGCCCATGTAGCCGACCGACGCGCCTTTCTGCGTCATCTCAATCCTGTTCACAGTAAGCGATGGGTGGTCCACGCCAAGGCGCCGTTCACAGGGCCGGAGGCGGTCCTCGCCTACCTGTCGCGCTACACGCACCGGGTCGCGATCTCGAACAGCCGCCTCATCCGCCTCGACGAGAGCGGCGTCACCTTCCGCTACAAAGACTATCGCCGCGACGGCGTCGACCGGCAGCAGGTCATGACGCTCGCTACCGACGAGTTCATCCGCCGCTTCGTGCTCCACGTGTTGCCAAAGGGTTTCCACCGCATCCGGCACTACGGCCTGCTTGCCGGCTCTGCTCGCAAGGCCAGCCTCGCGCTTGCTCGTGAACTCCTGAACGTCGCCGCACCGTCCGACGATGACACCACGGACGAACCGGACAACTTCCGCCCGCCATGCCCCTGCTGTGGCGGCCGCATGATCGTGATCGAGGTGTTCGAACGACGGAGGCAGCCGCGCGGACCGCCACACGGTTCCCCGTCGACCGGGAGCAGTACGCCATGACCCGGCATGGAATGGTTCAGCCTTCAGCTGCAGGCACTCAGCCTCCGGCAACGGATCGACGCACGTCTATGGTGATTATCGACGCCGACAGAGCCGCGCCCAGCCGCCCACCGTCCCGACAACACCGCGCGAGGGCGCAACGAAGCGGTCGGTCCGCATTCACCCCAGCGCTTCCCGACGGCGGTCACGCCATCGCCGACATCTGCCGAAATCCGAAATCCCCATAGCCATCGTCTGCGGCCCGCGGGTTCCTTCCTCGGGGACTTTCGTACGCCTGCCGGCGCCCGAAACTCTTATATGGGGATGGTCAACTACAAACGGCATCACGTCGACATTGTCATGTACCTCCGCGGCAATCCGTAGATCCATTCGATGGGTCCGTTAGCGTGACGCGGTTCGCGAACGAACCCAGTCCACCTTATATTCGGTCAGGGCGCATGCACCTGTTCCATGATCCCGCTTGCGGCGGATTCGGAACCCAAGAGACGAAACCATTCTTCAACGGCGGCTGTTTGAGGCCATGAGTTTCGTCGGTTCGTCTACCGAGGATCTGCCAGGCCCTGGTCGGTCCTGGAGATTATTAGAATCGATTAGCGTCTACGCTGATGGTTTCGTCAGGAGAGCTCCTTCTATAACGACTCCGGCGTTCACGTATTTCCACAGCGCAACAAGCAGTTTCCGAGCGAGGGCGATGATCGCCGTCTTCTTGTACCGGCCACCATTCTGGATGACTCGCGCCCTGAACCACTGGCTGAGTGCGGAATTGGGTTGATGGCGAACCCAGAGCCACGCAACCTGGACAAGCGTCGACCGGAGCCTTGGATTGCCGGACTTCGAGACTCCCTGCTCGCAATTAATCTGCCCACTTTGCCAGGGCGTTGGCACCAAACCAGCGTAGGCGGCAACCTGTCGTCGATTGTCAAACTTGCGCGATAATCCCTCAGACCACAGGACGGCCGCGAACTCCGGACCTATTCCCTTGAGGCTGAGCAGCAGGGCCGGTGTTGGCTCATCTGCCGCGACGAGCAAGGCGTCGCGTGCCTCTTCAACATCCTTGATCTGCTGGATCAGCAACTCGATGCGATCAAGCTCGCGGCTGATCTGCGCCATGAGCGCTGGCGGCAGTGGACGCCCATCTCCGGTAATGAGCGCATCGAGGCATTTGCGTCGATCGCCTTTCAATGGTTCGTATCCGGACACACCTTGGCTGAACAAAAGGCCCTTTATCCTGTTGACGTGCCTGATCCGCTCGTTCGTCAGCGCCTTCCGCTCCCGCACCAACCGGCGACGGTCTTCCTCCTCCGGCGTTGGCACTCGCAACATCGCGCAAACCCGAGGCTCGCCGCGGTTGTAGGCCAACAACGCTCGAACCAGTGCTTCCCCATCAATCCTGTCGGTCTTGGCCCGCCGGCGGCGACGTGATGTGGCAATGGATGCCGGGTCCACGACATAACTCTCGATGCCTTCGCGTTCGAGGACCCGATGTATCCAGAATCCATCCAGACCAGCTTCCTGGATTGATATGACCCGGAAACGCTGCCCTGTCCGCACTTCCGCCTTTCGTTGCAGCTCTGCGAAGTGATCGAGCAAACCCGGAATGTCGCCCCCCGACACGAGGTGTCTCGACAATCTCTCGCCTCCACCTGGCGAAAGCGAAGTCACGAGCCATTTTTAACGAGACAGTTCTAACGAGACAAATATTGCGGCAAGATCGACGCGGATAGCGGCCGGGGCTTTGGTGGTGTTGGCTTGCATGCTGACCTCCAGGTGATGTTTAGCGACTTCACTCTGGCAGAGCGCTGGTCGCCTTCCATCCCCATAGGATCTTCACGAGTGCCGATCGGCAGCTATCCGCCCTTGAGCCTTTCAAGCCGGACAGTCCGCTACCCGGCCTCCACTTGGACCTTCGGCTCCCATGCCCATCTGCCGGGGGGATGCGACGGCTGAGCGTGCATGTTGTCGGGACGACGCAGCCTGATCTAAATCCTCATTGCGCTGGATCAGTTTTAGGACACCCGCGTTTCCAGCCATGATCTCACTCGCGCCTGAACATCAGTTCGTCAACGCCGGAAGCATTCGGCTTCATGTCGTTCAGGCCGGGCCTGCCGGGGGTAAGCCGGTCATGCTCCTGCACGGCTTCCCGGACTTCTGGATCGGCTGGAGACGGCAGATCGGTACGCTCGCTTCCGCCGGATATCGGGTCATCGTTCCCGACCAAGAGGGGCTACAACACCAGCGACAAGCCAGAGGGCATCCGCGAGTACACGCTCCCCAAGCTCCTCGGCGATGTCGTCGCCCTGGCCGACGCGCTCGGCATCGGAAGGTTTCACGTCGTCGGCCATGACTGGGGCGGCATCGTCGCTTGGGCCGCCGGGGCAAAGTTGACTCATCGCCTGGACAAGCTCGTCATCCTGAATGCGCCCCATCCCGAGGTGGTGTTTACCCATGCCCTACGATCTCCGACGCAGTTTCTGCGGAGCAGTTACGCGGTTTTCTTCCAGATCCCCTTGCTGCCCGAAGCCGTTTTGGGTGCGCGCCGCTCGGCCTTGCTCGCACGAGCACTCATGACATCCAGCCGGGAAGGCGCCTTCGAAGAAGAGGAGATTGCAGAATATCGGCAGGCTTGGGAGCGGCCGGGGGCGCTGACCAACATGCTCAACTGGTATCGCGCCTTGCGCTTTCGCCCGAGCCTGAAGGAGCGGATCACGACGCCCACTCTTGTTATGTGGGGGATGCAGGACCAGACTCTGGAATCCGGGCTGGCCAAGCGCAGTCTCGCCCTTTGCGACGATGGCCGCCTGCAGACTTTCGAGGAGGGGACGCATTGGGTTCAACGCGAAGAAAGCAACGCGGTGAATGCGGCGCTTCTGGCGTTCCTGGAGGGCTGACATGCGATACGGTTCTGCAGGCGGTTCGAGCCGGCGCGAGCTGTTGACGACGCTCGCCGTCACCATCACAGCCTACCACCTTACCTCCGTCGCTGATGCATCAGAGGCAGAGGCCTCAACGGAGCGTCCCATGCCGCATGTCGTCCTTCTTGGGGATTCGATCTTCGACAACGCGGCTTATGTTGCCGGCGGACCTGACGTCGCGTGGCAGTTGCGGGAGCGCCTGCCCGAAGGGTGGCGTGCAACTCTCAATGCCGTCGACGGTGCTGTCACGAGCGGCGTCGAGCGGCAGCTTGAACGGCTCGCGCAGGATGCGAGCCATCTCGTCGTCAGTGTCGGTGGCAATGATGCTCTTCGTCATGCGGGTCTTCTGGATCAGGCGGCTCGTTCGGTGGCCGAGGCTCTGGACAGAATCAGCGATGTCCGGGAGCAGTTCGAGCAGGATTACATGAGGATGCTCGAGGGGGTGCTGAGCCGGGATCTGCCCACGGCCATATGCACGATCTACGAGGCACGCTTTCCCGACCCGCAGCGTCGCAGGATTGCCGCAAGTGCCTTAACGATCTTCAATGACGTCATCACCCGGTCGGTCTTCTCCCGCGGTTTGCCGCTCATTGACCTGCGCCTGGTCTGCAATGAGGATGCGGACTTCGCCAATCCGATCGAACCTTCCGTTCGTGGCGGCGCGAAGATCGCGACAGCCATTGCGGCTCTCGTGGCGGAACACGATTTTGCTCGGCGCCGGTCGGAGGTCTTCGCCGGTTGAGCGGCTTCTCGTTCGTCTGATCAGGCAGCGCTCGCGCAGGTAAGGCCGGTTGGATGCACGGCAACCAGTCACTATCTTTTGTGGCGCGTCGAGCAGGGGCTTTAGGATTAGAGCCGCAGCTTCATGTGCACGTGGTCGATCCGGAGACGAACCAAGGGCGGCCGGTGTATTCACGGACGAGTGCCTGCCTCTACCCCTCTGCGTAAACGGACGGGAGTGGTCCATTATCTGAGCACTGGCTACATGACGTGAGGCAGACGACGAAATGTCGCCTTGTACATCGAACGTGCGCTATCAATTCCCGCTCATTGAAAGACGACGAGACGGTGACAGTGCGTTCCTCGATGCGGCCATGGGCCTTGTCGAGATCGACACGCTGTCGAGGCAATGGCAGAGGCATCATCGAAGTAGCATTCGATCTCGGTACGCAGCGTCGGCTGGTTGGCCTTGACGGCGAGCAGATAGTCGGCGCTGGCATTGCGAATGGCGGTAGTGATCGAGGCGTTGGTGGCGATGGCACAATCTCGACCCGGCCTTGGGGCCCTCTGATATTGCCTTCCAGAAAGTCGTCGAAATCTGGGGCTGCAAGCATGTCTTTGAACTGGTCGCCGAGTACGGACCTCGTCTTCCGCGCCTCCCAGCTCAGCAACCAACTCTTCTCGGCCGTCGACGATCAAGAGTATGTCCTCGGCATCCCGGCTAGAAAGCAGATCCTTTCCACCTCTGCCAAGGTATGCCTCCAGCTTCGTCGCGACGAAGAGTGCCGGTGTCAGGCGACGGAGATGAGCTTATCGTCCAACGGACAATCGACCGCCGTCTCAATACCCGCTTCATACCAACGATTGCTGAATCCGAGGATTTTGGGATCGTCCGGCATGAAGTCGACTTTGATCCGGCCAAGATGCGTTCGGCAAATGACACTGTCGTTGGGTGACTCCGAGAAACCCCGCTCTCGAAGCCGTTCCAGGAGCTGCGCCCATTCCGAAAAGCCGGCCAGATCGACAATTAGGTCGACGTCGTCAGTCGCCCTGACATCCTCGAGCGTGATGGCATCGGTGATGAAAAGAGCGGTCGTACATCCGCCGACGAACACAAGAGCTTGCGCAGGTCATCGCCTAGAGCTTCCGCGACAGCCCTTAGCATTGCTAGTAGCTGGCCTTGGATGCTGGTCATTTCTGCGCGAGCCTTTCCGCAAGACGCTCCGCCGCGAGGGCAGCCTCGCGCTGGTTTCCGAGTCTTATTGCGTCCGCAAGGGCAAGATACTCATACAGCCGATCATCCCTTTGAACGGCTTCAGGAACGCTTTTAAACATCGGCGTCACCGATTGTCCCATGTCGCGGCCGCTGGCATAGGGCCACACATAGATGTAGCTGCCAGCGCTTATTAGCACGTTCTTTAGGATGGGCGCCGCAAAAGCGGTCGGGATTCCGCGCTGCATTGCTCCAGGCTTCGCTGGAAAAACGAACTTCAACCCGTGCACGCGCTAGGAGCAGGCAAATATCGCAATCCAGGTAAGGTTCCCAGCTATGGCCCGCTCGACCCCGCCACGATCTCAGCATACCGCTCCCTGGGATCTCCCCAATCGGTCTATGTTCAGATGTTATGGCGCTTCGGTTTGATCCGTTCAGAGCGCATGGGAGAGGTGCGGGCCTGTAGGGCAAGGGCTGGCACCGTCCGTTCCGCCGCCCTAGTCGAGATCAGGTGGGAGCGGCGGGACGGCTGCGTGACGAACAGTGTCGGGGCTCCTCATTGAAGAGCCGCAGCTTCGGTCTGTTCGTATCATGCGCCTTTTTCGCCCTGAGCATTTGAGACGTCGCGTCGTTCCGAGTGCCGGAGCACTATGCTGAGCGGGGCGCAGCAAAGGTGGCCTTCATCTCCGCGTCCAGACCCTCGAAGGCCATTTCTTAGTGCCGAAGCTACCGGTCATTCGGGCCGCTGGCGCCCTTTGTGTTTTTCTGACTTGCTTCTCAGTAGGCGATCTGCCCGTCGCGGTTCGGTGTGCCAAGGACGTGGGTTCTCGGCGGCAGCATCACCTGGTCGAAGCTCTGCGTGAACATCGCTGCCGCAAAGAAAGCCACGGCGCGGAGCGTTTCGGTCCCGGTATTCTCAAGATCGTGGCGAAATGGTGTGGGCAACACAAACACGCTACCGGGCGCGACGGGGTGAGTGGTACCATCCTCGCAGTACAGCAGGCCGGTGCCTGCAATTATGTATTGGGTTTCCTCAGTGGCGTCAGTATGCCAGCCCAGTCGACCCCCTGGCTCGATCTCATATACAATTGTCGAAGAAGCCGTTGATCCGTTCCCGCCAAAACGGGCGAAGGCACCCTGCCAACGCACAGCGGGGTCGCTCTCACCCCAAACCTTGGAGCGAGGCAGATTGTTAGAATCGATAACCGGACCCATGCTGATCATGCCCCATAAGTTGTTTGACGTGGTCACCGTACTGCATGATATCAGACACCCAAAGCCGTTGCTTCGGACGCGGTTAAGAATAGCTTCCCGAGCACCGGGGCGTGCGCTTCTATTCGCTTGCCGCGCAACGGCTAATTTGGCTTTGGTGAGTCGAGGTTCAATCGCTGTGGGGCTTTTGGGCAAGCGCGCAGCTAGGCCGCCTTCTTGATCTCCGCGACCTGAACGCCCAGTCGGAACGCCTGACCGTCTGCAAACGAACGCGCGTAGCTCTCAGATGTAAAAGCGACCGTGGTGGTGGTGCCGTTGACCGTCACGCGAACCGACCACTCTTTGTCCCTAATGATTTCAACGGCATGTTGCTCATGCGCAGCCATGCATTCCTCCCAGAATCTTCCGTTGAGGATGGGAGGATAGCGTCGTAAAACTGGTTTGCATGCAAATAATCCGACACCGCGACGTCGAAATGCCGAAACACGCACAGCTAGGCTCGTTCCTTGGCGAGGTTGAAAAGTGCGGTGGCAGTCTCTTCAGCCGTCCAGCCTTGCTCGATGCAAGAGGACACCAGAGCGGCGTACGCACCTTCGAGGGCGACTGCGCAGTTCACGCTCCGTCCGGGCTGTCCTGGGAGAGAAGGGGCGGTTCGACTTGTGCTGTTTGGGACATGCAGATAATTGGCGGAGTGCCAGCAAGTTCCTCCGCACTCGCGCTTCGCACCGCGGTGCCGCCCAAACACGCGGATTACCAGGCGGACAAAAAAGCCCCGGCGCTGGGTCGTTGCGCCGGGGCTTTGGGCAGGTACAAGCTACACCAACATGTCCGTTTATGAATGTGCGCTAATAAAGTAAAAAACGGTGAACCACGCATAGGCCGAAGGGCGCACGCTCAAAGCTGGGGTGAAGCGGCAATATCAGTGATGACAAGTTGCGCACCCTGATTGTTCCACCCAGCTTTCGACCGAACGAGGGGCGAGGATGCTGGCTGTGTTGATTTGCCATGATGATGTACTCCGTGACCGCTCATGCCGATGAAGCGGCTCGAACCGCAAATCTCAAAATGTCTAGTGATGGCCACTGGGACTCCGGAGGGAGAGGAACCGACATCCCACCTTCTCTAGCTGAGGAACTGTCTCTCGTGCCTGACGCCGCCGGCGATTACCGGAAATTGAACCGCCACGTTGGTGGCGCGCCATCTGAAAAAATTTGTACGGGCGGCGGAGCCGTTATCGAGCATAAAAGGGCTGTTCGAGGGTGCCGACGAGCCTTCGTTCATGTCCGCACCCTAAGGGCTTGCTCCAGTCTGTCGGCGATCTGTGTGACGATATAGGCAATCACCATGTAGATCACGACGGCAATCACGAACGCTTCGAGGTAGTAGTAATTCAGCGCGGCGGTCAACTGGGACTGGGCGAAGATGTCGACAACCTCGATGGCGAACCCGAGGGAAAGCGCCTTCATGATCACCATCATCGAGGTTGTCAGGTCTGGAATTGCGGTGAGGGCCACCTGGGGAAATAGGATCCGTCGGAACAGTTGGCCGCTTGTATAGCCCAGCGAATGGGCGGCGTCCGACTGACCGGTATCGAAGGCGTTGAGGGCTCCTTTGATGATCTCCGCTTGGAACGCCGCAACACAACCGGTGACTGCAATGACAAGGATTACCCAGTTGGGCGTTTCGTGGGCGTTGAAGTTGATCCCGAGCAACGAGAGCAGGAACTGGAGTGCTGGGGGCAGACCGAAATAGGCGAGGAAAATCACGATCACCATCGGAACGCCCTTGAAGACGACCTTGTAGGCCATGATGAGCTCTCGCAGCACGGGGATCCGCCTATGTTCGACGAGCGCAAAAAGGCTGCCGACAATCGTGGACAGGATGAAAATCGTGAAAGCCATGCCGAGCGTCACGGGTACGGCGCCCAGAATTTCCTGCGAGTCCTGGAGCATAATATCGGTATCAAACATGGTCGGATTACCCCTACGTCACACGCTCGCGACGGCCGCGTTCTTGATCTGAGCTGTTGTCGTCGTCTCTGGCGCTTGCATCGGTGAGCGGAGCTCGAAGAAGCGCACGACGAGCCACGCGACAAGGCACATCAGCGAATAGATAACCGCCAGCACGAGGTACGTTTCGAACTGGTACTGGTTATAGTCGCGCTCCATGATCAAGTGCGCGGTCGCCATCACGTCCGCAGCCCCGATGTACATGACCAGCGCAACGTTATGGATCAGGTAGATGATGGAGTTTCCATAGCCCGGCAATGCGAAGTGCACCGCTTGCGGTCCGACTACGCGGGTGATCTTCTGTCGGAAGGTATATCCCAGACTGTCGGCCGCATCATGCTGGCCGCGATCGACGGCCAGGTATGCAGGTCGCATGACTTCCGACAGATACCCTCCATGATAGAGGCTCAGCCCCACCATCGCAGCGATCGTTGCAGAAATAAAATCCTCGGCGCCGAACAGGATCACCAACAAGGGCAGCCCGTAGAACGCGACGAACAACTGCAGGACGACGGGAACACTCCGGGCATAGGACACGTAGAGGTCAGTCAGGTGACTGATCACCGGTATCCTCCGAACCCGGAGTGTTGTCGCGACGAGAGCCAAGCAAAAGCCGACGACCATGGCCGTAAAGGTGATGGCGAGCGTCAGCGGCAACGCCGAGAGCAGCTCGGGAATCATAGCAGAAACATCCACTTTGAAACGCTCCTTCTTTCAATTCAGCCTTACCGCTGGCTATCGCTACAAGGTTGGGGAAAGGTCCTGTTACTTCATGTATTTGACGATGTCCTCGCCGAACCATTTCTGCGAGAGCTTTTCGATCGTGCCATCGTCTTTTAATTCCTTGAGAACCTTGTTCACGTCGTCGGCTAAAACCTTGTTTTCGTCCGACCTGTGAATCAGCATGTAGGTGTTGTTGCTGAAGACCGGATCGGACGCCACAATATCGAGCTTCTTTTCCTCGATGACGGTCTGCTCACCGAGATTCGAAGGCAGAACAAGCGCGTCGAATTTACCGTTCTGAACTTCGTCCAGTCGGTTCGGATAGGGAATACCGGCGCTCGATGCCGTAACATCAAGCTTGTATTTTGGATTTTCTTTTTGCCAGTTCATAATAAACTTGTATGTTCCACCGCCGGCCGTGGTCGGAACGATCCTCTTGCCGACAAGGTCCTTCATTTCCTTGATGCCGCTGCCTTTTTTGCTGTAGATCTTCATCAGGCTGGCGCCCATGGGGTTTTCCGGAATGAAGAACTGCTTGGCGCGCTCAGGCGACTTGTAGTAGCCACCGACGGCGATGTCGTACTTGCCCGTGGCGAGGCCGGTTTCCTGCGCGATATCCGAAACACCTTCCATTTCGAACTTATACTGCGGCAGCTTTGCGTTGATCGCTCTCAGAAGATCGGGCTCATAGCCTTGCGGCTCGACGCCGATCGCGCCCCATGCCAGCGGCTTGGATTCCGCCGACGTCGCGATCTTGATCGTGCGAACGGTCTGACCATAGCTGATCCCTGCGGTTGCAAGGGCAATTGCGATGCCGCCGGCAACAGCCAGGGCAGCGCGACGGGAAAAACTGGATGTGATTGCAGACATTTCTTTGGTTCCCTTCTTGTTGGATTATTGAAATGCGAGTTCGGACTGCAGGAATTGAGCAAGTCGTGGGCTGGATGGCGCATCGAAGATCTCAGCTGGACTGCCATCGGAGGCAATCACGCCACGATCCATGAAGACGATCCGGTTCGAGATGTTCTTTGCGAATTGCATCTCGTGGGTCACAAGCAGCGAAGTGATCCCTGACGACGTGACATCCTTGATCACCTTCAGAACTTCACCGACGAGTTCAGGATCCAGCGATGACGTAGGCTCATCGAAGAGCATTACGTCGGGACGAACCGCCAGCGCACGCGCGATTCCGGTGCGTTGGAGCTGGCCGCCCGACAGCTGGGACGGATAGCTGTCCCGCTTCGCTGAGAGGCCGACCCTTTCAAGCTCTCGCAGCGCGACTTCACGCGCCTCGTCCGTGGACTTGCGCTGCACGACGACCAGCGGATCCATCACGTTCTGGAGGACCGTCATGTTCTTGAAGACATTGAATTGCTGAAAGACCATCGCTGTCCGGAGCCGGATCGCCTGGACAGCTGTCTTGTCGGCGCGCTGGTAATCCATCCGAATCTGATCGAACGCGATGGTTCCTGACGACGGCTTGGCCAGGTAGTTGATGCATTTCAGCAGCGTGGTCTTGCCGGTGCCGCTGGGGCCTATGATCGACACCACGTCACCCCGCTTTACCGAGAGATTGACGCCGTTCAGGACCTGCGTGCTTCCGTAGGACAGCCTTATATCTTTGAGTTCAAGCATTTCTGGTTAGCCCTTCAGAGTGTGGGACGGACTGCCTTGACATGTGGGTCATCATCATCCGCTCTCCGCGTGGCCGAGAACGTGCATCAGCCGGTTTGCCCAGCCGAAGATCGATATGGCGTGGATCAGGTCGATGATCTCGGCGTCATCCATGCCGACGGATCGCAGCGAGGCGATGTCGTCTACCGTTGCTTCCGACGGTGCCGCCGACAGACGGCGGGCAAAGCTGTAGATTGCCGCATCGCGTGGCCCGAGCGCTTCCGGTTTGTCGAGGTACAGCGCGGTGACCACGTCATCGCTCTTGGTCAGCTCTGCATGGCGGCGGGCGTGAACAACGGCGCAGAATTTGCAGCCATTGACGATCGAGGCACCCAATGCGCCAAGTTCGCGGTCGGGACGGGCAAGCCCGCCTTCGACATACATGATCGCGTTGAACAAGACGGTGCGGGCAAGATAGCTCTCGGGATCATGCACAAGGGTGCGCACATACTCCGAAACTTTCTTGGCCGATGGCGTGACCTTCATCGCTTCGAGCTGTTCCGGCGTGGCCTCGGAGAGCTCGACCGGTGCGATGTAGGGATGCCAATTGAGCGGTTTTAGGCGCACCGAGGAAATCATGCCGACCTCAACAATCGCAGGCCCGTCGCAACCCGCGTCTGGAAGTTTACGAAAGCAATCAGTTCGGAGAGCGCGACGATCTGAGGATTGTTCAGTCCGGCCGCAGCGAGGAGGGCGATGTGGTTCGCCTCCGCCTTTTTCGGCGTAAGGGTGATCAGGTCAACATGACGGACGATGGTCGCCAGGGGTTCATTCAAATCCGTTTCCCCCCGAGCCAAGGCCAGAAGCGGCTCCGTCGGACCAAGCTGGGCCAGTTGCACATCATATTCGGCCATTAGGACGGGATCATCATTCAGAGCCGCCATACGACGGGCCAGAGCAACCCGCAGGTTCGGGGCCAGCCCCTGATCGTTTGCCGGCTGCAGGACGGAGAGGCGACATTCCTCGGCCCCTTGCACGAATTCGGCCCGAAACCGCCGCGCGGTGAAAAGAGCATCGTCCGGGGAAATCCCCGCGGCCTTGTCCATGGCGTCGATCACAGCGCGGCCTCCTTATGTAGCAAGGGTGTTGAATCGACCCACTCGTCGCCCAGAAGCTCGGGCGTGTCGTAGGCGATCAGATTGGCGAAGTGGGTTTCGACATCTTCGGCAAACAGCGACGCGGCAATGCCGCGGACCAGACGGTCGGCACCGGCACTGACGGCCGGGATATCGCCGGAGACCTTGCCGTGGGTCAGCATGGCGGCGTCGTTGAAGCAGTGGATATGTGCTAGCATCGGGCAGGAGCCGGGGACGCGTTCGCGAAATTCGAAGGCAGGACCGAGATCGGGCGCGTCCGACATACCTGCGCGCGGCGGCCCCATATCGGGCGTATATCGCCCATCCGACCAAGTGCGGATACGTGGCGCGAGTGCTGCAAATTCCGGGCGGCCGTTGAAGTCGTTTGAAAATCCGGTTGCCGCGATCATGAAATCGTAGCGCATCGGCCCTTGTGTGGTTTCGACCAGAAGGCCTCCGGCATCTTCCTTTACCGCGACTATGCCACAGTCGAGAAAGAACCGCGCATTCGGGTGGCGAGACACGCGGAGCGTCGATGAACGCGGCGGCGGTGTCTGGGCCGAGGCGGTGTAGTCGAAGAACTTCCACTTCCAGGCATCGGGCAGGTGATAGATGCCATGTACAACGCCCTGGCTGCCGATGCCGGTCAGCTTGTTGATGCGCGGCATTTCCTTGCGGCGGATCAACATGTCGACTGAGCCGGCGCCACCCTCGAGGGCTGTTGCGGCATTGTCCATGGAAGAGGCACCGGCGCCGATGACGGCCACGTGCCTACCTTTCAGCGAGTCGAAATCGATGTCGTCGGCAGAATGAGCCCAATGGGCGCGATCGATGCCCTTGAGGAAATCGGGAACGGCAAAACCGCCCAGACCGGACCGACCGGTCGCCAGAACGAGACGACGGGTGAGAACCCGGCCGGTTTCCGCGCCCTCGATATCGATCGCAATCAGATCTCCAACGGGTGCGAGGCCGGTCATGCGCACGCTGTTGCGCACTGGCAGACCGAGAACCTTGCGGTACCAGACCAGGTAATTCATCCACTGGCCCTTGGGGATTTTGTCCAGCGACCGCCAGGCCTCAACGCCCCATTGCGCCGTGAACCAGGCGCGGAAGGTTAATTGCGGCAGCCCGAGCGACGGACCGTGCAGGGTCTTCGGCGACCGGAGCGTTTGCATGCGGGCAAACGTTACCCATGGCCCTTCGAGCCCGGTCGGAGCAGCATCGTAGGCGACGACATTGGTGATTCCGGTTAGTACCAGCTTTGCGGTGGCAGCAAGTCCGCACATGCCGGCGCCAATGACAACCACGTCACGGACCGGGACGCCGTCATGCAAGCGCTGTGGGACCCAGGGCTTGGCGGGCAACTCGAGATAGTCGAGATCTTGCGCAAGCTGTGCTTCCAGTGCAGCAAGGCCTGCAGGAGTGGGAGTATGCTTCATATTCCCGTTCCGTGATTTGTGCCCGATGCAGGATCGGTGACCAATTGGCCGGCCAAAGCTGGATCGAGTTTCCTGAAACCGGCAATTGACCGTTCAGCCACCGCTTCGACCGCATCCATCAACGCCTGCGCAACTGGGCGAAGGGGACGGTTTGCGGCAGCCACAACGCCCCAATAAAAGAGAACGGTTACGTCGAGAGGGCGAATAACGACACCGGGCAGGGGCACGCCGTATGCCGTGAGGGGATCGATGACAGCGGCAACCCCAGTCTGACGCACGATCTGCAACGCACCATAGGCAGTATTGGTCCGGATCACTGGGCCGGTGTCGATGCCGCGAGCCGCCAGCGCTTTAGCGACGTGCAACTGAAAACGCAGCGGATTGAGCAGCGTGGCGACGCGGCGCCCGGCAAAACCCGAAAGCGGAACCACGTCAAGTTCAGCCAGCGGATCGTCCTCCCGCACGGCAGCGACATCAGGCGCCGAATAGAGCCGCAGGACATCCAGACCGGGCGTATCGAGCGGCAGGCTTGAAAATCCGATTTCGGCGCGTCCGCTGCGCACTTCCTGGGCGACGATCGAGGGAAGAAACTGCCCGAGATGCGTCTCGTGCGGAAGCTCCGCACCCTGGAGCTCAGCCAGCGCCGTCGGGATCAAGCCGGTGCCGATCGCAGAGGTTGTGACAATCTGCAGGATTCGCCCCCTGCCGGCGGCGATCATCTTGGCACGTGCTGCGAGTTCGGTGAAGGACATCAGCAGGCGTCGCGCTTCTTCCTCGAAGGCCACTCCCTCTTCAGACAACTGCACCCGTCGACCGATCCGATGCAGCAATTCGAAGCCAAGCTCGGCCTCGAGATCCTGAATGGTGCGTGTCACCGCAGGCTGGGACCGCCCGAGCATGTCAGCCGCCTTGGTGATGCTGCCGCTGGCGGCAACCGCAAGGAACGTCTGAAGGTCTCGGGTTTCCATGGTCTCCTTCATGCGCAATCCGTATGATTGACATCGTCTCATTCGTTTTTGATATATGTCAAGCGGAAACTAATGTTCGTTACGGCTTTGTGCATTTGGCCGGCTTCAGAGCCGGAATCCCGATCGGGAAGCGGCCGAGGACGTCAGACGCGACTCCGGCCTGCGGAACCTCCTGATGAAAACTTTCATGTGTGACGACGGCAAGGATTCTCGAACCACAAAGCCTGCAACAGGAGGAATATTATGCGCGTGAGTATTCTGGGCGCCGGAGCAATTGGTTATGGCCTTGCCGCCTATTTGGCAGGATCAGGACATTCGCCAATGCTTTGGTCACCGTCGGGACTGCGCACCAGGGCTTTAGCTGGCGGCGAATTGTTAAAAGCGACGGGGGACATCGCGGCGACGGCACCGATGCGCATTGCCAGGGATTGTAAGGATGCCGTCGCCAACGCGGACGTGGTGATGATTGCGCTTCCGGCTTACGGCCACAAGATGGTGATGGATGCCGCCGTCCCCCATCTCATTGATGGAATCCCGGTCATCATCAGTTCGCATTGTTCGTTCTCGGCGCTTTATCTCTCCAAGCGGTTGGCGGAGCGCAAGGTCAGGTTGCCGATCGTCGTTTGGGGCACAACACTACTGACCGGCCGCCAACTCGGACCAACCGAAGTCCATGTCACCACCATTCGCCAGAAGCTTGACGTTGCGACGCTGCCTTTCAGTTATCAGGATCAAGGACACGAGCTTTGCGCGACCTTGTTCGGCGATCGTTTCGTCAAGCGCGACGGTATGCTTGCGATCGCGCTCAGCAACCTCAATCCGCAAAATCATCTAGGAATTGCGCTTCTTAATCTGACACGCATGGAAAAGGCCGAGCAATGGAGCCAGGGGGGAAACGTCACCCCTGCCGTGGGCCGCCTTATCGAGGCTCTGGATGCCGAACGGCTCGCCATCGCCAGCCATTTTGGTATCGCGGTTCGTACCGTCAAAGAGCATTTTTCATTGTCGTTCCATGTCCCGCTGGGAACCGTTTCGGAGATGAACCAGGAGATGGACCGCCAGGGCCGTGGCGGCTTTGGCCCGACAACCATCGAAAGCCGCTATATTCTCGAGGATGTTCCGTTCGGACTGCTGCCGACCGTACTACTGGGGAAGATAACGGGGAAACCGGCGATACTCCACGAGTCTGGAGTTTCCATATTGTCGGCGGCTTATGGTCGCGATCTCAAGGCAGATAATGATATTCTTCCTGCTTTGGGAATCGAAGGGTTGTCAGACGTGGACCTCGCGAACCTTTCGCGTGAGGGATTCTAATGGTCGCAAAATGCTGAGCCGACTCGGGCAGGTGCGGGCACGAGGTAGGGTTCAAGGGGGAGTCAGGCGGACGGTCGCCGACGCCAGAGGCCGATCGAGCCGCTACTGGCGGTTACAGTTTCAGCGAGCAGCCTTGGATATGAGGGCCTACTCAAGGAAGCCGCGAGCAAAAAATTCAAATAGCTCGCGTTGTCCCTGAATATCACTCGTAGGCCGGACCAACTTTTTTGAAATCTTAGCACTTCAGTCGGGCCTTCCTGCCAAGTTCGTTGGTTGCTACAAGTGCGGCCAGTTCGTGCGCTCTTGCTTGGCACTTTCAAGCACCTTCTCACGAAGAGTGGATGCTCGCCGGACGCCTATCAAGTCAGTCCTGCGATTATATCTGACGCCGACCGCGCTGGGAACCAAAAATAGCCGCGGGCTCTGATGAAGGCGGAGCAACATTGGCGGGCTGAATACGCCTCCTGTCGTTGACACGATGCTCTCCAGGGGGATAGGACCTTCTCATGAATAGACCCCCCCATGTCCACGAGACACATCCCGATATTATCAAACGTCTGAAACGCGCCGATGGCCATCTACGAGGCGTCATAGAGATGATCGAAACGGGCCGACCTTGCATCGATATCGCCCAGCAGCTTCACGCCGTCGAGAAGGCCATATGCCAAGCCAAGAAGACGCTCATCCAGGACCATCTCAACCACTGCCTAGAGGATGTCGTGGGTCCGCTCCCGCGTGAGCAGAGGCGCTCGATCGACGAGTTCAAGGACATCACCAAATATCTTTGAGCAAGGAATTTTGAGGCCTCGCCATGATGGACAGCATACGCGATTGGTTCGGCATCAGCCCTGGAAGCCAGGGCTTCGGCGGGCATGGCCATGACCGTGCCGAGGGCGGACACGGCCACACGCACGGCGTGGTCGATCCCACCATCGCGACGACCACACGTGGCATCTGGGCGATCAAATGGGCGTTCGTCCTGCTAGCCATCACAGCGGTGCTGCAACTGGTCATCGTATTCCTCTCGGGTAGCGTGGCGCTGCTTGCCGACACCATCCACAATGTCGGCGACGCGGTCACCGCCATCCCGCTGTGGATCGCCTTCATGCTGGCGAGGCGCAAGCCGAGCAAGACCTTCACCTACGGCCTTGGCCGCGTCGAGGACCTGGCCGGCATCGTTATCGTCCTGATCATCCTGTTCAGCGCCATCGTCGCCGGCTATGAGGCGATCGACAGATTGGTCAACCCCAAACCCATCGCTTTCCTCGGCTGGGTAGCGGCCGCCGGCCTGATCGGCTTCGTTGGCAATGAGGCTGTCGCCGTGTTCCGCATCCGCGTCGGCCGCGAAATCAACAGTGCTGCGCTGATCGCCGACGGCTATCATGCCCGCACCGACGGCTTCACCAGCCTTGCGGTGGTGCTTGGGGCCATTGGCGTTTGGCTCGGGTTTCCGCTTGCCGACCCGATCATCGGCCTTTTGATCACGGTGGCGATCTTCGCCATCGTCTGGCAGTCGTCAAAGGCGGTGCTTACGCGCATGCTCGATGGCGTCGAGCCCGGCATCGTCGATGAGATCCATCATGCCGCCGGGCATGTGCGGGGCATCGAGCGGGTCGCCTTGGTTCAGGCGCGCTGGATCGGCCATCGCCTTCATGCCGACATCGCCATCAAGGTGGCCGACACCGCGACCGCGAAGGAAGTGGTCGGCATCACCGATGCCCTGAGGGAGGAGTTGTTCGACCACCTGCCGGCCCTCTCGGAAGCGAACATCCGCCTGGAAGGCGAGGGCGGACCTTTGGCTGCAAATACCGGCCATGCCCACCACGCACCCGACCCGTTCAAGGTCGCCTGCGATATGGCAACCGGCACGCTTGAAATCGTCGACACGCCCGCAGGCGAGCGCCTGCGTCTCACCATCGACAGCCATGCCGACGACCTCGGGGCAACCGTGATCATCGACCGGCCCGGGGGACCCGAGACGCTGCCGCTCGGACCCGTCGCGGGCGATCACCACCGGCTCGAAAGCAGCGTCGCCCCCGCCGAGCCGCATGAGTTCGCGGCGAGGCTGATTCTAACCGCGAAGGGCAGGGAACAGATCCTGCCGTTCAAGATGGTTGAGCCGGAGGGCCACCATCACTGATCCCTCGACTGGCGCGGCACCTTGCGCTGCCCAAGCACCCGAGAAGACAGACATCATGCTGGAAGTCCTCGCCGACCGTACGTATCGGCACCTGTTTCTGGCGCAGGTCATCGCGCTCATCGGCACTGGCCTCGCTACCGTGGCGCTCGGGCTGTTGGCCTATGATCTTGCCGGCGCCGATGCCGGTGCCGTGCTGGGCACTGCGCTGGCGATCAAGATGATGGCCTATGTCGGCGTGGCGCCCGTGGCGGCGGCTTTCGCCGAGCGCCTGCCGCGCCGCACCATGCTTGTATCGCTGGATCTGGTGCGGGCCGCGGTCGCCGTCTTCCTGCCCTTCGTCACCGAGGTCTGGCAGATCTATGTATTGATTTTTGTCCTGCAGGCGGCCTCAGCGGGCTTCACGCCGACGTTCCAGGCGTCGATCCCCGACGTGCTGCCCGACGAGAAGGACTACACGCGGGCGCTGTCGCTTTCACGGCTGGCCTACGATCTGGAGAGCGTCATCAGTCCGATGCTGGCGGCGGCCCTGCTTTCCGTTGTCAGCTTCCACAGCCTGTTTGCTGGCGCGGTGATCGGCTTCCTGGGATCCGCGGTGCTGGTCGTGTCCGTGGTGCTGCCAAGCCCGCAGCCGTCTGAACCGCGCGGCATCTATGAACGCACAACGCGCGGCATCCGCATCTATCTGGCGACGCCGAGACTGCGCGGCCTTCTGGCGCTCAACCTTGCCGTCGCCGCCGCCAGCGCCATGGTGATCGTCAACACCGTCGTGCTGGTGCAGGCGAAATTCGGGCTTTCCCAGAGCGACACGGCACTTGCGCTTGCAGCCTTTGGCGGTGGCTCAATGATTGCAGCTCTCGTTCTGCCAAGGCTGCTGGAGAGCATCCCCGACCGGGTGGCGATGCTTTGGGGCGCGGGGATACTGGTCGCCGGCGTGTTCGTCGGTCCGCTCGCTTCCACTTATGAGCTGCTTTTGCCGCTCTGGTTTGTGCTTGGGCTCGGCTACTCACTTGCGCAGACGCCGTCCGGACGGCTTATCAAGCGCTCGGCCAATCCCGTCGACCGGCCGGCGCTGTTTGCGGCGCAGTTCGCGCTTTCGCACGCCTGCTGGCTGATCACTTATCCGATCGCCGGGCGCGTCGGCGCCGCGATGGGCCTGTCCTTCACTTTCATCCTCCTTGGCGTGATCGGCGCCGCCGCACTCTTCGCAGCGATGTGGTTGTGGCCGCGTCATGATCCCGATGTCCTCACCCACACCCATGACGATCTGCCCGATGGGCATTCGCATCTCGAGGACGCCGTATGGACCGAAACGGGGTTCGAGCATTCGCATGGCTATGTCGTCGACGATCAGCATCCAAAATGGCCAAAGGCGAGCTGACCGGCTGCGATGCTCGGGGACCTTGCCGCCTGTGGCGGACTTTTCCTAACCGCGTTCGCAGCCGCGACCGTGTTGCCGCTGCAATCGGAAGCGGTGCTGGCCGGCCTGCTGGTGGCCGGCAGCCACTCACCGGCAGCGCTGATCCTCGTCGCGACCGTCGGCAACGTGCTGGGCTCGGTGGTCAACTGGCTGCTTGGCCGCGGCATCGACCGCTTTCGCGACTGCAAATGGTTTCCAGTTAAGTCTGCCGCGCTCGACCACGCCGCGACGCGCTACCGCCGCTATGGACGATGGAGCCTGTTGCTGAGCTGGGTCCCCGTCATCGGCGACCCGCTGACGGTGGTGGCCGGAGTGCTGCGCGAGCCGCTCTGGAGTTTCGTTGCGATCGTCACGATGGCGAAAGCCGGCCGCTATCTCATTCTTGCCGCCGTCACGCTGAACGTGATCTGACAGGTCGGCAGAGAAGGCCAGGGCAAGGTCACAGCATGCGGCCTCGCCTCTGATCCACATCCCCGTGTGGTTCCAGGCTAACTATTGGCAAGGTTCATCTTGTCCAGAGCCGCCTTGAGGCCACGCGCCAACTTGACGGCGTCGTCGTTCGCCCAGAAGTGCATGAAGAAGAGTCGCGGCTGCTCATCCAGCATGTGACTATGCAAAGCCGTTACCTCGATGCCGTTCTCGCGCAGAGCACGCAGCACGGGGTTGACCTCCGACGCGATGAGGACGAAATCGCCTGTGATCGCAGCCTTGTCCCCTCCGGTTGGCTGGAAGTTTATGCCTATGGCGCTGCCCATGGACGCAGGAACCGTCATACCGCCGTCGGTGATCGTTTCGGCTCGCGCGATGGTGAATTGGTAGATGCCGCCGTTGGCCTTGCCCTTGCGACCGATGGCCTGCTCGACGGCGGCCGTGTCGAACGCGATCTGCGGCTGTGTCGCAGCGGGCGTGGCATTCACCATTGGCGTCTTGCTCAGCGCCAGCCCGGCATGAAGAGCCGCCGCCAGCGTCACGGGATCACCCTGACCCAGGACGTGCATGTAAAGGGTCATCGGTTCTGCGCGCAGCAGATGGTTGTGCAACGCGGTGATCTCGATGCCACTTTCTTCAAGCTTCTTCATGACGGGGTTCACTTCGTCTTGCGTCAGGACGATATCACCCATGACCATGACCTTGTTTCCCATCGGTTCGAACGCGACCCAGCCACCAAGGGCAAAGCCAGGCTTAACGGCTACGCCGTCAAGCGATACCTTCAGGTCGGTTCGCGGCAGGTCGACCCTGTAGACGCCATCAGGCATTTCGGTTCCGGATTTGCCGAGTGTCTTTGCAACCATTTGCCAATCGGGAGCCGCGGCGGCGGGCTGGAGCGACGCTGACATTGCAATCGAGATTGCACCGATCATGAGTTTTGCATGCATGGGATATCTCCTTGTGATCTGCCCCATTGCCCGATCTGTCATGCGGCCGCCGGCTTCGGCGCGGGTGGCCAGCTGTGGGTCTCCGCTTTGCGGCGCGAGGCCCAGGCGTAGAGTGCGTCATAGATGACGAAGCCGTGCTTCAGCACCTCGTGATCGTCGGGTGTCACATCACGCAGACCCATGGAGATCGCGAGTAGTCCTGCCGACTGTGGCGTGAGATCGTGCCGGTCGGTGTCGGCACCGCGCACGATTGCGGCAATGGTCACGATCGCCGGGTCGCGCTCGAGGCCATATTTCGAGACGAAGGTGTCGAAGCTGCAGCCGTCGCCGACATGCGTGAACTCGACGCCGGGCACGTCATAGGGCGTCGCGCCGGTTTCCTCGGCAACATGGATCACCTGATCCGGCGCCACAAAGAGAAACTCCGGCTCCTTGTCGATGAAGCGCGCAATCAGCCAGGGGCAGGCAATGCGGTCGATGACCGGACGTTCGCGAGTAACCCATTTCATGATGAAATCCTTTCTTCGCTCATCACCAGGGGGACGGTTGGCGCGCCGATCGCATGCCAGGCGGCGACGCCGCCTGAAAGTGCACTTGCATAGACGCCGCGGCGGCGCAGTTCGGCGACGGCGTCGCCGCTGACCTGGAAGCCATAGAGGCAATAGACGATCACCGGCCTGTCTTTCGGCACCTCCTCCGCCCAATCGGCAATCTTTTCGGGTGCGCGGACCTTGGCTCCCGGCAGCATATCGCTGCGCTTTGCCAGATCCTCGGCTAGGCACACGTCGAGCAGAACGAGATCTTCTCCCCGATCGAGGCGCGCGCGCAACTCCTCCGGCCCGACTGCCGGAATCCTTTCAACCGACTCAGCCCTAGCTGCGGGATCGCGTTGCGCAACCGCTCGCTGATGGCGGAGAGCGACCCGATCCCAATGGATGTTCTTCATGAAGGCGTCTACATAGGCACCGGCCTTCGCGCCGAAATCGAGATGATAGGCGTGTTCGTACATGTCGAGCGCGAGGATCGGTATGCCGCCAGCGAGGCAGTTGGTGTGGTCCGCCGCCCATTGGATCGTCAGCCGGTCGCGACGCTCCGACCAGGTCAGCAAGGTCCATCCAGAACCGCCGGCTTGCGCCTTTGCGCATGCCATGAACCTGGCGCGCCAGTTCGCTACACTGCCGAAGTCGCGCTCCAGCGCGGCGGCGAGATCGCCACCGGCATCGCCGGTGCCACCCAGCCCATCAAAATAGATTTCGTGGAGGATCGCTGAATTGGTGGCAACCAACTCCTCGCGCTTCAACCCGTTGATGTCGAAGACGGGCGCCGTGCTCCAATCGAGTTCGTCGAGCCGCCGTTCGATGGCGTTGAGGCGGCGAACGGCACCTCCGTAATTGTTTTCGTAGTGGCTGGCCAACAACCGTTCGGACAAGCCGACGAGCCTGGGCGGCTTGAACGGTAGCGGCATGATCCGGTGTGGCATCGGGTTCTCTCGCTCGGCGGCACGGCCCATCCGCGAGGAAGCGAAGGCTATGCTCAAACGAAAAATGATACAAGTGTTGCATTTCACTTTGTTCGTGATACGGTTTCATTTATGAATGAGGGGCAACCGCAGGAGCAGCGCTGGCTGCTTCTGATCCATCAACTGCCAAGCAAGCCCGCCTACTTCCGGGTGAAAATTTGGCGACGGTTGCAAGGCATCGGCGCGGTCGCAGTCAAAAGCACCGTTTATGCCCTGCCGGCCAATGCCGAGATGCAGGAGGATTTCGAATGGCTTCTGAAGGAGATCGTCGCTGGCGGCGGCGAGGCCATGATGTGCGAGGCGCGCCTCGTCGATGGTTTGTCGGACGCCCAGGTGCGGGCGCTGTTCGACGCAGCCCGTGATGCCGACTATGCGGGGGTCGCTGGGGAAGCGCGCGAACTGGCTGCAGCGATTGGGGCCGACGCGACATCGGAAAAGGATGCCGAGGCACGTTCGCAACTGGGTCGCTTGCGCAAGCGGCTCGCTGAAGTGGTGACGATCGACTTTTTCGGCGCCAGCGGTCGCCTCACCGCCGAGGGTTTGATCGCCGAACTCGAGGCACAGATTGCAAAGGACGACGGCATGACCGAAGAGCCCAAGAAGGCGGCTGACCCGGCCGAGCTCAAAGGCCGGATCTGGGTCACGCGCCGGGACGTGCATGTCGACCGTATTGCTTGCAGCTGGCTGATCCGTCGTTTCATCGACGCCGATGCGATCATCCGCTTCGTGGCGGGCAAGGGATACGTGCCAAAGGAGGGGGAATTGCGCTTCGACATGTTTGAAGGCGAAATCACGCATGAGGGCGATCGCTGCAGCTTCGAAGTTCTGCTTGCCCGCGCCGCCATCAACGACCCGGCGCTGCAGGCCATCGCCGAGATCGTCCATGACATCGATCTCAAGGACAACAAGTTCGGTCGCGAAGAGGCGACAGGCATTGCTAGCCTGATCGCCGGCATCGCCATGGCGAACAAGAGCGACGAGCAACGGATCGCGCAGGGCGCTCCTGTCTTCGACAACCTCTATCAGTATTTCGGCAAGAAACGCGGATGACCGAAAGGACGCAAGCAATGGCCAATCTGGAGCAGACCGTCGCGACGACGCCCTCTTCAGCCGGGACTCACGACCACGGCGTTTCGTTTGCTGCAGCCATGCGCGTATGGGCTCGTGTGGCAATGCTCAGTTTCGGTGGGCCGGCGGGCCAGATCGCCATGATGCATCGGATCATCGTCGAGGAAAAGCGCTGGATCGGCGAGACCCGATTCCTGCATGCGCTCAACTACTGCACGCTGCTGCCCGGTCCTGAGGCGCAGCAATTGGCGATCTATATCGGCTGGCTCATGCACAAGACCAAAGGCGGCCTCGTTGCCGGCACCCTGTTCGTCCTGCCCGGGGCAATCGCGATAATGGTCCTGAGCTGGATCTACGCGATTTTCGGCAACGTCGGCGCCGTTCAGGCGCTCTTCTTCGGCCTTAAGGCGGCAGTTCTGGCCATTGTGCTTGAAGCGGTCCTGCGGATCGGCAGGCGGGCGCTCAGGAACAATGTGATGGTAGGCCTCGCCGCCGCCGCCTTCATTGCCCTGTTCTTCTTCAAGGCGCCGTTTCCGGTGGTCATCCTGGCCGCGGCTGTGATCGGTTACGTCGGCGGCAGGGCAGGCTGGGCTGCTTTCAAATCGGGCAACGGACATGGCAAGTTTGCCGGCACGCAGGTCGATGATGCCGACTCGGCGCTTGGCGAAGGGATACCGGCTCATGCACGGCCCTCCGCCGGGTGGGGGTTCAAAGTTGCCGGAGTGGGATTACTGCTATGGCTGGTCCCGGTCCTCGCGCTGCTTGCATTCCTAGGGCAGGGCAACGTCTTCACCGATATCGCGATCTTCTTCTCCAAGATGGCGATGGTCACCTTCGGCGGCGCCTACGCAGTCCTCGCCTATGTCGCTCAGCAGGGTGTGGAGCACTATGGCTGGCTGAAGCCAGGAGAGATGCTTGACGGTCTCGGTATGGCCGAGACTACGCCTGGTCCACTCATCATGGTCACCCAATTCGTCGGCTTCATGGGGGCCTACCGTGCGCCAGGTGTGCTTACCCCGCTGGTAGCCGGAACACTCGGCGGTCTTCTGACAACGTGGGTAACCTTCATCCCGTGCTTCCTATGGATATTCCTAGGCGCGCCGTTCATGGAGACCATGCGCAGCAACAAGGCCTTGTCCGCAGCGCTGGCTGCCATCACTGCAGCGGTGGTTGGTGTGATCCTAAACCTGGCGGTATGGTTCGCGCTTCATGTGTTGTTCCGCGAACTGCATGACTTGAGCTGGCTGGGCATGACGCTAGACGTGCCGGTGCTCAACTCCATCAATATCCCGTCGCTGGTGCTGACGCTCGTCGCGCTGCTGGCGGTATTCCGTTTCAAGGTCGGCATGATCCAGGTCCTCGCGACCTGTTCGATATTGGGTGTTCTTTACGGCGTCGCCACGGGTTTGGTCTAGGCTGTGCAGTCGGCCTCCCGACTGGCATGCAGGAGGTGTGTTCGGTTCGCACGGCGCGTCGGATCCGTTCGCGCAACTGGTCGTGGATCGTATCGCCGCTGCTCAAAAGCAGCGCGTGGTGCACCGATTGGAAGGCCTGCGCGTGCTCGAACATCGGCAGGCTGAATTCGAACAGGCGGCGGTTTGCCTGCTCCCTTTCCGACATGCGCCTGTTCAGCGACTGCAGATGCGCCTCCAGGGTCGCACCGCGCAGTTGGTCCTTGCCGGCGTAATGGGTGTAGAAGGTCGACCTGCCGACATCAGCCTTCTGGCAGATGTCCTCCACGGTGAGTGCCGCGTAGCCGCGCTCGGGAATCAGGGCAATCAGCGCGTCCTGCAGCAGGGCGCGCGTGCGCGCGCGACGCGCCGGTCGATCGTGCCCCTGTCGTCGGTCCGCTCAATTTTCATGGTCACTGCGCCCTGCCGCGTGCGGTTCCGGACATTCAGCGGTCCGGTGTCTCTCAACAGCTTTTCCAGACACTGTGTCCAGTATGATACGCCAAGTCCAGAAGCTGAATGATCATTTGAGCACACCGAAATAGAGAGGCGGCAAAAAATTCATGCACCAATTTGGTCATCGGGCCGGCGACGCACAGCATTCCCGCAAGGGCGTTATCGCGCTTGCCGTAGTTGTCAAACTGTCGCTGGTCGCGGGTTCCCTGCTGATGCTTCAATTCGGGGCCGGCTATCTCAATGCCGGTGCCTGGACGGCTACGATCCACGGTCTCATTCTGGCAGTGATCGTGGCCGTGGCGCTGGGGCGGACTTCGCCACAAGCGGTCCGCCGGCAACGGAGCGCATGCCGGCAGCGTCAAGGGCATCGGCATCGTCCTGCACAGGGCGGCAGGCTATCACCTGCTTGCGCGCGTTCTGACCTTCGGCCGCGAGGGCCGGTTTCGCCACTCTATGCTTCGCCTGGCAGCGCTCCAGTCCGGCGAAGCCGTGCTCGATGTCGCCTGCGGAACCGGCACGCTTGCCATTGCCGCAAGGCCCCTTGTCGGCACGGATGGTCGCGTCACGGGCGTCGACGCTTCGGCCGAGATGGTCGAAAGGGCACGCGTCAAGGCTGCGCGGGCGGGTCTCGACCTGACCTTCGTCAAGGCGATTGCTCAGGAACTTCCTTTCAAGGATGGGCAATTCGATATCGTGATCGGCACGCTCATGCTGCACCATCTGTCGCTGCCCGTTCGATCGGCCTTCGTCCGGGAAGCCGGGCGCGTTCTGAAGCCCGGAGGCCGGCTGCTGCTGATCGACTTCGGCAGGCCGCTACGCGAATCCAGAATGCCGAGGCTCCACCGGCATGGACATATCGACATGAATGCGGTCGGCGCGCTATTGGCCCAGCGCGGGTTCAAGGTGAGCGACATCGGCGCCGTTGGGACCATGAACCTGAACTATGTTCGCGCAACGACCGACAAGGTCCAGCCTGGCTGATCGCCGCATGCGGGGGCGATCGGACCGAGGACGCTGCCAGAAGACAGGGCGGGCTGGGCCGCGTTGCGTTCGCAGCCGCCCGGGCGTTATCTTGCTGGACTGGCTATACCGGCCTGCTTCGATACCCGGGTCCAAGAATGCCCAAGCCCGTCTTTTCCATGACGCTCGCGGCCGTGTGGTTGGCATCGCCGCTTGCGCATGCCGATACCGTCGACCGGGCGCTCAATGCCTTCCACGAAACATGCCTGGCGCACGGCCCAGACTTCGAACGAACCGAGACATTGGCAAAGACCCGTGGATGGAAGCCGCTCTCCGATGGCGAGGCACTTGCTCCTGTCGCTGCCATGAAAGAGTTCCGTGGATGGCAGGTCGGCGGCAAGGACCTACCAGCCGGAACGATGGTCGCGGTGACCAGGGCGACCATGGACGGCAGGTCCGTCCAGACCTGCTCGGTCAAGCTCTTCGATGTCGATCGCGCAGAATTTGAAAAGCGGTTCTTTGACCGCACCGACGCCGAGAAGATCGGCGAGGAGAGGAAGGGCAGGCAGGTTTCCCGGCTGTTCATACTGATCGCGGGCAATCGCAAGCAACTCGTGCATTTGACGTCGCCGGCCGCTCGGGGCGCACCGGACGCCATCATTGCAAGTTCGATCGTCGATGACTGAAAGGCTTCCGGTCGCGTCCCAATTTGGCCTGCTTGCGCTGCCAGATCAGTCGGCTGGCGTGAAACGACAAACGAAAAGCCAGCGCAAATGCGACTGACCGGAACGATTTTTGGCTCGGCGCTCCTGCTTGCTTCCAGCGTTGCGGCTGGCGCCCATCCTCACGTTTTCGCAGAGGCGCGGCTGGACCTGACGGTCGGCCCCGACAAGTCGGTCAAGTCGCTCAAGCATCTGTGGCGGTTCGACGAGCTCTTTTCCTCGACGGTGCTGATGGAGTTCGACAAGAACGCCGATCTCGTGCTCGAGGCAAAGGAACTCGACGCCGCCGCTCTCACCATCCACGCCTCGCTTGCCGAGTACAATTACTTTCAAATGGTCACAGTGGATGGCGAGGACGTGGCGATGACGCCGCCGGCCAGGTTCGTCACCAGTTATGAGAACAATCAACTCGTCATCCAGTTCGAGACGCAGCCGAAAGAGACACTGCCGCTTGCCGGCAAGGTCAGCATTGGCGTCTATGATCCGACTTTCTACACGGCGATTGATTTCACCGACGACGACAAACTTGCGGTGGCCGGCCTGCCGCAAGGCTGCGCACGCGCCGTCGTGCGTCCCGATCCGGACACGGCGATCGCGCAGAACCAGAAAAGTCTGACAGATGCGTTCTTCAGCGATCCGACCGGCACCGATCTCGGCAAGATTTTCGCCACACGCCTCGAACTGACTTGCGCGTGAGGGATCGGCTCGCTCAATGTTCCAGATCCTCGTCGAATTCCAGCGCACGATCTATCTGGCGCTTGCCGAGCAGATCAAGTTGCTGTCAGCCGGCGGTGATTGGCTGGGGTTCATGGCGTTCCTGCCGATGGGCGTGCTCTTCGGCGCCGCGCACGCACTGACGCCAGGCCACAGTAAGGCGGTGCTGGCGACCTATCTCGCCGGATCGGATGCGAAGGTCTCGCGCGGCCTTCTCGTATCGACTACTTTATCCGTCACCCACGTGACGATTGCCGTGGTAATTGCCGTCCTCTCCCTGCCGCTAGTCTCGATCGCCCTCGGCAGCGTCGGCCGCGCGCCGCTGCTCGAGGACGTCAGCCGCGGGCTGCTCGGTCTGATCGGCCTGTGGATGATAGGGCGCGCATTAAGGCACGGCCACCACCACAAGCATGAAGGCGAGGCGGTCGGCATCATGGCCGGCCTGATCCCGTGCCCGCTCACGCTGTTCGTGATGACCTTCGCCATCTCCAGGGGCGTTCCGGTCGCGGGCATCCTGTTTGCCCTCACCATGATGGCCGGGGTGGCGCTGACACTATCCACAGTCGCCGTTCTGTCGATCCTGTTTCGCGAACGGCTGGTACATTTTTTTGAGAGCCGGCCGCGGTTGTTTGATGCGATCTCTCGAAGCATCGAAGGCGTTGCAGGGCTGGTACTTGCTGGCGTCGCTCTTTGGCAGATAGCGTTGGCCTGAAGCCATGAGCTGGATCAAAGTGGCGCACCAAGGGCTGGTCCCCGGAGCGCAGAGCGCGAGACACGCCGAACGAGCTGGGAGGCCAAATTGAGCGACTGGAGCAAAATTGTTGCCATGATAGTCTTGGCTGTGGCGGCCGGATTGTTGACGATCCTTTTGAGGCATTGGGTAGATGCCCAACCGCGCATGGGCGACGGGGGAACGCTGCTCGTGATCGGCAGCCTAATTGCCGTACCTAGCGGGGAGGGCGTTTCGTGGGAACAGTTGTAATAATTGTGGTATAGGCAGCCGCCTGCCTTTGAACGAACCATTGTGGGCGAGCGTTGCCAGCCGGGCCGCTGGCGCGACGAGGAGCGCAGTGGCTACCTTCCTTCCAAGGCGCTCGCGCAGAACCGCCAGTTCTGCAGCATACGCCTGCGCCTGACCGGCTTGGAAATCAGCCGTGACCTTGCTTTCGATTAAGACGCAGGCCCGGAGCGTCTGATCATCGTCGAACCAGCCGATCCGCACGTCGGTCTGACGGCGATCGTTCTCGCGGGGCGGCGACTTCTGCAGCAACACGTGTTGGCTCATCGGCGCCGAAAAGGAGTTCCCAACCTTCGACACCATCCATGTAAGGAAGGCCGGGGATGCGAAGAGCTCCTCAACCAGAAAGTTGTCGAGATCGCTCCCTGACCCGGTCGCGGAAGAGGACGTCCACCTGGCTCATTTCGACGTCGGCATACCGAATTTTCATAAGCCACCACTCCTAGGCGGAATCGCTCTAGCCCATGCATCTGAGAATCCGCGGTATGGCGCAAGGGGCTAACTGGCTTAGCGTGGAAGCAGGGCGGCTATCGCCGATTACTTTCGAAACCTGTCAGACCGCTTTCGGCCCCGCACACGACATTAAATGTATCTGCTCAGCAATGGCCGATGCTGGCCCGTCGCGGCCATTTCACCTTCGCAGGCCGGGACTGCCCAAGAGGGCCATATTCGTATCGCCTAGCGAATGACCTGCTAAACTTCGCATGGTCCCGCTATCACGAAACCATTGAAATTGTTCACCTCTATACCTGAGAACCAAAAGTGCGAGGTTGACAGCTTTGGAGAATATCGGCCGAGAGAACGATTATTGAAATATCCGGCGGCGCAGTTGCCAGCTTTTCTTGAAAACTCGCAATTGCCCGGCGCGCCCACCTTGCGCACGATGATGAGGTCAAGCGGCGCCTTCAGGACTTTGGCCACTTCAGCGGCAACAGGAACGCCACCGCGCGGCAGGGCCAGAATGACAGGTTGGTGCAACTGGAGTTTCATCAGCTCGATGGCAAGCCTCTGCCCGCCTCCCGACGATCGTGGAACATCGTTCAACCCACCGGCCAGAGGTGTCGGAGGTGGACCACTTCGCCAGACAATACGTGGCGGGCAAGCCGCTTCGATCGCCTTGGTGATATCGACGCCAAGCTTGCGCCCAAAGCTATTCCGGACGCAAATGAGGAAGCCGCTCTTTTTCGTTCCGCCACGGGCTCCCCCGATAAGTCCAGCGCTCGAAATGAAGTGTGGGTCATGCGGAGATCCTTCAATCTGGCTTGCCATTCTGGCCGACGGGAAGACTGTCGCATTGAGCCGGATCAATTTGGCTGGACCCATGTCGGTCAAGCAGTCCACGAGGGGTGGAACTTCCGTGTTGGAGTCGGGGCAACCGCGCCGACATGTATTCAATCCAGCAAGTTCCGATCACAAGACGGGCCTTCAAATCCTTCAGCAGATCTTCAAGCAACCATCGAAGTCCAGCGCCTCTGTGATGTGTCTGATCGCGCGACTGGCTGGACTGGAGGCTCTATCGGGGCTTTGCCTCGACTAACCGCCTCACGTGGATGCTGGCCGGGTCCGGGGTGAAACTCAGGGACGAGCCGCTGGCAAGTGCTGGTCGTGGTCGTCCAACGGGAAGAAGTGGACAGCCTTCAGCGTGACCGGAAGGTCATAGCCCTCAATCAGCACGGTCGCCCACTGATCCCCTAGATCATCCTGCCAAGTCTCGAGGACGCGGCACCTCACAGCCACATCCATGCCAACCTCGATATTGTCTGTTCTCTTCGCCATCCCGAACTCCCGTTGCTTGGCATTGGTGCTGTCATCGACGCTTCGCTGTCGCGCCAGTTCGAAGCAATCGGCTGATCGCCCCCTGTTTTAGGAGGGAGCGGCTAACACCCATTCACGGCAGCGGTTGTGAGCGTAGCCGCCCAACACCCTTTCCGACTGCTTGTGTCGAAGTACCAGGGCTGCATTCAACTGGCTTTGATGCGCATCAATTGAGGACGATGATCAGCGGGCGGGCGAACCTCTCGACTGCGTCAGCCTCACGTAAGAGGCAGCGGCTCCGGTCATTGCTGTACAAGGGCCTGCTGCTCACGCCTGTTGGGCGAGTCGATGGCTTTTGGGATTAACGATGCACAACCCGGAGAAGTCTTGGCGATATTCGACCGTCTTCGTATCCAAAGTTCACAGCATCCGACTTGAAGCAGGGAAAATCAACTTGCCTCCAAGCCAGACAGGCTAATATTCGGTCGTGCTTTGTGGAGCTTTTTTTATGTGGCAAATTGGTGGTTTCCTGCTGGCCATATTTGTCGCCCTCGCGGCCGCGGTCTTTGTGACCTTCTTAGCTTACGAAACCCAGCTGAGCCGTATACGCAACGCCGCCAGCCGAGGCAGTGTGGTCGCTAAACTCGACGCAGGTCCGATCGAATACGTCGACAATGGAGTGGGTCCTGCGCTTCTATCGATCCACGGGGCCGGTGGCGGCTTTGACCAAGGGCTTGCCAATGCGGCTGATCTTGTGGGCGAGGGCTTTCGGATCATCGCGCCGTCGCGCTTCGGGTATCTGCGCACCCCCGTTCCGCAGGATACCTCTCCAGCCGCGCAGGCCGATGCGCACGCGGCGTTGCTGTCCAAACTGGGCATTCCCGAAGCGATAGTCGTCGGCGTTTCGGCAGGCGCGCGTTCTGCGGTCGAGCTGGCACTCCGGCATCCGGACAAGGTCACCGCTCTCGTTCTGATCGTCCCAGGCCTTTATTCGCCCACCAGTCCGGTGTCGATCGAAGCGAGCCGCGGCAACAGGTTCGCATTCTGGGCCGTCAATGCCGGCGGCGACTTCGCCTGGTGGGCCGCTGAGAAGATCGCGCCGTCAGTGCTCGTTCGTTTCCTCGGCGTTCCGCCGACGCTGGTTGCGGCTGCGCTTCCGGCCGAACAGGACCGCGTCATGAGCATCGTCGAGAGTGTCGAGCCGCTGTCGCTGCGCTTCGCCGGGATCAACATCGACAGCACCCCCGCCTTGCATGAACTGCCGCTGGAAGTAATCACTGCGCCGATGATCATTATTTCTGCGCGCGACGATCTGTTTAACACCCTGCCGGCAGCTGAGTTCGCTGCAGCCAAGATCCCGGGTGCCAAGCTGGTCATCTACGACACTGGAGGACATCTTCTTGTCGGACGACAGCAGGAGGTTCGCATGGCAGTCCGCATGTTCCTAGCTGGCGCCGGCCGGATCCCGTCATCCGAGAGCCCGGACAGTCAGACAAGACCCGCTCGGGGGCAGTAGCGCCTCACAGATCGCGTCGTTGTTGTCCCCGATCGATGGAATGGTGGCAGAAGAGGGACAGCGCATCACGACGTAGCTCTCGAACCGGCGTTCGATGCCCATCCACTGGAGCGTGGAAGGACCAGGACGTGGCACGCTCGCTCCGTGGTCCGTCGCCGCCTCCCTGCCTTGTTTCGATCAGCGGTGCACCCGCCTGGACCACTCCTTCGCTCTCCTGAATGATCTTCAGGACGCTGCCGGCAAGAGGGACGCTGGCGAGCGCTTTTTCCGACATCCAGATGAGGCCGAAGCGGCGGTCGTCCGGCATGATATCGCTTGGTCCGACTGCATAGATGAACTCGGGCGACAGCGCGATCCCGACAATCGTCAATTCGCGCCCCTATGACCTCGATGATGCGTTCTCGTCCGTTTCGTTGAAGTTGCTGCGGGGCGCGTCCGAGAGTGAGGTCATGATGCGCCTCGACGCGATGCTCGAGCGCTATGGCGGCCGAGCGGCCTATGGCCGGAAGGACCACACTTCGCACGCCTGGCTGAACCACGAACTCGATATGCTCAACAACATGAGCCGGACGCTGCCACCGATTTTCCTTTTGGTGTCGGCATTTCTGGTCAATCTCACACTTAGCCGGCTCGTTGCACTGGAGCGCGAGCAGATCGGGCTCATGAAGGCGCTGGGATAACTAACGTGGAATGCCGTCCTGATCGGCATGCTCACCTTGGCTGTTACCTGCTTGCGAGCATGATTGCCCTTCTGGACCAGCCATACGATTCGGCAGCGGTCAAGAAGCCGATCTGCGGCGCATGAATGTCGGGTCTGCCGAGCCGGCAAGCCGCTCGATCATCATCGGCAGGACCGGCAAGACAATCCAGTAGCCGAGCGCAACGACAAAGGCCGAGAAGGGCGCTCAGGACCCATCGCGACGTAGGCAAGCCAGCCCGCATCGACACACTCATGCCTGTGCGCCTCTAGGGTGCTCATGTGCGACCCCCTCGGCCCTCGATGTGGTGGCAGGACGGATGCCCTCAAGCCTCGTCCGCTTGAGCAAAAGCGCATTGACGGCCACAAGCGCAGAACTGCCCGACATTGCCAGCGCCGCAAGCTCGGGGCTCAAAAGGAACGGGTAGAACACGCCTGCCGCGATCGGGAAGGCAATGAGATTGTAGCCCACCGCCCACCACAGGTTCTGGTGCATCTTGCGCAGCGTGGCACGCGAGAGTGTCATCGCACCGACCACATCGTAAGGATCACTCTTCATCAGCACGATATCAGCGCTTTCGATGGCGACGTCGGTGCCCGCACCAATGGCGAACCCCACGTCACTCTGTGTCAGAGCCGGCGCGTCATTGACGCCATCTCCGACCATGCCGACCTTCAGGCCCTGTCCCTGCAGTTCCTTGATCTTTTCGGCCTTCTGGCCCGGCAACACGTCGGCGAGCACAATGTCGATGCCGAGCATGTCCGCGATGCGCTTGGCGGTGCCGGCGTTGTCACCCGTGAGCATGGCCACGCGAACGCCCTGCTCGTGCAGTTTGGCAATCGTTGCGATGGCTGTCGGGCGCGGCGTATCGGCGATCGCGATCAGCCCGAGCAGCTTGCCGGACCGTGCAACATGGATGACGGTGCGGCCTTCGCCCTTGAGCGTCTCGGCCCTGACGCCAAGCGCCAGAAGATCGATCTTCTGCTCTTCCATAAGTCGCCGGTTGCCAAGGAAAACGTTGGCTCTGCCAATGGCGGCGCTGGCACCCTTGCCCTCGATATTGAGGAAGCCCGAGACCTTGGGAAGCTTCATACCCTTGGCCTGCTCGCCGATGGCAACGGCAAGCGGGTGATCCGACCCTTGATCCACGGCAGCTGCGACCTGCAGAACCTCGTCGGGCGAAACGCCGGCAGCCGGGACGATTTCGACGACCTTGGGCTGCCCCATGGTGAGCGTGCCGGTCTTGTCGAAGACGATTACGTTGAGCTTGGTCGCCTCCTCGAGAGCGGCTGCATTCTTGAAGAGGATCCCGTTTGTAGCGCCAAGGCCAGTGCCGACCATGACGGCCATGGGCGTGGCGAGGCCGAGCGCATCGGGACAGGCGATGACGAAGACGGTTATGGTCAAGGTCATCGCGAACAGCAGAGGCTGGCCGAGCCACCAGAACCAGACGGCGAAGGTCGCAAGGCCGATGAGGATCGCGGCGAGCACCAGCCATTGCGAGGCGCGATCGGCCAGCAGTTGCGCCGGCGCCTTCGAATTCTGGGCCTCCTGGACCAGCTTGACGATCTGGGCCAGGGCCGTGTCGGCGCCGACCTTGGTAGAGCGGTAGCGCAGCGTCCCGCTCTTGTTGATCGTGGCGCCGATGACCTTGTCCCCGACCTTCTTGGTCACCGGCATCGACTCTCCGGTCAGCATCGATTCATCGATCGTCGAGGTGCCTTCGATCACCTCGCCGTCGACCGGAAGCTTGTTGCCAGGCCGGAGGACTACTATGTCGCCGAGCACGACCTCGGCGGTTGCAACCTCGACCTCCTTGCCCTCGCGGAAGACGGAGGCCTTGGGTGGAGCAAGGTCGAGCAGGGCCCTGATCGCGGCCGAGGCCCCGGCGCGGGCACGCATCTCGAGCCAGTGGCCAAGCAGGATGAACACGAGCAGCACGCTCGCGGCCTCGTAGAACTGCTGCCCCTCGAAGAAGAAAGTCGCGCCGACGCTGAACAGGTAACCAGTGCCGACGCTCAGCACCACCAACACGGCCATGTTGAGGACGCGGTTGCGCAGGGCACGCCAGGCGGCAACCAGGAAAGGCCAGACGGGATAGAGGATCGCGGCGCTGGCGAGGAAGAACATCGCAAGGTCTTCGCTGAGGCCGAAGGGCGGACGCAGCCAGGGCTCGCCCAGGCCCATCGGCTCCATGGCGAAAATCGGCAGCGCGAAGACCAAGCTGATGAAGAACCGGTTGCGCATGTCCTTGACCATGCCCTGCATGTCCATGCCGGCGCCGTGTCCCATCTCATGGGCCATGGCGTCGTGCGGCATCTTGGCCGCAGCCGTCCTGAGGCCCGCTGCACTTGGTTCGATCATGGTGGCGTGCCCCGCATGATCATGCCCGGCCTGCCCGGACGTCCCCCGCGGATGCCCGGGCGGAATGGTCGTGCTATCGGGAATGCACAGATGCCGCGGCACGGACTCGCCACGGCAATGGAAGCCGCAGGCCTCGATGTCCCTGGCAAGGGCCCCGGGGCTCGTCCGTCCTTCGTCGAATTCGACGGTCGCGGTCGTAGACCCCGCGTTCATGGCAACACCGGCGACGCCTGGCAGAGCCGCCAGACGTTTTTCGACCGCTGCGAAATCCATCATGCCGACAAGGTCGCGCACTTCCAGATTGACCTTTTTCATCGTCGTTCTCCGTGCCGGCATTCGCGCTGCTGCGTGCCTCAGCTTCGATAGGCAAAGGTCGACATCATGCCGCTCGCCATGTGGTAGAGGTGGTGACAATGGAATGCCCATTTGCCGGGATTGCCGGCGTCCACGGCAATGGTGACCGAGCGCATCGGCGGCACCAGCACGGTGTCGCGAACTGCGCCCTGAAAGCGCTGCCCATCAATCGCGACCACCTGGAAATGATGGCCGTGAAGATGCATCGGGTGGGCCATCATGGTGTCGTTGCGCAGCGTGACCTCGACGCGATCGCCCCTGTCCACGAGAAGCGGAGCGTTGGTTTCGAGGCCCCAGCGATAGGCAGCCATATCGCCGGTCAGCGCCATTTCGAACGTCTTTTCGGCAGAGCGTGATGCAAGCGGCGACATTGCCCGAAGCTGCGCCTCGAGCGCCAGGTCGAGAACCGGAGCATCGACATCAGCCGCCGGCCCGATCTTGGCCACCGCCGCTCCCGCCGGACGCAGGACAATTCCCGTCTGCTCCTTGCTTCCCTCGCGCAGCGCCAGGATCGGAAAGGAGTTGAGTTCGCGCGGCAACTGCAGGCGCACGTCGATGCGCTGTCCCATTGTCATCGGAAACCGCCGGCCCCTGACCGGCTCGACAGGCTGACCGTCGACCGCGATCAAGTCGCCTTCAAGCTCGCCGAGGTCCATCGTGAAAGCGGTCGCCGTGGCGCCATTGATGATCCGCACCCGCACGCGTCCGCCTCGTTCGACCTCCACGATCTCGGGATCGTTCAGGGACCGGTCATTGGCCAGATAGGCGTCATAATCGATGTCGTTGATATCGGTCGCCATGCCGCCATCGTTCATCCCTGCCATGGTGTTGCCGGCGCCACCCGACATGGCCATGCCGTCCATCGGCATGGAACCGCCAGTATTCTTACTCTGCAGCCGGGCCAGCAGTTCCTCCGGCGATGAGAACGAGAAATCGTGAAGCAGGATGACGACCTCCTGCTCATCCCTCGCATCGTCCTTGGGATCGGTGACGATGAGCGGAGCAGCAAGCAGCAGCTGTTCCTGCAGGGTGTGGGCGTGCATCCAGAAGGTGCCGGGCTCGCCGACCGGAAAATCGAAACTGCGATCGGCTCGAGCGCCAATGAGCGGCAGTGGCGCGTCGGCGACGCCGTCGCTCGGCCACGGCGTCGTCAACCCATGCCAATGTATGATTGTCGGCTCGGGAGTCTCGTTTCGAAGCAGGACATTGAAGCCATCGCCGGCGCGAAAGCGCAGGCCGGGCGCACCCTCGGCCCCTCGCAAGCCAAAGACACTTGCGGCCTTGCCATTCACCTCGATCGTGCGGCGTGAGATGCCAAGCATCTGGCCTTCTGACTGGCTGGCGGAGGCTGCAGCGAGCAACGATGATGGGATCGCAAAAGCTGCGGCGCCTGCAACTGCGCCCTTCAGGATATCTCGACGTTTCATAATCGTTCCTTCGTTTTCGAGTTCAGATTTTTCTTGCTTGGTTCAGCACGCAAGGACAGGGCTATCGACCCCCGCGCTTCAAGGCGCACGGCGCTCGCCGGCCGAACTGAACAGCCTGGTCACATGCGGAAAAAAGGCGGGCACACGGGCGGCGTATCGGTCGTATGCATCGCCGAACTCCTTTCTCGCTTCCCGCTCCTCGATGAAGGAAAGCCGGACATACATGCCGACGAGAATGGGAAACATCGCCAGCGTCAGCAGCGTCGGCCACTGCACGAGGAATCCCGCCATGACGAGGACGAAGCCGACATATTGCGGATGCCGGATGGAGGCATATGGGCCGCCCGTTGCGAGGCGATTGTGATGCTGCGCGTCGTAAAGCACTCGCCACGCGGTCGAGATCAGCATGAAACCGCCGCCGATCAGGAAGAAGCTGAAAACGTGGAAGGGCCCGAAATGCGGATTGAGCCGCCAGCCGAACATCATCTCCGGGAGGTGACCCGCATCATGCGAGAACCAGTCGATGCCTAGGTATCGTGACTGCAGCCAGCCCGAGAGCAGGTAAATCGTCAACGGAAATCCATACATCTCGGCAAACAACGCCACCAGGAAGGCGCTGAATGCTCCGAAGGAGCGCCAGTCACGGCCGGTTCGCGGCTTGAAGAAGCTGAATGCGAATAGAACGAAGACCGCCGAATTGATTATAACCAGGACCCAGAGGCCATAGGCGGGAGATTGCTCGACCATCGTCATGTTCCTTTATGTTGGGTAATGCCGTCTTGCGCGCCCGGCTCGGGTTCCTTGCGCCTGGCATGGCCGCCGTGGCCGCGGTGGCCGCCATGCATGGACATGTGAAGCAGAGGACAGGCGAGCAGCAGCAGAAAGGGAAGGACACCGAAGGTATGAGCTCGGTGCTCAGTGAGCAGGAAAAACGCGGCGATCAGCAGAAAGGCGATCGTGACCAGGCCGGCCTTCGAAGTCCAACAACCACCAGCCTCGGCCTTCGGTTCTGGTTGGGACCCGGTCGGCGGATCCGACATGCGGTGAACGTTGTTGGTATTCATGGGATGGGTTCCTTTATTTGTGTCCGATTGTCATTGCGGGAGCTTTCGAGCCCAAACGCGACGAGGCTTACGGCCCAGACCAGCGCGCAGGCGAACAGGGGCCACCTGAAGTCGGAGCCGATCGTGAAGTTGACCACCGACATCAAGCCGATGGATAACGCTCCTCCGACCAGAGCGCCGGCCACCGCGACCGGATGGCGCGCCCGGAACGCAGTGATTGCCAGCGCAACCAGGAGAACGCCGGTGGCCAAGGCGTAGCCGCCGAGCACCCGGAAAACCTGCGTGAGCCACACAGCAAGACGCGGGCCGATGGCTTCGAGTTCGGCCGCCGAGAGGTGCATGTAGCGGACGTCCTCGGGCAGCAGGGGTGGCCTGAGGGCGATGAAATACAATCCGATCCCGGCGATGATTATTCCCGCCAGAGCAAGAGTGACGGACGACGTCGTCCATGGATTGACTGTGGCTTTCATGGGCTGAACCTTGACTTGCCTACCGGCGCCCGGTTGCGACGACATTGTAGATCGACGCGTAAACGACACCCGCCGGCAGCCCGACGATGCCAAAGCCGACGACGCCGTAGAGAACGCGGCCCAGCTTCATCGGCGCCGCGGATCTGACCGCGCTGAGGTCGAGCCCGTGCATGAAGGCGCCGAAGAAATCGAGTGTTGCATCCGGCCAGATGACGAAGGCCAAAGCACAGAACATGCTTATCAGGGCCGACGTCACGCCCAGCGCAATGCCGACGGACAGGACGCTGAGTTTGTCCGTGTCTTCCTCCTGTCACTTTGCGTGTTGCTTGAGCCATTCCTGCATTGCGGCGATCTCGGCCTGCTGAGCCGTGATGATCTGATTGGCCCAAACCTTGACCTGATCATCCTTGCCGAATTGCAGGACCGCCCGGGCCATGTCGATCGCGCCCTGGTGGTGCGGAATCATCGCCTGGACGAAGGCGACATCGGGATCGCCAGCCTGGACGGCCTGCATCATCGGCCCGTCCATTCGCTTCATCGCGTCCATATAGTTTCTAGAGGCTTCGGACATGGTGGCAGTGTCCATCGGCATGTTCGTCATGCCCTGCATCATGCCGCCCTGGCCGCCCTGCATCATGCCGCCCTGTCCGCCTTGCATTCCGCCGCCCTGCATCATCGGCATCATTTGCTGCATCACGGGAATCATTTGCTGCATCATCGGCATCATCTTTTGCATCGTGGACATCATCGCCGTGCACTGCTCGGGCAATCCGCCCGGCATCGCCTGTGCGGCCGGAGCCGCTGTCGTGGCTTGCGGCGCATCGGCCGCCGGATGGTGCGGGTCGGTCTGGGCAAATGCCGCGCCGGAAAGAGTTGTCAATGCTGCAAACGTGATCAATCGAAGGTGAGTTTTCATGACAGTTTCCTTGTCGTTGGTGTGAAGCGACAGGCGAGCCCTGAAATGGGCGCGGAGGCAGCCCAGATCGCGGCTGCCGGTTATGTTTCGCGGATCGTTCGCGCGCTATGCGCCTTGACGGGCACTGCTGGATTCAACAGCCCCAAGCACCGCGACGGCGCGATATCAGGCGAAGGTCTGGGGTGGTTGCAGGAGCGCCTCGGGGTCGATGCCCGTTGGCAGGAATGCCTTGCCCGCCATAAACCGGGCGGCAACCGGCGCATCATGAAGAATGTCGCATTCGCCGGCGAAAATGCTTGCAGCACAACAGCCAGAGCCGGGCGAATGCACGCAATCCAGGCAGCCCTCACATGAGGCGCGATGCTTGTCCTGGTCTGTGAAAGCGTGGTTACCCATCAACTTGTGCAAGGCGCTCGTCGAGAGCGTCGCATCGTCAGTTGTGACGCCGCCATCGGCCCCAATTGCAGAAGCGGCAGCGGCACCGCCCGCGATCAGGAGGATCACGGCCAGCCATAACCGAAGCTGAGCCAACGCGATTTTCATGCATTCAGTCTAGCCCAATTGTGCGCCGCCACTTTGATGCAAATCAATGCCGCGGCTCTGGGAGAGTGCCTAGTTTCAGCGAGCCTCTTTTCCCAGCTCTTCCATGGGGAATGAACTGGAGCTGAAACTATGTCGGCAAAGCCGCGTTCCACCGAGACTCCCGTCAGGATAGAATCGCCGGCCGACTTTCGTATTCGCCCATGTGCGCGAACGCGTTGGTATCCATTCGCTAGGGTTCGATGAGCACGGGTGTCGGGAACCGGCGGCATTCCCAATCGGCAACGAGAGACAGGCATGACCCAGCACAAGGCAATACCGATCCCCACCAGCCGGTTGTCCGAACACGAACTGAGTGACATCGACGCCTATTGGCGCGCCGCCAACTATTTGACGATCGGGCAGATTTACCTGCTCGACAATCCGCTGCTGCGCGAGCCCTTGCAGTTGGAGCACGTCAAGCCGCGCCTGCTCGGGCACTGGGGAACGTCTCCGGGCCTGAGCTTCATCTATACCCATCTCAACCGCGCCATACGGCTCCGGAACGCGAACGTCATCTATGTCTGCGGTCCCGGCCATGGCGGCCCGGCCATGGTGGCAAACACCTATCTGGAGGGCACCTACAGCGAGCTCAATCCCGACATTTCGATGGACGAGCAGGGAATGCGCAGGCTGTTCCGGCAGTTCTCCTTTCCAGGCGGGATTCCTAGCCACGCCGCTCCCGACGTGCCGGGTTCGATCCACGAAGGAGGCGAGCTGGGCTACGCATTATCCCATGCCTATGGTGCTGCCTTCGACAATCCTGATCTCGTCGTGGCCTGTGTCGTCGGCGACGGCGAGGCGGAGACCGGGCCGCTTGCCACCGCATGGCATTCGAACAAGTTTCTCAACCCGGCACGCGATGGTGCGGTGCTACCGATTCTGCACCTGAACGGCTACAAGATCGCCAATCCCACCATCCTGGGCCGCATTCCCGAAGAAGAATTGCGAGCGCTGTTCGTTGGCTATGGCTATGAACCGCTGTTCGTCGAGGGGCATGATCCGGTGTTGATGCATGAGCTGATGGCGACCACGCTCGACGATGCGCTCGACCGCATCCAGGCGATCCAGCGCGCGGCGCGTGATGGTTCCGCGGTATCGGCCTTGAGACCGAAATGGCCGATGATCGTGCTGCGAAGCCCCAAGGGCTGGACCGGCCCGAAGGAGGTCGACGGGCTGAAGACGGAAGGATTCTGGCGCTCGCACCAAGTCCCTTTATCCGGCCTCGCGGAAAACCCGGCGCATCTGAAGCTGCTTGAGGAGTGGCTGAGAAGCTATCGGCCTGAGGAACTGTTCGATGATGCCGGCGTCGCCATCGCATCGATCCGCGCCACCACGCCCCAGGCCACGCGGCGCATGGGATCCAACCCGCACGCCAATGGCGGCCTGCTGCGCCGGTCGCTCGATCTGCCCGCGCTACGCGACCATGCTGTTGCGGTCGAACAGCCAGGTGCGGTGAAAGCGGAGTCGACGCGGGCCATGGGCAAGTTCTTGCGTGCCGTCATGCAGTTGAATGAGGCGGCAAAGAACTTCCGCATCGTTGGTCCCGACGAGACCGCCTCGAACCGGCTTCAGGACCTATTCGAAGTCACCGAGCGCGCCTGGATGGAAAAGATCCTGCCCGAAGACGTTCATCTCGGCCGCGACGGCAGGGTTCTGGAAATCCTCTCCGAGCATACCTGCCAGGGCTGGCTTGAAGGCTACCTGCTGTCCGGGCGGCACGGTCTGTTTTCCTGCTACGAGGCGTTCATCCATATCGTCGATTCCATGTTCAACCAGCATGCGAAATGGCTGGATGCCTCCCGACACATTCCGTGGCGGCGGCCGGTCGCATCCCTGAACTACCTGCTGTCGAGCCATGTCTGGCATCAGGAACACAATGGCTTCAGCCACCAGGATCCCGGCTTCATCGACGTTGCCCTCAACAAGAAGGCCGACATTGTGCGCGTCTACCTGCCGCCGGACGCCAACACCTTGCTTTGCGTGACCGATCACGTGCTGCAGACATGGAATCGCATCAACATCATCGTCGCTGGCAAGCCGCCATCGTGGCAGTGGCTGTCGATGGACAAGGCCATCGTCCATTGCAAGACAGGGATCGGCATCTGGGACTGGGCATCGACCGAGAATGGCGAAGAGCCGAACGTGGTCATGGCGTGCGCCGGCGACGTTCCGACACTTGAAACGCTTGCAGCCGTGCAGATCCTCCGGCATCACGTCCCCGAGCTCAGGATCAGGGTGGTCAACGTCGTCGACCTGATGACACTGCAGCCCAAGGAGCATCATCCGCACGGGCTGCCAGATCGCGATTTCGACGCATTGTTCACCGCCGGCAAACCCGTCATCTTCGCCTATCATGGTTATCCCTGGGCCATTCATCGCCTGACCTATCGGCGCACCAACCACGACAACATCCACGTGCGCGGCTATAACGAGGAGGGCACGACGACGACGCCCTTCGACATGACCGTTCTGAACCGCCTCGATCGGTTCCATCTCGTCAAAAGCGTGCTTGAACGGGTCCCGGAACTCAAGAGCGTTCAAGTCGGTCTCAAGCAGGCGATGGACGGCAAGCTGCTTGAACATCGAGCCTATATTCGCGCCAATGGGCAGGATATGCCGGAGATACTTGATTGGAAGTGGGATCAGGACCTGGATGTGACGCAGATCCGCCCGGCTTGAGCCGATGCCACGTCTTCAGCGAACTGCGGTGACAGCCCATCGGACGGCCCCATGACTGACGCTATCCTCATCCTGAACGGCGGTTCCTCCAGCCTGAAATTCGCTGTCTTCGAGGAACGCGATGGCCTCCCCGTGCTTCTGCGCGGCCACATCGCCTCGCTTGGCGGACATCCGCAGCTGCATGCCGAGGCCGCAGGCGACAGACCGGAGATCTTGAAGAGCCTGGGCGAGAGACCGATCGACATCGGCGAAGCATTCACTTCCGTCGTCTCCCTCCTTGCCGATCGCGATCTCCTGCGCCGCATAGACAGGGTGGGGCATAGGATCGTTCATGGCGGCCGCGACTTCACGCAAGCGACGCTTCTGGATGCGCCCGCGCTCGACGCGCTCGCCCGGCTCGAGCCGTTGGCGCCGATCCATCAGCGGATCAATCTCGAAATTGTGGCGCTGGCTACCGACCTCCTCCCGCAAGCCATGCAGGTCGGATGCTTCGACACAGCGTTTCATTCGACCCGACCGAGCGTTGCGAAGATCTACGGCATTCCACGTGCGATGACCGAGGCGGGTATCGTTTCCTACGGCTTTCACGGCTTGTCCTACAGCCACATCGCTTCGCGGCTGCGCGACCGCTATGGCGCCGGCGCCGGCGGCCGGGCAATCGTTGCCCATCTCGGCAGCGGCGCCAGCGTGTGCGCCATGGACGCCGGACGAAGCATTGCGACGACAATGGGGTTTTCGACGCTGGATGGCCTGATCATGAGCACGCGTTGCGGCGCGCTCGACCCGGGGATCATCCTGCATCTCCTGCAGGACTGGAAGCTGCCGACCGACGAACTGGTCACGCTTCTCTATGAGCAGTCCGGCCTGCTCGGCATGTCTGGTATATCCGGAGATATGCGGACGCTCATCGGCTCGGACGATCCTGCCGCCGCCGAGGCCGTCGATCTATTCGTCTATCGCATCGGGCGCGAGATCGGATCGCTGGCCGCTGCCCTTGGAGGTGTTGATACGGTGGTGTTTACCGCCGGCATCGGTGAAAACGCGCCATCGATCCGGGAAAAGATCGGAGTTGCTGCCGGCTGGCTTGGCGTCGGTATCGATCATGACCAGAACCGAAGAGGCGAGGAGATCATCAGCCTTTGCCAATTCACACGTCGAGGTTCTTGTAATCCCTACCGATGAAGAGAGAGCCGTTGCCAGCCAGCTGCGCTCTGCGCCTTCGCCGAGGCGGGCAAGACCCAGCTTTGCCCTGCCATCGCAGAGGAGACTCTGACATGCTTCCAGTCTCCGGCGTGTCGGAAGCCGCCATGTCCCCGTCGGCGCGACGCAATCGCAACTGCTTCTGCATCACGCTCGACCGAACAGCGCTTTGGGCAGCGCTGAACCATGAGGCCGGCGATCCCGGCTTCTGCGAAACCTTCATGGCGTCGAGGCCGCATCTGTTTTCCAACGTTCCGGTCTTCCTCGCCGCGTCAGCTCTCGATGAGATGCAAGCAATCGTCGTCGCCATTGAGGCAACAGCCAACCTACAGGGTTACCGCGATACCGTCCTCTCCTGGGCCCCGGAAATCGCCCAACGGGATTTTGGACCCGTTGGCGCTCTGATGGGCTACGATTTCCACCTCGACGATGATGGTCCCAAGCTGATCGAGGTGAACACAAACGCCGGCGGGGCTTTCCTCAATGCCTTGCTGGCCAGGGCACAGAAGGCCTGCTGCTCTGAAGTTGACCGGGCGCTGATTGGCGCCAGGGACGATCACTTCGAAACCAATGTCATCGCGATGTTCGAGAACGAATGGCGCCGCCAGCGCGGAGCCGGCTCGCCGCGAACGATTGCGATCGTCGACGATCAGCCTGGGGAGCAGTATCTCTATCCTGAATTCGTGCCAGCCCGGCAGCTATTGCTGAAGCACGGCATAGACGCGATGATCGGGGACGCGAACGAGCTGACATATGATGGCGGCAGGCTTCGGCTCGACGGACAGGAGATTGACCTCGTCTACAATCGCCTGGTCGATTTCACACTCGATCGCCCGGAACATGCCGCACTCAGAGTGGCTTACCAGGATGGCGCCGTGGTGCTCACTCCCAATCCGCACAACCACGCGCTCTTTGCAAGCAAGCGCAATCTGACATTGCTGTCCGATCCGGCGGCGCTGGAAGCGTTCGGCCTTCCTCCGGAGATGCGCTCGCGGCTCGCCGGCGTTCCGCGGACCACACTAGTCACGCCCGACAATTCGGATGCCGCCTGGCAATCCCGCAAGGATATGTTCTTCAAGCCGCTCTCAGGCCATGGCAGCAAGGCGGTCTACCGCGGCGACAAGGTGACAAAAGGGGTGTGGGCCGAGATCGCCCGGGGCGGCTATGTGGCCCAGGCATTTGCTGCGCCGGGGAAGCGTGTGATCGAAATCGATGGCGCACCCGCGCCGCGTAAGATGGACGTGCGGCTTTATACTTACGATGGCCAGGTGCTGCTCGCCGCCGCACGCCTCTATCAAGGCCAGACCACCAATTTCCGGACACCCGGCGGCGGCTTTGCTCCGATCTTAGTTATCTGCGATAAGAGCTAAGGCAAAGCCGCCCACAGATGACAGAGGATTGAACTCTCCAGCAAGGCTGCTCGGGACGCGCGGCCATTGCGTACGGGACTGGGCGCCGTTGGATCGAACATGGCGACCCCGCTCGACGTCGCGGCTCAAGGCTGCCCGGGGGTAGTGAGGAGCGACCCGAGGAATTTTCGTCGATCTCCGCAGGGAAACCCATTCGCCGCTCACGTTCAACGACTCTGTCTTGGAACGACACCGCGATTTCATACCGAGCGGCGACACCGGTGAGCCGTCCTGAGTTGTGTGCGTCAAGTTCTGCAAAATGGCGTGGCATTGCGGTGACGTCGGCGTGTCCGCCGCGCAGCCCCCGTGTTTAGCGGAGCGGCATTGGGCTTGCCGATATTGTGGAGATGAAGCAGGAGTGGACCTACCGGACCGACATTAAGGCGCCATTGCCGGCGCCGGATTGAGCACACCGTCGTTGGGTCACCGCTCCGCAGCACACGCCAGATGTCAGGAGGGCCGTATGCTGAAAGCGAGCGCGTTTTGCGACCAGCCGGCAACCGTGCGGAACAGCTTCAAGTCGTAGGGCTGTAACGAGGCCTGTTGCTCGTCTGTTTTCAGACGACGGGGCACGGGCGTTGCTGGGTGATTGGCGAACCACTCCATTCATATCCCCGCGGCCGCTGTTCGCCGCGCCTGGGCGACCAACGCGGCAATTTCTCTGCGCTGCTCGACGGCCTCGCAAGTGAACTGACCGTGCCTATAACGGCCATGGGCCTTGAGGGACATCGGCACCACTCAAACGAAATGGCAACTATCTGTCTGAATGCGATTAGGGTCCATTCGCAGAGACCCACGCATCCGTCGCGTGGGGGGACACAGTAACTTCCCCTTTAAAGGCGTCGAGATGCCACGAGAACCGAAAAGTCAGTTCCTTAGACCTAAAGATCGAGCGATCTGCCAGCGGGTTGTCGACCAGATAGCCGCCGACGCCAAATCGTACAGCACGTCGGTAGACAGCCAGATTCTAGCCTCGACCACGCTGTCTCTCTTTCAATCCGGGGTCGTCAATGAAGTGAATTTGCTGGCACATGTTCGCGCGCGCCTCCATGACTTCACGAAGCAGACCGGCACTGCTTCGCAGCACTCACCACCTTAATTCCCCGGTAGCCCTCCCCCGCTGTTTCCTCGCTGTATTATCAGCGGGGAGGCATCGCCGACGAGCGGCCGAAAATTTGGATAAGCCCCCTAGGCCGAACCCTCAAAAGGTTCAAAAGCCTAAGATTGGGCCCGTCCCCTTTCCCATCTCAGACGGAAGTGTCTGCCCTTGAGCATCAGGACATCCGGATCATTTTCCTCGTCTTCATCGGGTTCGTAAGCGGCCGGCGCCTCCAGCAGGTCGACTCGCCGGAGGTCTGTCCCGCCCATCTGCCAGGGCAAATGCGGCGTTTGCCAACATGCAACACAGTCAGCCGAAAACAACGACTTGCAACCGCTTCGGTAACACAGTGAATTGCACGACTTATTGATTTCGGCCTATTGCGAACGCTCGACTGCACACGTTGGCGCGTCACTCGCCCCTGGCCTGAAAAAATTCGGCCGACGGCAGAAGGAAGATGCTCGGCCAAGATGGCGATTATATATTCGACAGTGGGGGGTTAGAAAATGAGTGCTGCTGAGTTCATCGACAAGGTTCTAACCCCGCTTGGAGGCGGGCTTGGCGTCCTGCTGGCTTGTCGGTTTTCACCGCGACTTCGTGCACAGGTTAAGCCGGGGCGGGAGTATGTGGCGGCAGCAATCGTTGTGCTGATCCTGGGAGCCATCAAATGGCTCTTTTAGGAGTGGCCGTTTCCTAAGCCGTCGCTGATTGAAACCTGCAAGCCAACGGCGTTGAGCCGCTGGGCTATCTCGCCGATGTCCTCGCACTGCGCCATTTCCACGAGATCGACCTGCACGAGGGCAACCCTTACGGCTTCACCGCAAGCTTCAATCCGACAATAGCAGCCGCCGACGGCCGGCCATGCGGTTGGGTATCGCCGGACCATGTCGGCATCAATCAGGGGCCGATCACTCTGATGATAGAGAACTACCGCTCGGGCTTCCTGTGGCGCCTGATGCGCTGCGTGCCGGCGATCATCGCCGGACTGCACCGAGCCGGTTTTTCGGGCGGTTGCCTATAACAAGTCGAGATGACAAAGCTCTCCGACTGACCGGGACTCTTGACTGCTAGCGCATGCCGCATTTGCTGCAAACGTCGACTCAGCGGCGCATTGCAACATAGGGGCCGGGAGCCGTCGGTCTGCTCGGATCAGCGGCTGGCCAAAGCCGACATAGCTTGTTGGAAGCTCCCGAGCAAATGCCGGCTTCCTAATCGCCACGCCCCGAAGCGAACCGTCACAAATCCGCCATCTCAGGCATCACCTTGCAGACGGCCGGTTCGCCTTTTCGACGGCATGGGGTGTATGAAGCACCGGACGCCTCCACCCCTACCTCTGAAAATGCCCCAACCCGTTCTCATTCAGATAGTCCACCGTCATCACCCGCGCGCGAATGCCGCCGGGGGAACCGACGAACTTCACCGATGACAGCGAGCCGGTCGGCGCGTTCTCTCCGCGGGGCGTGAGGGCGTAGGTGTCGCCGTCCCAGTGCTCGAGCGTGAACTGCATGGGCTTTGGGCCGAGTTCGAGCATCAGCTTGTCGCCATCGGCCCGCACGGTGGCGGTGTCGAAATAGTTGCTCGTATATTGGCCCTCGTAGAAGGATGGACTGCGCGCCTTGGCGGGGTTCGTCGGCTTGCCCTTGCCGGCAAGGTCGCCCACCGGCTTGTAGTAGGCCATGAACCGCGGCTTGATGTAGGGATACCAGTCGCGGGTGACCTGGCCATATTGCACGATGTCCATGAAGCTGGCGGCGACCGCCTCGGCGGCGCCGACGGGGGAGCCGTTGGTGAGCACGACGATGCCGACATCGGCCGAGGGCAAGATCTGGAAGGTGGTGCCGGCACCGAGCAGGAAGGCGCCGGAATGGCCCATGGTGGTGCGCCCATTGGCGTTCACCCCCACGTTGAAGCCATAGCCATAGGAACTGGCCCGCGTATCGGGCGTCTCGCCGCGGTAGGTCACGCTCTGTGGTGTGATGGCGGGCTGCAGGATCTTGGGGTCGATCATGGGCTGGCCGTTATAGGTGCCGTCGCCAAGCAGCAGGATCATCCACTTGGCAAGATCCTGGGCGCTGGAGGAGACGCCGCCCGCCGGCGCCTGCTGGTCGGGGTCGCGGTCATAGAGCGGCTCGAACACATTCTCCGCCACGCGCGCATGCAGCAGGGCGCGGTTCTTGCCGGCGGCAATGAAGTCCTCGTGCCGATAGCTGCTCGAGCGCATGCCGAGCGGATCGAACAACAGGCTCTTGGCCAGCGGCTCCCAAGGCTGTTTCTCGGCGTGGGCCACTGCCTCGGCGCCGATCGTCGTGCCGAAATTGGCGTAGTGATAGGAGATGCGGAAGGGATCGAGCGGCACCATCCACAGGCTCCCGACGATCTGCTTGCGCTGGAAGCCGAGATCCTCGAGTTCGTCGCCCGCCGCCATCGGCAGGCCCGAGCGATGGGCGAAGAAATCGCCGATAGTGGCGTTGCCCGAGACATAGTCGAGATTGAGGCGGAAGCCGTCCCAGACCTCGCCGACCGGGGTATCCCAGTTGAAGCTGTGGTCCTTCGTCATGGCGATCGCGGCCACCGTGGCCGAGATCGACTTCGACACCGAGGCGACCTGGAAAATGGTGGTGCTGCTGACCTTAGAAGTGTCGTCCCGGTTGTCGCGAAGGCCATAGCCCTCGTCAAAGATCATTTTGCCGCCATGCACCACCGCCACGGCGAAGCCGGGAACGTCGGATGCTTCCTTGACTTTCTTGACGATGTCCGGCAGCGCGGCCAGCGCCTTCTCGACACCGCCGGGGTACAGCTGCGTAGCATCCTGCGGCGGCGATGGCCCAAGCTCCGGCAGGTAGGACTGCGCGGCTGCCATGGCGGGCAGCATGATAACGAGGGAAAGTACCAGGAGAGCAGCGACCTTCTTCATTGCATGTCCTCAAACTTGCACCGGCAGATGATCGGACCATACGCGGCAAGATGAAAGATGGTTGCGGTTATTTTCCAATGATATGTTTAAGTTCAAAGATCAGACAGAGACCGCGGCTGCTTGTCATGTGATTTCGGAGTGGTGAAGTAGCCGCGTTACCTACGCGCCCGGCAATTGGATGGGCAGGGGTCCTAAGAGGAAACAGGCGGCGAAATGGGTCAATGTATTTCTCTAGGGCTGCCGGTTGGTAGACGCGACGCCGCCGACGCGCATATGATTTTCCACGATCCGTGCACCGGGCACACCCGATCCCCGCCCACACCCTGTGCTTGGTGAATGACTGATCGCCCGCCGAGCCGAAAGGTGCGGCGCGCTTTTTTGCGTTTACGGGTCGCTCATCGCTTGGCAAATGAGCGCAACTAAGCGATGGAGCGCGCCTTTAGGGCGCCAGGCAAGGAAATCATCCACGCTCAGCCAGTTCACCGGATTTGACTCAACATTTGGCCGGCTGAATTCCACATTGCGATGCAGATCGTCAGGCACAAAGACGAGTCGCCACGTTCCCTTTGCGTCGGCGGCGAGGCTATAGGCGAGGACGGTCATGGCGATCACTCCTTCGCCCCGAGATTGCCTAGTCCGCAGGGCAAATCCATCGCAAGAAGTTGGTATTGACAGCCCTTTTTTGCGTTTGTCGGACGCGATTGACCTGCACTCCCGATCATGAGCGGAATGAGAACATCCAGTTGGGGGCAGGGGGTCGGGAAATGACATTTCAGGCAGTCGCATTGATGGTGACATTGGTCGCCGCAACGCCCAACAATGATTTGCCTCCCAACGCCGTTGAAAGTGTGTGGATGAAGGCTGAGACCGTGATCACCGAAAGCCGCAAGATGAAAGCAAAAGGGATGATGCCGGCGTCCATTGATTGCCGAATCGATAGCATCTCCGGAACCGCAGCGGTTTACTCGATGAAAATCGTCTGGGTGCCAAACGACGCCGGCATTATATGGCGCTTCGGAGTAGGCACGGCCGAAGAAAACTTCAAACTAGAAGAAGGAAATCGGGCGTCAGGTATTCGCAACGTTTGGTCGAAGCAATTGATTGACAAGGCTTCGGGCTGGCACGCCTCGTGTGTGCTTTGGGAGGGGCCTGGCTACAGACGAAATGCCGGATGCCCTTGCGCAGCGCGTAGGTTCTCATCGATTTTGCCATCGACATTTCCGGCATGCCTGCCGGGGACGAGGTCGACAGCTTCATCATCCTGCCGCCGTCAGGCGCGCGGTCGCAATCGGCCCTGCGCGGGGGCTCGAGGCATTCCTGAAGAGCTGTTTTCCCGAATACGATTTTACTGCCAACGGCGACATTTTGCGTTCGACGACGACTACCAGGTGTTGCCGATCTGCGGCATGGGCGGCGACGAGCCGGGCACGCTGCGGGTGCTCGACTATCCCAAGCAATCAGTGATGATGGGCATCGCTGCCGCACTTTAAGGCCTTCAGGCTTAGCCGGCCCCGGCGCTGAACTAGCTGGACTATTGCTCGACCGGAAGCCGCTCGTGCTGCGGCTCGGCGTGGTGGAACACCTGTCCAAGATCACGCGCGTCGAACGTCTGGCCGCAGACTGGGCAGTAGACAAAGTGCTTCGATTCGTCCTCCACCGCCCCGTCATGCGGCTTTGCCTTGGTAGCCCGTCCGGTTGGCCGAACGCGTTTTCGGCAGCGCCGGTGGCGCGGGAGGTTTTCGAGAAACGTGCGAACCCTTGATGGAGGGTGCGAGGTCGCCGGGTCGCCTCAAGCCGCCCCCTGCCTCAGTGCATCGACGATGACCTTGAAGGCGGGCAGATTCTGCCGTCGGCTCGGATAGTAGATGTAGTAGCCCGGAAACTTCGGGCACCAGTCGTCCAGTACCTGGACGAGATTGCCAGATGCGATGTGACGCTCGACGAGGTTCTCCGGCACGAAGGCGATGCCGTACCCCTTCAGAGCCGCATCCACCATGGCGTAGGAGGCGTTGAAGGTGAGCTGCCCGTCCACCCGGACGCGAAGCTCATGACCCTCCTTCTCGAACTCCCAGCCATAGAGCCCGCCGCCACGTGTCTGGCGCATGTTCATGCAGTTGTGTCCAATCAGCTCCTGCGGGTGGCGAGGCGCAGGATGTGAGGCGAAATAGTCGTGCGAGGCGACGGCGACCATCCGCCAGTCAGGACCGATGCGGACCGCGATCATGTCCTTCTCGACACTTTCGCCAAGACGCACCCCAGCGTCGAAGCCATCCTCGACGATGTTGCGCAGCCCGTTGTCGATGCTGAGCTCCAGCTTGATGTCGGGATACGCCGCGAGCGCCGGCCTGAGCTTCGGCCAGACGAGGCTGTCGAACGCGTGATCCGAAAGAGTCAGCCGGATGGTTCCGGCGGGCTTGTCGCGAAACTCCATGAGCGCGGCGATTTCCGCCTCGATTTCCGCAACACGCGGTGCAAGCGCCCGCCCTAGGCGCTCGCCGGCCTCGGTCGTCGCCACGCTGCGGGTCGTGCGCATGAGCAGGCGGATACCCATGCGTGTTTCCAACCGCTTGATCGTGTGGCTGAGTGTGGACTGCGTCATGCCGAGCTTGGCGGCGGCGCGCGTGAAGCTCTTTTCCTCGGCAACGGCCAGGAACCACAAGAGGTCGTTGAAATCTTCCTTGGCCATGTCGCTGCCTCGCACCGATCGGGGAAGATTTATGCTTCCCATCGATCAATGCAAGCGAATTAGCGCCCCTAATCCTCTTGATCGGGAGCAGCTACCCTGCAGGTCCGACAAGCCAACAGCCAGTCGTGTTGGCTTTCCCGCGAACCGAAAGGTGAAGGCCATGGAACTGACCATTAACGGCTCGACATTTCAGGTCGACGTCGAACCAGACACGCCTCTGCTCTGGGTGCTGCGCGATGTGCTGGGCATGACCGGCACAAAATATGGCTGCGGCGTCGCCCAGTGCGGCGCATGCACGGTGCTGATCGATGGACAGGCCACGCGGTCCTGCGTGATGACCGTGGACAGCGTCGTCGGAACGGCGATCACGACGATCGAGGCGATCGAGCAGGACACCGAGGGCCGGAAGGTGGTCGAGGCGTGGGTTGCCAACCAGGTGCCGCAATGCGGCTACTGCCAGTCCGGCCAGGTGATGGCGGCGACGGCGCTGCTCAAGCAGACGCCGCAGCCCACTGAGGACGACATCGCCGGCGCGATGGTGAACCTCTGCCGCTGCGGCACATACAACGCGATCTCGGCTGCCGTCCGGCAGGCCGTCCGGGCGTGAGGAGGCAACCATGAACGACATGACCCCCATCCGGGACCGCTCGTCCACGCGCCGCGAGGAGGGACCGCTCAACATCTCTCGTCGCGGCTTCCTTGGCGGCGCCGCAGCGCTCGTTCTTTCGGTCACCGTGCCGGTCGGACGTGCCAGGGCGCAGGCCGGTACACCATCCGTCGCACCTGGCACGCGAATCGCCGCCTTCCTGGAAATCCGCCCTGATAGCACGGTGCTGTTCCGTAGCGCCTTCATCGAGGGCGGGCAGGGCATCTTTACCGCCATGGCGCAGATCGTCGGCGAAGAGCTGGATCTCGATCCAACGCAGTTCGTCGTGGAAGGAGCGCCTCCCGGTCCTGACTATCTGCTGACCGGCGGCGGCCGTTTTACTGGCGGCAGCATGTCGGTGCGGATGAGCTACGAGACGATGCGCAGGCTTGGCGCATCCGCGCGCCAGATGCTGCTGCAGGCGGCCGCCGAACGACTCGGCGTCCAGCTATCGGAGCTTTCCACGGAACCGGGCCAAGTCGTGCATACCGCGAGCGGTCAAGCAATCCCTTACGGCGAGATTGCCGATGCAGCCGCCGATCTGCCAGTGCCAAACGATATCGTGCTGCGCTCTCCCGACAGCTTTCGCTGGATCGGCAAGCCCGTTCGGCGGCTCGACGCGCGCGACAAGTCCACGGGGCGCGCGCAGTACGCGATCGACCTCAAGGTGGACGGCATGCTTCACGCCGCCGTCCAGCATAGCCCGCGCCTCGGCGGTGAGCCGGGCGCGCTGGCGAATGAGGCGGAGGTGCTCGCCATGCCCGGCGTGCACTCGATTCACCGCTTGCCTGGGGCAGTGGCGGTCGTCGCCGACGGGTGGTGGCGGGCGCGCCGCGCGGTGGAAACTCTGCAGGTGACCTGGACGGAGCCTGCGGCTGCAACGCCTCGCGCCATGCCGGCTGATTTCTCCTCCGAGACCCACAAGGCCATGTTGAAGTCGACACCCGGAGACGGCGTCGCTTTCGAGCAGGAAGGTGACGCCGCGGGTGCCCTTGCAGGTGCGGCCCAGGTCGTGGAGGCGACGTACGACGCGCCCTATCTCGTGCACGGCCAGCTCGAGCCGCCATCGGCGATCGCGCGCTGGAACGAGGGCGGGACTCTCGAGCTTTGGATCCCAAACCAGGCGCCCGAGATGTTCCAGGCCGAGGCTGCAAAGGTCGCGGGCATCGAGCCGGGCAAGGTGATCATCCATTCGCCGATGCTCGGCGGCTTCTTCGGGCGGCACTTCCTTTATCAGACGGCCAACCCGTTCCCGCAGGCGATCCTGCTGGCGAAGGCGGCAGGTCGTCCCGTCAAGCTCATCTGGAGCCGCGAGGAGGAATTCCTGCGCGACACGTTGAGACCAATGGGGGTCGCCCGTTTTCGCGCCGGTCTCGACGCCGACGGTTTGCCGGTCGTTCTGGATGCCGTTGCGGTGGGTGAAGGTCCAACAGGACGTTGGTTCGGCCGCCAGCCGGACAAGGTGGACAGCTCCGCCGTCGAAGGCATCGCGGGCAAAGTCTATGCGATTCCGAACCGGCGCGTCGGCCAGATTCACGTCGACGACCCGGCGATCATCGGCTTCTGGCGGTCGGTCGGTCAGTCGATGAACGACTTCTTCTACGAGACGTTCTTCGATGAAATGGCCGACGCAGGTCAGCAGGACCCCTACGAACTGCGGCTGCGGCTTCTCGCGGACAGCCCGCGCCACAGCAATCTTCTGCAGGCAGCCGCCGATCTGTCCGGGGGGTGGAAGCGCGGTCCTTTCGCGGCAGAGGACGGCAGCCGCCGCGCGCGCGGCGTCGCGATGGCCTCGCCCTTCGGCAGCGAGGTGGCGACGATCGCCGAAGTCTCGCTGCGCGACGGCGAGGTCGTCGCGCACCAGATCTGGGTGGCTATCGATCCCGGAAGCATCGTCAATCCGGCCATCATCGAGGCGCAGGTGAACTCGGCGGTCGCACTTGGCCTGTCCTCGGCGCTGCTGGAGGAAGTCGTTTATGCCGACGGCATGCCGCAGGCCCGCAACTTCGACGCCTATCCCATCCTGCCGCCCGACAAGATGCCGCGGGTGCATGTGCGCATCGTCGAAAGCGGTGCGCCGATGGGCGGCATCGGCGAGCCTGGCCTGCCGGGCGTGCCGCCTGCGGTGGTCAATGCCGCCTCGGTGCTCACCGGCCAGCGTATCCGCAGCCTGCCCCTCTCGAAGCTCGACCTGAAAGGCATGAAAGGATGAGGAATTTCGTACTACCTGCCTTGATTGCAGCAACCTGGGCAACGGATTTGTCCGTTGCCCAGGAGGCGAATCCCGGTTCAGGGGAGCGCCTGTTCCGGCAGCGCTGCGGGGCCTGCCACCAGATCGCGACCACCCGGAACGGTGCCGGACCTCACCTGCAGGGTGTGGTCGGCCGCGCCGCCGCCAGCGTCGAAGGCTTCAACTACTCTCCCGCCCTGCGCGACTCAGGCATCACCTGGACGCCCGAGACGCTGGAAACCTACCTCGCGAATCCGACTGCCATGGTGGGCGGCACACGAATGGTTCAGCGCTTCAACAGCGCAGACGAGCGGCACGCCATCATCGAGTTCCTGAGTAGCCTGTAGCGCGGCTCCAAGGCTTGCTTTGGGCCGTACCCCGGATCGAATCGGACCGCCCGGCATTTGCGACTTGCCCGCCGATATCCGTGGCGGCGCTTACATGTCGGTATTCGAACGCATCGTGCTGCCGGCGCTCACTCGCTACAAGCCTGACTTGATTGTCGTACCATCGGGCTTCGATGCCTCAGCGGCCGACCCGCTGGGACGTATGATGCTGCACAGCGGCAGCTACCGCGAGATGACGCGGCTGCTGATGCAGGCGGCGGACGATCTCTGCGGCGGGCGGCTGATGATGTCGCATGAAGGCGGCTATTCGGCTTCCTACGTGCCCTATTGCGGGCTGGCGGTGATGGAGCAATTGTCCGGCATCGAGACTGATATCGATGATCCTTTCCTGCCGGTCTTCGAAGGCTACGCCGGCCAGCCCCTGCAGCCGCATCAGGCGGCCGCCATCGCCAAGGCGGAGGAATTGGTGGGCGGCATCGGATAGCTTTGAGCCGATTGGCATTTCCTGCCGGATTTGCGAACGGACGAATTGTGCAGCGCGCGCCGTGCCGCCGCTCAAGGAGCGGCTGGGGATTGACCATGATCAGCGAGCGGCATTGCCATACCGACTGAACGACAATTGAACTTGCTGAAGGAGAAGGGGTCGGCGCCGGATTCGATGAGCGTCAGGCCACATGGCTGAGAGCGGGGCATTCCGCTCATCTTGAAATAAGTAGGTCCACGGTGGCCAAGGAAACCGCGGGCCTAGTTGTTTGAGAGTGTCGGTGTGTGTCGGGATCAGCTCTTGGGCGTTTTGACCTCCTAGACAATATATCACCGACCGGCTGGTCAGTCGTTGGTCTAGTTGGTCTTCAACTGGCCGACGCGGTTTTCGGCGATCCAGCGCGCGGCGAGCACCAGCGCGCCCATGCTGAAATCCTTGCCATGCTTGGCCACCATTTCTTCCGACAGCTTGGCCAGCCGTTCCAAAAATCCCACGACCGCTATCACGCCTGGGGCGACGATCCGCTGCGTCAGGTCGCAGCCTACAGCCTGGAGGAAGTGACCGAGGCCGTTGACGAAGCCCATCGCAACCAGCTCTATGTCAGCGCTCATGCCATTGGCGAGGCGCCCGTCAGGCTGGCGCTTGAAGGCGGGATCGATGTCATCGAGCATGGCTACGGCATATCGCCGGAGACACGGGCACTGCTGGTGGCAAAGGGGACGATCGTCGTCTCCACGATCTCGCAACTGTATTTCCATCGCGCGGCCTATGATGCCTATCACTACCGCAGTGGGAGCGGGAGGTTTACGAGCGCCACTGGGCGGCAATGCAGCGCGATTTTCCGCTGGGTCTCGCGGCCGGCGTGCGGTACGCGCTCGGTACCGCTCTGATTGGTGGGCCGACACATCCGTTGCATGAGGCGGCGACGGAATTCCGGCTCGCGGTCGAGTGGGGCATGAGCAAGCACGAGGCGCTGCTCGCACGAACGATCGTAGCTGCCGAAGCGCTCGACCTCGCATCGGAAACAGGCAGCATCGAGGTGGGCAAGGCCGTCGACATCATCGCGGTCGATGGCAATCCCTTGCTCGATGTCACGACCCTCAAGAAGCCGATCCTGGTGATGAAGTTGGGACGCTTTGCCAGGCAACCACTGCCTGTCTGATCGACGAGGACGAGAACGGCGGGCGGGGACCGGTGTTCTCGCCGTCCCCGGCGAAGGCTCGTTCTATTGACGGATGCCGAGCACCTCACCGAGCGCGAGATCGCGGATCTTGCCCTGCTCCCTGAAGATGATTTCGGTCAGGGACTCGGCATTGTCACGGATATTTGCCGCAATCGCCTTCACATATCCGGCGCGCTCGATTGGCGGCAGTGCCGCCCATGCTGGCTGCGCCTTGCGGGCTGCTGCAACCTCATCGACAGTTGCGGCCGACGCGTGGGGGATGTCGGCAATCCGCTCCTCGGTTGCTGGATTGAAAACCTCGATTCGGCTCGCCGCATCGGCATCTTCGACGAAACGCCCATTGATGAAATGCTTATAGATGTCATGGAAATCCTCCCTTCGAGCTTGGCTTCAGGCGACGGGCATACGTGCGACGATCTTGCCTGACACTTCGCGGCGGCGAAGGCGTCCAAGCGCGTCGGGTATGGCAGCGAAGTCGATCACTTCCTCAACCATCGGATCGAGTTGACCGGCCGCAAGCCGCCTCATCAGCTCATCGCCAATCGTCTTGAAATCACGCTGGGTCGGCAGATGACCGGAGAAATACGCGCCGCCCAACGCCACCTCGTGCACGGATGCCGCGTATATGGCGGCACATTCGCCATGACCGGCAGCGGATCGATCGACAGGAGTTGGCCGTTGTAGTGGATGAAGCCCAAAGACTTGAGCGCGTCGCCGGGATTGGCCACCTCAAGCATGATGTCGATGCTGTAGCTGCCTTCCGCTTCAGCCCGAACCTTGGCCACCAGATCGGCGTCCCGATAGTCGAAGACGATTTCGGCGCCGAGCTTGCGAACCGCATCGTGGTGCTCGGGCTTGGCAAGCGCGACAATCCTGGCTCCAGCCTGGCGCGCAAGCTGGACAGCGAACCCGCCGACACCGCCATTGGCGCCCTGGATTAGGATGGCCTGACCCGCCGCGAGCCGTGCCTTGCGAACAGTGCCTGGTAGGCCGTGTATCCCGCGCAGGGGATCGCGGCGGCATCCACGATGGCCTGGCACATCTGGCCGAGGTCGGCTTCTACCGAGAGGTTCGGGTCAAAGGTTTTGACAGCATGTTGATTCGCACTCTGATCACCGCGCGGCGCCAGCTTCTCAAGATGCGTTTGCAGATATCCAACCAGATCCGCGGATTGATGAAGACGTTCGGCCTTGTTGTGCCCAAAGGGGCCGGCAGCGTGTTCGAGCGCAACGTTCGCAACTTTCTGCAGGGCGAGGAAAAGCTGGCGCGGATCGTCGTGCCAATGCTTCGGGCCTGGAGTGATATCCGACACCAGACAGCAGAGCTGACCAAGCAGTTGGCCGCGATGGCGCATAACGACCAGCACTGCCGACTGCTCATGTCAGTGCCCGGTGTAGGCACCGTCACAGCCACCGCCTTTGCAGCAGCCGTGGAGGATCCGGCGAACTTCAGGAACTCTCGCTCCGTGGGCGCATGGGTGGGCCTGACGCCAAGGCGCTACCAGTCCGGCGAGGTCGATCATGACGGCAATATCTCGCGCCGTGGCGACAATCAGTTGCGCGGACTGCTATACGAGGCGGCCGCGGTCATTCTGAACCGGTCGACGGATACCAGCACCCTGCGAACCTGGGCGTTGGAGCTCAAAGAACGGCTCGGCTTCAAGCGAGCGGCCGTGGCCCTGGCGCGCAAGCTGGCAGTGATCATGCATGCGATGCTCCGGACGGGCGAGCTATTCGATCCGCACGGAGGAATACCCGCCGCCGCCTGATCTGCATATGCCTGCGACGATTTCTTCACTCAACCGATAGCGTTCTTCCAGGACGCACCGAGCCGTCCCTGCCGGGACGTGGCTGAGATCATTCCGCGAAGCGGGAAGCAACCGAAGCAACTGCCTCCTTAGCAGAGTGCGTAACGAACATAGGAAGATCTCACCAGCGAAACTCATCCTGCGGCGATCAGCTTTGCATCGACCGCGTAGACGACCCTGTACCCGGCATGCGAACGAGCATCGGCAAAAAGGACGGCCGCCTTGCACTCACCCCTTGACGGTCGAGCGATTAGACGACCCGCTGCGCGGGATGGGCGCATGGGGTGAGGTAGAGATCACGAACCGGTCATTCCGGATGACAGGTTGCGTGAAGCGGTCCGCGTGGTGCTGGGTGGCGCAAGAAGGATGGTTCAGTCGAAGAAGCCTGCATCCTCTTCCCGGAGATACTTCCTGGCTGCTTCGGCGTCGATGTCGAGGCCCAGCCCCGGCGCTTCCAGCAAGTCCACCATGCTGTCCTTCACGATCTGCGACGGCAGGCCGATTACGAGGTCCTCCCACCAGGGGTCGGAGGCGCTCGGGTATTCGAAGGCAATGAAGTTGGCGGGCAGGGTGGCGCAGACATTGATCAGCGCGCCGAGGCCGAGAAGGCCGTTCGCGGTGCCGTGCGGTGCCATCAGGATCGAGTGCATACAGGCGTGCTCGGCGACCCATTTGAGCTCGGCAATGCCGCCAATATCGGCCGGATCGGGGCCGATGACCCGCACCGCCTGCGTTTCGATCAGCTCCTTGAAATTGTGCCGCAGGTATATCTGCTCGCCGGTATGAATTGGCGTCGAGGTGGCGGTGGTCAGCTCCCGATAGGCCTGCGGATTGACCCACGGCACATAGTCGCCGGTCAGCATGTCCTCGAGCCACATCAAATTGTACTTCTCGACCGCGCGAGCGAACTTGATCGCATCGGACAGCATCCAGCCCGGGCCGCAGTCGAGCGCCAGGCTGACCTTGTCGCCCAGCACTTCCTTCATCGCGATCACGCAGTCGAGCATGTGGTTGAAACCGCGCTCGCTGATGACGCCCTGATCCATGGCACCGTGGTAGCCAGCCTTATTCTGCTTCACGCCGTAATGGAAGTCCTCGATGGTATCCTTCATGTTGGAGTGGAACGAGATCCCTTGCTTGATCATGAAGAAATTCTGCGGCTGCTCCATCATCCATTTCACGTCAGCGGCGTAATCCTCCGGCCGGTCCCCCGTTCGCTTCTGGCGGATCGAGCCGTTATAGACGCGCACCTTGTCGCGCACCTTGCCGCCGAGCAGTTTGTAGGCCGGCACGCCTGCAGCCTTGCCGGCAATGTCCCACAGCGCATGCTCGATAGCGCTTACTGCCGCGCCATAGGGCTTGAAAGAGCCGCGTTGGCGGATCTTCAGCATCACCCGCTCGACGTCGGTCGGGTCCTCGCCGATCAGCGCCTCGCGGAAATGCAGCACCCAGGGTTTGAGGTAGGTCTTGGTGAACTCGACTTCGCCAAGGCCATAGAGGCCCTCGTCGGTAACGATGCGGACGATGGGATGTTTGCCGATCACGGCGCAGCGGAGGTCGGTGATCTTCATCTTCGGTTCTTTTCGCCTCAGCTCCAGGTGCGGTCCCAGGAATACTCGTTGTCCCAATGATCCGTAGGCTGCCAGATGCCGGTGACACCCGGCTGCAGATGCTTCGAGATCACCTCGTCGACGACGTCGTCAATCCCCAGACCCGGTCTGTCCGGAACAGTGATAAAGCCGTCCTTCACGAGCGGCTTGGAAACGCCGGCGACGATATCGTCCCACCAGTCGACATCGGCAGAGTGGTATTCGAGCGCCATGAAGTTTTCGGTCGCGGTCGCGACATGTGCCGCGGCCATTGCGGCGATTGGACTTTCGGCCATATGGATGGCCATTGCGACGCCGTGGTCCTGGGCCATGTCGCCGATCTTCTTGGTCTCGAGGATGCCCCCGCTGGTGAGCAGGTCCGGGTGGATAATGGAGAGGCCGCCGCTCTTGAGCAGAGGCTCGAAGCCTTCCTTAAGGTAGATGTCCTCGCCGGTGCAGATCGGCACCGTCGTGGCGGCCTGCAGTTGCCGGAACTGCTCGGTGTACTGCCATGGGATCACATCCTCGAGCCAGGCCGGCACGTATTTTTCAATCCGCCTGGCGAGCCGAATGCCGTCCTGCAGCGAGATGTGGCCGACATGGTCAATGGCGAGCGGAATATCCATGCCGATAACATCGCGAACCTCGGCAATGTACTGTTCAAGCAGGTCGAGGCCCTTGTCGGAAAAGTGGAGGCCGGTAAACGGATGGGGGACGTTATGCAAATCGTAAGCGGCATTGCGGGCGCGCCGCTCCTCCATGGTCTTGACCGGGCCGCGGCCGGGATGGATGCGGTACCCTTCAAGTGAACCGGCAGGGGAGACGACCGCACCGGGTACATCCGCGATCTGCATCAGCCCCAGATCCATCTTGAGGAAGGTGAAGCCGAGCGCCATGCGCTGCTTGAGGCGCTTGCCGGTCTCGGTGCCGCTCGGCACGGTAGCGTCGGTGTCGCAATAGACGCGCACCTTCTCCCGAAACCGGCCGCCGAGCATCTGGTAGATGGGAACGCCATAGGCCTTGCCGGCGAGATCCCACAACGCGATCTCGACCGCCGAGACGCCGCCGCCTTGCCGGCCATGGCCACCGAACTGCTTGATCCGGCGAAACAGGCGGTCGATGTCGCAAGGGTTCTCGCCAAGCAGCCGGCTCTTCAGCATCAGCGCGTAGGTGGCACTGGCGCCGTCGCGCACCTCGCCAAGCCCGACGATGCCCTGGTTGGTGTAAATCTTGAGCAGGGTCGAGGTGAACGGCGCGCCGACGATTTCGGCTACCCGCATGTCGGTGATACGAAGCTGGGATGGCTTGGAGTTCGCGTTTACCCGATTGAGCGCTTCGTCGGCGCCACCTGTCTTTGCCATGACTTATCCTCGTTTTCGGCTTGTCGTCCCGCACCCTGGGCCGGCATAGAGTGTTGCTAGCCCAGCTCAATCTCGTGGGCCTGCAAGTAGTCGCGGTCCATCTCAATACCGAGACCAGGCTTCGACGTCAGCTTGAGGCTGCCGTTCGAAACGTCGAGTGGTCTGTCGATCAGGTGATCGTATTTGCCCAGGTTCCATTCCGATGTTTCGAGTTTGTAGAAGTTGGGAACGGTCATCATCACCTGCGCTCCCGCAACCACGTTGATCGGTCCCGCGGCGTCATGTGGCGAGACCGGCACGTAGTAGGCTTCGCACAGCGCAGAAATCTTCTTGAGTTCGGTAATGCCGCCGGTCCAGGTAACGTCGGGCATGATGTAGTCGGCGAGCCTGTTCTCGAGTACCGGCACGAAATCCCACTTCGTGTGGCCGCGCTCGCCCCACGAGATGGCGGTATTGACCTTCTCACGCACCTGCTTGAGGGCGTTAAGGCTCTCGGGCGGGCAGGGCTCCTCAAACCAGTCGATCTGGCCGGCCTCCTCGAGGCTCCGACAGAGGCGAATGGCGGTGGGGACATCGAAGCGGCCGTGCGCATCGATGAGAATGTCGACATCGGGTCCTGCCGTTTCGCGGATCAGAGCCGTGAGTTCGGCGGCTTCGCGCTCGTCCTTGCGAGTCATGCTGCCATCGAGGTAGCCGTCTCGCTGTTCGCGGGGCAGGCCATCGGCGCTGCGGCCCTGGTGGGGGTAGGGATCGAACTTGAGCGCAGTGTGTCCGGACTCGACAATGTCAAGAATTTCGCGGACCACAGCCTCCTTGCTGGTGAATTTGGCCTGGTTGGGATGGGTGTAGAGCGCGATTTCATCGCGTACCGGCCCGCCAAGCAGCTCGTAAATCGGCTTGCCGAGGACTTTGCCCCGGATGTCCCAGAGGGCAATATCGATGGCGCTCACGCATTCGACGGCGGCGCCGCGGCTTCCCATGTAGGTGAAGCTGCGGAAGATCTTGTGCCAGAGATGCTCGATATGCGCCGGATCCTCGCCTGTCACGGCGACGCCGATCTGCCGCAGGATCGTGCAGAGGGCGCGGTTGGCGAGCCTTGTCGTGGTGGTGATCTCTCCCCAGCCACTCACTCCCTCGTCGGTCGTCACTTCGACGAACAGGAACTCTCCCCAGTAGGAAGCATCGGACTTGATCAGCCACGGCCGAATGCTCGTGATTTTCATCTCAACTACCTTTGCCTGAAAATGGTCAGCTAACGATGTTCTGGACTGGACATTCTATCCGGCCCGAGCGGCGTTGCGCGCTCGCATCTGTTCGAGAATATGCCGGCCCGAACCCTCGACATGGCGGGAAACGAGTTCGGCCGCCTTGTCGGCCTCTCCCGCCTTCACAAGCGCGATGAGTTCGCGGTGCTCGCGCATGATCGCGGCACGTCGCGCCAGCGTGAAATTGAAACGACGGCTCACGGCTCGCAGCACTTCGCGATGCTTCCACCAAAGCTCGGCGGCGTGGCGGTTGTAGTGCCGCTGGTACATCACGGTGTGGAAAGCGGTATCCAGCTCACTATGCCTGAATGTGTCGGCGAAATTGTTCTCTTCGATCAGGCCTTGGAGACGTTCGAGTTCGGCGATGTCCTCGCCGGTAGCCATATTCACAAACCATCGTGTCAGGGCTGGCTCGATCAGAACACCGATCTCGTAGATATCCCGGACAAAATCTTGATCAATGGGTCGGACGCGCGCCCCGCGGTTGGCGACAAAGGTGACAAACCCTTCGCCGCGCAACAACTGCAGGGCCTCGCGCACAGGATTGGTCGAAGTGCCGTGACGCCGGGCGAGATCGGTGACGACAAGCCGTTCGTTGGCGGCGAGCCGTCCCTCGATGATATCTTCTCTGATCAATTCATAAAGCGAGGCGCCCTCGCTGGAGGCCCCGATGGGATCGGTCCCCACCGGTGGCATCGCTTTGAAATCGCTTATTTCGGCCAAGGCCGGCTCCCCAATTTAATACATACTTTGCCCGGTATCACACACGGCTTTCGCAAACAATGTACGATCTGGCGCGTTGACAGGCAATCCATGATCTGAAAACGTACCAAGCGATCGAGAGGATACACTGAGTTGAAAGAGGCATCCTCGCGATCGAAACGAGCAAGGACCGCTTTAGGGCGGCATGGGAGAACCAGGGAGGATACCTATGACGAGAATTGCGCTCGGCAGTGCCGTCCTGCGCGGCACTGTCGCCACTGCTTTGATGGCATCCCTGACGTCTACTTCGGCGCTGGGTGCGCCACCGGTCGACCTGAGCAAGTGGTCGCCGGAATATGTGCGCTCGATTGCGGGCACACAGGATTTTGACACGGCTGCCGATTGCGCCAAGGTTACCCCGCTCGACTACAAGGGGCGACTGACTTTCTGGTATCAGGGCGTGTTCGAGGGCGACCCCGACCTCCTGCGCCAGTACTACAAGGATTTCTTCGAGACCTTCCGCAAGACATATCCGAACATCCAGCTCGAGGAACAAGCCCTCACCTATAACGACCTTCTCGACAAGTTCCGCACGGCGCTCCTGGGCAATGCCGCGCCGATGGCGGTCCGCCTGCAAATCCTGGGTGGTACCGAGTTCGCCTCAAAGGGCTATCTGCAGCCGCTCAAGCCAGAGGATGTGGGGTATTCGACCGAGGATTTCTGGCCCGGCGCCATGAAGGCCGTGACCTGGGAGGGCGTGACCTACGGCATTCCGACCAACAACGAGACGATGGCGTTCATCTGGAACGCCGACATCTTCAAGCGTGCGGGCCTCGATCCGGACAAGGCTCCGGCAACCTGGGAAGATGTCGTCAAATATTCCAAGCAGATCCACGACAAGCTCGGCATTGCCGGCTACGGCCTCGTGGCGCGCAAGAATGCCGGCAATACGCCGTACCGTTTCATGCCACAGCTGTGGGCCTATGGCGGCGGCGTCTTCGACGAAGCCACCGCGAATCCGACCTATGAGCAGGTCCAGCTCGATAGCCCGCAGAGCAAGGCGGCGCTGCAAGCCTCCTACGACATGTATGTTCGCGACAAGTCGGTTCCGGTTTCGGCGCTCACCAACCAGCAGGCCGATAATCAGCCCCTGTTCGTCGCCGGCCAGCTCGGCATGATGATCTCGCACCCGTCCGATTACAACGTCATGCTCGACCTGCAGAAAAAGGCGACGGGCACCGACAAGGACAAGGCGCAGACGGTCATCGACAACATGCGCTACGGCCTGATTCCAACTGGCCCCGACGGCAAGCGCGCCGTCGTGTTCGGCGGCTCTAACATTCACATCCTGAAGCCCGAATATGTCGAGGGCGGCAAGGTAGACGAGCCTGCTGCAAAGGCTATCATCTGCATGTGGACGAGCCCTGAGTGGTCGCTGAAGATGGCCTACGCCGGATCAAACCCAGGCAACCTTAACGGCTTCAAAACCAAGTGGATGAAGGAACGTCTGGACAACATCAAGTTCCTGGATGTCACGACCTCGATGCTGCCATACGGCATTCCGTTCCCAGCGCTGCCGCAGGCCCCCGAGATCATGAACATCATCATCCCGGACATGCTGCAGAATGCCCTGACCGGAGCGATGACCGTCGACGAGGCAGCGGAGGACGCGGCCAAGAAGGTAAAAGACGTGATGGGCGGACTCTAGTCCAAGCCTGACCTACGACCTGACCGGCTGCGCCGCTGGCGCAGCCGCCTCGTTCCGAAGAATAAGGGCACGCCACAAGTGACGATCGTGACCGGCAAGGCCGAGGCTCGCCGAAGATTGCAACCCGGTTGGTCCGGCACGCTGCGGAAGATCTGGGAGCATCGCGCGGACTACGCGTATGTGCTCCCGGCGATCGCCGTGATGCTCATCGTCATCGCCTATCCGATCTACTACACGGTCGAGCTGTCGTTCTTTAAGACACCGCCTGGTCTGCAGCTCCGCGACAAGACCTTCATCGGCTTCGACAACTACACGACGATCCTCACCAGTCAGGTGTTCTGGAAGGTCACCTGGAACACACTGATCTGGACGCTGGGGTCCACTTTCATCTCCTTTGTCCTGGGGTTTGCAACGGCGCTGGCGCTCCACCGCGACTTCATCGGCCGTGGTGTCTTGCGCGCTATCCTGATCATCCCTTGGGTCATCAGCGCAGTGGCCGCCTCCTATATCTGGAAGTGGATCTACCATTCGGACTTCGGGATCATCGGCGGGGTGGTGGTCGGCCGGGGTTTGGCCTACAAGCCGCCGAATTTCATCGACAATGTCAGCACGGTGCTGCCCTCCCTGATCGTCGTCAATATCTGGCGCGAGTTTCCGTTTGCCATGATCATGATGATGGCCGGCCTGCAGACAGTCCCCGACCAATTGCTACGCGCCGCAAAAGTCGATGGTGCCAATGCATGGCAGCGCTTTTGGCACGTCACCTTCCCGCACTTGCGCAACGTCTCGGTGGTGACGATGCTGCTGCTCGCGGTGGCCAACTTCAATTCCTTCATCATCCCCTGGATCATGACCGGCGGCGGGCCGTCGAACGCATCGCACATCTGGATAACCCACATTTATGAGCTCGCCTTCGGACGGCAGCGCTGGGGGGTGGCATCGGCTTATTCGGTGCTCCTGTTCCTCACGCTGATGACGCTGGGCTACTTCTACGTCCGTGCGTTAAGCGGCAACGAGCCGAAAGAGGGGAGCGCATGAGCACGATTGCCGAGACAGCCCCTCGAGCCCAGACCCGTCGCCGCATGCGCGTCGACGGATGGCGGTGGGCCGGGCGCATATTCCTCGTGTTCATGCTGCTTTATACCGCGTTGCCGATGATCTGGATGCTGATCACCTCGATCAAGTCCGGATTCGCGGCGACGCAATTCCCGCCGCAATGGTGGCCGGACGAACCTACCCTCGCCAGCTATCAGAAACTGCTCGATCCGCAGAACAGCGTCGGCCAGGACTTCCTCCGCTTCTTCTGGAACAGCCTTTTCGTGTCGACCGTCACGACAATCCTTTCGGTGATCGTGGCTGTCCCAGCGGCCTACGCGTTTTCGCGCTTCAGTTTCCCCGGCCGGAATTTCCTGTTCTTTGCCGTGCTGCTGCGCAATATGTTCCCGGCGGTGATCTTTCTCGTGCCACTCTTCATCCTGATGCGCGCGATCGGTCTGATAAACACGCATGGCTCACTGATACTCACCTATCTCACCTTTGGCCTGCCGCTGGCGATCTGGCTGCTCAAGGGCTTTTACGACAATATCCCGGTGCAGCTTGAGCAGGCGGCGCGCATCGATGGCGCAACACGGTTCCAGGCCTTCATCATGATCGTGATGCCGCTCTCGACTCCGGGGATCATCGCCACCGCAATCTATTCCTTCATCGGCGCGTGGAACGAGTACATCTACGCCTACACCTTCCTCTCCAAGAACGAGCAGTTGACCCTGCCGGTCGGCATCCAACGCTTCTTCTCGGAAAATACGACGGACTTTCCGGGCCTGATGGCGGCCAGCTTCATAATGAGTGTGCCCGTCGTGGTGTTGTTCCTGGTCCTGCAACGATACTTTGTACGCGCCCTTACGGAAGGCGCGGTCAAGCACTAGGGAGTTGCCGATGGCCCACGTGGTCCTCCAAGATCTCGTCAAGAGCTATGGCAGCTTCAAAGCTGTCAACCACGTTTCGCTGACGGTCAATGACGGCGAGTTCGTTGCGCTCGTCGGCCCTTCAGGCTGCGGCAAGACAACCACGCTCAATCTCGTCGCTGGGCTGACCCCGATCACATCGGGCGACATCATCATCGGCGAGCGCGTGGTCAACGACCTCGACCCCAAGGACCGGGACATCGCAATGGTGTTCCAGAACTACGCGCTGTACCCGCAGAAATCGGTCTACAAGAACCTGGCGTTCCCGCTTCAGATGCGCAAACTCCCCAGGGACGAGATCGACAAGAAGGTCAAGGAAGCGGCGCGAGTGCTCGACATGACGCACCTGCTCGAGCGCAAGCCGCGCGAACTTTCGGGCGGGCAGCAGCAGCGTGTGGCTCTTGGCCGTGCCCTCGTTCGCGACCCCGCAGTGTTCCTCATGGACGAGCCACTGTCCAACCTCGATGCCAAACTGCGCGTGCAGATGCGGTCGGAGATCAAGCGTTTCCACCAGGACCTCAAGGCGACGATCATCTATGTGACGCACGACCAGCTCGAAGCCGTGACCATGGCTGACAAGATGGCGGTGATGAATGGCGGCTACCTGCAGCAATACGATTCACCGGCGCAGGTCTTTGCCCATCCGGTAAACATGTTCGTGGCCAGCTTCATCGGCAGCCCGGCGATGAGCCTTATTCCGCTGCAGGCATCGATGGCAAACGGCAACACGGTGTTGACCGGCGCCGAGGGCTGGCGCCTTGAGCTCTCGCCGCGCAATGCCCAGAAGGTCGCGAAAGCGACGACCCGGAAAGTCGTGCTCGGCGCACGTCACTCGACGATCAAGCTCCACAAGAGTGCGGTGCCAGGCAGCGTCCCGGCCAAGGCCTATACGGTGGAGCCGACCGGCGACGTCACCTTCGTTCAGGCGTTCCTGTCCGGCGCCATCGTCAACGTCAGCGTGCCGCCGAACATTGCCGTCGCGCCCGACGAGCAGATCTGGCTCGAGTTCGACCAGGAGCGGATGCATCTGTTCGATGGCGAAACTGAAATGGCCCTCAAGGCCAACTGAGATAGGGCGAATGCGCGTGAAACGTGGGCGTGGATGACTGAGAAGCTTAAGATCACCGCGATCAAGCCCTATCCGGTGTGGGTAGGAACGCGCAACCAGCTGCTCGTCAAGGTCGAGACCGACCAGGGCATCTTCGGCTGGGGCGAGAGCGGCTTGAGCGGTCGCGAGAGGGCCGTGGCCGGCGCGGTCGAGCACTATCGCGAGTTTCTCATCGGCCGCGACCCGATGCAGATCGGGCGGATCTGGCAGGAGATTTACCGCAGCCAGTACTTCGAAGGCGGGCGAGTCCTTCAGGCGGCGATTTCCGCCATCGACATCGCCCTTCATGACATCAAGGGCAAGGCGCTGGGCGTGCCGGTCTACGAGCTGCTGGGCGGCAAGCAGCGCGACCGCATTCCCACCTTTGCCTCGACCGGCGACGAGGCCGAGGGCGACGTTGCCATCGAACGGGCCCGCGAACTTCGCGCGCAGGGGTGGCAGGCGATCCGCTTCTTCCCCTTCGGGCAAAACAGCAAGGACATCTTCGAGCCGCGCGAGTCCATCGGCGCTACCGCGGGTATGCTGAACAAGGCGCGCGAGGCGCTGGGCGACGACGTGGTCCTCGGCCTCGACTATCATCATCGGCTGTCGGTGGCAGAGGCCGCGAGCTTCTGCAACAAGCTCGGTCGCGGCGTGCTTGATTTCCTCGAGGAGCCGATACGGGCCGAGACGCCGGAGGCCTATGAATCGCTGCGCACGATGACCGAAATCCCCTTTGCCATAGGCGAGGAATTTGCCAGCAAGTGGCAGTTCCTGCCCTACATCGAGCGCGGCATCCATCAGTTCAACCGGATCGATGTTTGCAATGTCGGCGGGCTCACCGAGGCGATGAAAATCGCTGGCTGGAGCGAGGCGCATTATGTGGACCTGATGCCGCACAATCCGCTTGGCCCAGTGTGCACGGCCGCGACCGTGCATCTCGCTGCCGCGGTACCCAACTTCGCGTGGCTCGAGACCAGGGCACCCGAAACAAAGCTGGGCTTCGACAATTCCGACTTCTTCCCCGTGCAACCACGGCTCGACGGGACCGATTACCCGGTCAGCGATCTGCCGGGGCTCGGCGTCGAGGTCAACGAAGTTGCGGTCCAGGCGCAGAGTTTGCGTTCCTGGGAAGCGCCTCACCTTAAGCGCCGCGATGGTTCTGTTACGAACTGGTAGTTCCATTCATCCGGAGTCCCCAATGACGCATACTTCCGATATCACGCGGCCGCCTAAAGACCTGATCGACGCGCTAAGGGAGATCGGCGCCGCGACGGTAGCCGGCACGCTTGGGCACATGGGCTTCCGCAATCCGCACATGGTTGGTCCGGTGGCGCAAAACCACGGGAAGTCGATCGTCGGGCCGGCGTTGACGCTGCAGTTCCTGCCGCAGCGGCCTGACCTCTTCACCGAAGGAGAATATGCCGATCCGGAGACGCAGCTGCACCGACACGTGCTCTATCACGCGCAGGAGGGCGATGTGGTCGTGGTCGACGCGCGCGGCGACATGAGCTCGGGCGTCTTCGGCGATATGATGTCGACATATTTCAAGGGCAGGGGCGGGGCCGGTATCGTCATCGATGGGTGCATGCGCGACCGGCCCAATGTCGAAAAGCTCGACCTGCCCCTATGGCTGCGCGGCTGGACGCCAAACTATCATGTGCAGACCAGCATCTATCCCAATGCCGTCAACGTTCCGATTGCCTGCGGCGGTGTCACGGTGATCCCCGGCGACATCATCGTCGCCGACGACGACGGGGTGGTGGTGCTTCCCGTCGTGATGGCCCCGAAGGTGATCGAAGAATCACAGAAGCATCATGATTGGGAGGAGTTTTCGCGAGTGAAGCTCATGGAGGGTGGGCCGTTGCAACGCTACTATCCGCTGCATGACGATGCCCGCGGAGAGTACGAGGAGTGGCGCAAAACAAATCGCCTGAAGAACCCGAGTTAGTCAGCAGGCCTTGGCGATCAGTTTTGCCATGCAATCGGCAGCCTCAGTCCCCGGCACGCCGAGATCTCTGACACTGTCCATGTGGTTGCGGTTCGGGAGCACATGCGACGTTACCAACGATCCCTGCCGCAGCAAGCTTGCTTTGAATCGATCGGCTTGCTGATGGAAGGGTGGCGTCTCATTGGCTCCGACCAGAACCGCCGCCTTGGTTTGAGGATCATGCCGACAGGCGAGCGGCGTGAACATGGCGACTTCCTCGTCGGTTATTCCAATCTCGTTGGCGAGAAAGGAATCCTGGAGCGGCTTCAAATCGTAGAGCCCGCTCAACAGAAGGGCTGCCCTTACATTCGAGGGGGTGTGCGCCCCATCGAACAGGAACGTTGCAAGATGGGCTCCAGCCGAATGACCACTGACGGTCAGGGCCGCCCGGCTTCCGCCATGATCGGCGATGTTGGCCAGGACCCACTGCTTGGCCCGGCGCACCTGGTCGACGATCCTCGCCATTCGGACCTTGGGCATCAGAGCATAATCAAGGATGACGGCAATGGCCCCGGCCTGGGTAATCGTCGTCGCCATATATGAATAGTCGCGCTTGGAGAACATTCTCCAGTAGCCGCCATGGACAAAGATGTGCACCGGCAGCGCCGTTCTTTTGCCCGCGGGAAAGAACAGGTCCATGGTCTCGGTCGGATCCGGTCCGTAGGCCACGTCAGCGGTCATCGCAATGGCGGCGCGGGCGACCTCGCTGCGGTCAACAATGTCCTGCACGATTTGGTCAAAATCCGCGACGTGGTCGCGGATGCGAAAGGGATCGCCTTGCATTCTTCTGCTCACATGCTGATGGCGAGGTATTTCGCCTCCATGAATTCCGCAATGCCGTGATGCTGCCCTCCCTCGCGGCCGAGCCCGCTTTGCTTGACGCCGCCGAAGGGAGCTGCCGGATCGGACATCAGGCCGCGGTTGAGAGCAATCATCCCGGCCTCGATCCGCGAGGCCACCCGCATGCCGCGCGCCAGATCGCGCGTGTAGATGTAGGCAGCAAGCCCATATTCGGTGTCATTGGCGCGCCCGATGACCTCGGCCTCCGTTTCGAAGCTGGAGATTGGCGCCACCGGCCCGAATATCTCCTCATGCGCCATCTTTGCGTCGCCTGGCACGTCGCGAAGCACTGTCGGAGGGTAGAAGAAACCACGTCCGGACAGGACTGAGCCGCCGCACAAGACCCGCGCGCCGCGTGTGACCGCGTCGACGACAAGGCGGTCTATCTTCTCGATCGCCTTTTTCGTGATCATAGGCCCGCATTCCGTGTCCGGGTCGGTGCCGGCGCCGACCTTGAGCGACGACATTCGCTTCTCGAGGCCCTCGCAGAAGGCTTCGTAGATGCCAGATTGGACGTAGAGGCGGTTTGCGGCCGTGCAGGCCTCGCCGGCGTTGCGCATCTTGGCCACCATTGCGCCATCGAGCGCCGCTTCGAGATCGGCGTCGTCGAACACAATGAACGGTGCGTTGCCGCCGAGTTCCATGGAACATGAGATCACATGCCTGGCAGCCTCTGCCAGCAGAGCGCGACCCACACCCGTCGAACCGGTGAAGGAGAGTTTGCGCACCCGCGGATCGGCCAGCATGGCGGCTGTCAAAGGCCCGGGACTGGAGGTTGTCAGGACGTTGACCACCCCTGGTGGAACGCCTGCGTCCTGGTAGAGCGCGGCCAGCGCGTATGCGGTAAGCGGGGTCTCACTGGCCGGCTTCAGGATCACCGTGCATCCAGCGGCAAGTGCCGGTGCGATCTTGCGCGTCGCCATCGCGGCAGGAAAATTCCAGGGCGTGATCAGGACGCAGATGCCGATCGGTTCGTAGTCGACCACAATGCGGTTGGTGCCGGAAGGCGCAGTACCGAATTCACCGATAATGCGAACCGCCTCCTCGGCATTCCAACGGAAAAATTCCGCGGCGTAAGCGATCTCGCCGCGGGCATCCCGCAGAGCCTTGCCGTTCTCCAGCGCAATGAGAGTCGCCAGCGCCTCGAATCGTTCCGTCATCAGTTCAAAGCAGCGTCTGAGGATCTCGGAACGCTTTCGCGGCGACGTTGTCCGCCAGCCATGGGCTGCCTTGGCAGCGGCGTCAACGGCAGCGGCCGCGTCGTTCACGGTCGCATCGGGCACAGCGGCGATGACAGCCTCGGTCGAAGGATCGACGACCGGAATCACCCTGCCATCCGCTGACTGCCGCCATTGGCCGCCAATATACAGCCCGTGCGAAATTGTGTGGAAGTCGCTGACGCCCTGATCATCCGACAGAACCTGTGAAAACGTGTTCATCTCGATATTCCCGATTGTTTAAATGACGCAGCTGGCGAGGTCGCCATCAAAGGCGGCCTGGACCAGGCGTCGCATGGATCCCAAATCGAATGGCCGCGGATTGTTCTTGATGAGGCGCTCGATACCGATCGCTTGTTCCGCCGTCCAATCGAGCTTGTCAGCAGGCAGCCCCAGCTCGGCCAACGAGGGGGTGATCCCGATTGCCCCAAACAGCCGACTGACCTCGCCAATGGTCGCGTCGGCCAACTCTTCGGGCGTCCGGCCTTTTCCATCGAGGCAGAGCGCGTTGGCGATCTCGGCCATCTCGGTCGCTGCGGCCGTTCTGTTGTACTTCATGACGAATGGCAGCATGGTGGCGACACCCAATCCGTGAGCGGTGTGGGTTATCGCGCCAACCGGATATTGCACGGCGTGCGCTGCCGCCGTGCCGGCCGTTCCGAACGCGCAGCCGGCTGCAAGTGCACCCATCATGACGTCGGTCCGGGCGTCCTCGTCAGAGGGCCGGCGGTATGCCGTTTCAAGGCTTCGGCCAAGCAGCTTGATCGCCAGCAGGGCGAAGTGATCGGTCAAGGCGGTTTTGCCGATAAAGACATGGTTCTGCGGAAGGCCGGGATCGGTCCCACGCCTGGCGGCGGTGAAGGCCTCGATTGCATGCGTCAGCGCATCGGCGCCTGCCATTGCCGTCAATCCCGGCGGGCATGTCATCGTCAGCTCAGGGTCGCAGATAGCCGCGGCCGCGATCAGATACGGGCTGGAGATGCCGACCTTCAGCGTGCGATCCGGATCCGAGATCACGGCAACCGGGGTGACTTCAGAGCCGGTGCCGGCTGTCGTCGGCACCGCGATCAGCGGCAGCGTCGGGCCGGGCACCTTGAACTCGCCGTAGTAATCCTGGAGCTGACCGCCGTGACTGATGAGCAACGCGGCGCATTTGGCCATGTCGAGACAACTGCCGCCGCCAATGCCGATCACCACGTCGGGCGCGAACTTCCGTGCTTCCTCGACGCAGACGGCAACGGTGTCCCGAGGAACGTCGGGCAGCACACGATCATGCACCAGTACGTCTATCGAGGCGGCTCGCAGCGCTGCGACGATCTCTGCGAATGGGCCCGTTGCGGCAAAACGTTCATCGGTGCAGACGAGTGCGCGACGCCCGAGCCGGGCCGCGACGGTCGCAATGATGTGGCGTTGGCCCTTCCCGAAGAGGATTTCGCGCGGCAGTCTTAGGGCAGCGAAAAGGCTCATGACCTGCATCCTGTGATGATGACTCGATTGGAATGCGAGATGGCGTTCAACTCGGCCCAAAGGCCGGGTTCGATGTAAAACCCGTCTCGCAGCGCGGTTGCGTATCGACGTGCCGAACCATCGCCCGCAACGCTGGCGGTCCGTTCAGCAGGTGAGGAAGCACGGGCTGCCAGGGCGGCACGCTGTTCCAGCAGGGCCACTGCAAATTCGATTGCTTTGTCTCCTAGCTGCCGCAAATGATATCCTCTATAAAATCGTATAGGATATAGGATTGCATTGGCCGGAGCATCGTGTTAGCAACTCAATGTGTCAAGAGGCAATACATGCAGGCCATGAACTTACCCAGTCTAGACGAAGCGAACCTCGCCGGCGGGCGTATCCAGCGCTCCAGCAGCCTGGTTGAGGACGTCTACGAAGCGATCTTTGCGCAACTCATGTCCCTGAAGATTGCGCCCGGCTCGCGCATCACCGTCGACAGCCTGGTCAAGGAATTCAACGTATCCCACACGCCGATCCGCGAGGCGCTCGGCCGGCTCGAAGGCGAAGGCCTGGTGCTGAAGACGCATCTGATCGGTTACCGCGCTGCGCCGCAGATTACGAAACGACGGTTCGATGAACTCTACGAGCTTCGCCTGCTGCTCGAGCCTCATGGTGCAGCCAAGGCAGCGGTGCTCATGGACGAGGTAAAGCTCGCACAGCTTCAGACATCGGCCGGCGTCATGGCGCGCCGTGAGGGCAAGGACGAGCGCCTGCGGTATTCCAACTTTGCCCGCCAGGATGCCATTTTCCATGACAAGGTCATGGAATTCGCCAACAACGAACTCGTGCGCGAGACACTGGCGCACCAGCATACCCACTTCCACATATTCCGCCTGATGTTCCATTCGCGCGTCACCGAGGAGGCGCTTGACGAGCATGAGGCCATCCTGGCCGCTTTCGCTGCGGCCGATCCTGCCGCTGCCGAGCAGGCGATGCGTCGCCATATCGAGCATTCCCGCGACCGTTTGTTGTTGGCGTTCGACTGAGACTGTCCCGATGTCCCCGTACCCGCCGTTGACGGTCATCACGCAGGCCAGTGCCAACGAAGACGACTTCCCCGATTCACCCTTCTAGAAACTCAAATCTACCAGGCGGGTACAGGTCTCGCCCGGCCGTTGTCACAGGAAAGGAAGTACCATGCCAGGCAAAAGGATCCTGATGCTGACCGGTGAATTCACCGAGGAATACGAAATCTTCGTCTACCAGCAGGCGATGGAAGCGGTGGGCCACACCGTGCACGTCGTGTGCCCAGACAAAAGCGCCGGAGACCTGATCAAAACATCGCTGCACGATTTCGAGGGCGATCAGACCTACACCGAAAAGCTCGGCCACTATGCGCTGATCAACAAGACCTTTTCCGACGCTGAGAAGCAGTTGGAGCAATACCACGCCGTTTACTGCGCCGGCGGCCGTGGCCCCGAATACATCCGCACCGACAAGCGCGTACAGGCGATGGTGCGCCACTTCCACGAAACCAAGAAGCCGATCTTCACGATCTGCCACGGCGTGCAGATCCTGATTGCGGTGGACGGCGTCGTGCGTGGCAAGAAGGTCGGCGCACTGGCGGCTTGCGAGCCCGAAGTGACGCTTGCGGGCGGCACCTATATCGACCTGTCTCCAACGGAGGCATATGTGGATGGCACGATGGTTTCGGCAAAAGGCTGGACGGCGCTTGCAGCGTTCATCCGCGAATGCCTGAAGGTGCTGGGAACGGAGATCCGCCACGCGTAGACCTTTGCTCCGACGCATCCAAAGGGTGCGTCGGTCCTTGCTGCAGCCTCCGTAGCTTCTGCCGATAGTCTCCCGAGCTGATAAGCTTCCGGAAGGCACGTCCCTTAGGTAGCGCGGCCATAACGGTCCCCTCGGCCCTGCGCAACTTTGTCGGTAGTCAAAGGGTGAGGGAAACCAAACTCGCTTACGAGTGATCGGACAACTCGTGTGCTACCTAATCCGGACAACTCATCTGCTTACGACGCTACGAAGTCGCACCGCTGTCGGAAGTCGCACCGCTTGAGTATCCGACGTCGCTATTCTATATGATGCGTGATGATTGATGCGCACCAAGGAGGGCGACATGAGAACCACACTGGCGATCGATGACGACGTCCTGGTCGCGGCCAAGGCCATCGCCCGGCAGCAGGATCGCAGCCTCGGCGAGGTCATCACCGATCTCGCCCGGCGCTCGCTGCGCCGGCCTCAAGCCGGCGGCGAGCGCAACGGGATTCCTCTACTGTCGCCTCGGCCGGATGCACCTCCTGTCACGCTTGAGACGGTCAATGCCTTGCGAGACGAACTGCCTTGACGTTCCTGCTCGATGTCAATGTGCTGATCGCACTGATAGATCCTGGCCACGTCGCCCATGACGACGCGCATGGCTGGTTCGAAGAGACCGGTAACGCGGCATGGGCTACGTGTCCCATTACCGAAAACGGCGTCCTGCGCATCGTCGGCAACCAAAGATATCCTAATTCTCCCGGTTCGCCCGCCGTCGTTGCGCAAATCGTTACCAAGTTGCGGGCTCTGCACGGGCACAGCTTCTGGTCCGACGATGTGAGCCTGGTTGGCTCCGGCGACATCGATGCGGCGAAAATCCTGACCTCGGCACAGGTCACGGATACCTATCTTCTTGCGCTCGCCAAGACGAATGGCGGCCAACTTGCGAGCTTTGACCGCAAGCTGTCAGTCGCGGCCGTGAAGGGCGGGAAGTCTGCACTGCACCTGATTCCCACAAGGTAGACCGCCGGGCTCTTTTTGTCTGTTCTGCATCGCCGAACCGCGCAGGTTGAGATAGGCGTAGCCGCGCAGCACCATCAGGCCGGTGCGCTCAGGCGCAATGCGCTACCGTTCGTCCAAGGCCACGAGTGTCTCAACATGCCGCCCCTCTTGGATGGTTCGTCCTCCAGCTTCCAGTCAAGGTCGGGCTTGAACCGTTGCGCGGCTGCCTGCGACTGGTACAATGCATCGGCTTACGAAGCGAAGCTGTTGTTTCTTGGCGACGAATGTTTGCTGGGTGATCCATTGCAAGACATCGGTGCTCAGGGGCGCTGGCGGTGTAGTCGCCAATACTTTCGAGACTGGCGCCAGACAGACGCGCCGCACGTTCGTGTCCCACCTTACAACCTCTAGGACCTCGCGACATCGAGCCTATCCGGAGTGGTTCTACCCGCTGGTCGAAGATAAGCCGTTTCTGACCTTCGGCATGCCGCGGGACGTGTTCATCTCGATGGCTGGCGCGGCCGAGTTCACGCTCGGATTCGGGTTGGAGATGCTCCTCCGGGCACCTCAGCTTCTTGGCCTTGACCACCCTCGGTCCAACGTTGAAGCTGCAAGAGGCAGAAATTCGCTGTTTAGCGACCTTGCCAGGATTCCCCAGGCCCGCGGCCCATCTGGCCAGTTCGACCTCGGCCGCGATGCCCTGTCAGCTGAAACGGTTGGCGCGGAAGGTTGCAAGCATCGGGTGCGGATTGCCGGAGGCGATTTCTTTGGCAAGCAATTCGCCGACGATCAGTCCAAGCGTGGCGCCGCTGTGGCTAAAGGCGACGTGAAGACCGGCGACGGTCTCGACTGAGCCAAGCACCGGCTCGCCGTCGCCGGGGATAGGCTTCGGGCCGACAGCATAGGTAGCGAGTTGGAGCCGCGGATTGCCGTCGAGCACGGCACTGGCCTCGTCGAGCAGTCCTTTGATGGTCTTGTCGTGCACGGTGTAGGTGCCGTCCGGGTTGACCACGACTTCTTCCTCCGACCATGCCGAATCCAAAACAAATGCGCCATCCGGCGTCGGGCGCACCGCCACGCGCGGCGTATTCAGCACGGCACGGAGCTCGGTCTTGGTCGGCTTGGTCTTCAAAAGAAGTGAAATCGGCGTGGCGTCGGGGACATGGACGCCGATCTCCGCAAGCATGACAGGCGTCGCTGGCCCAACGGCAAGGACCATTTCATCCGCCTTTATCGGCGCACCATCGGCAGTGACGACGCCACGCGCGCGACCACCTGTGGCATCTATCCGCACGCGTCCAGCGTCCTGGATAAGCTTGCCGCCGCGGGAGCGGAATTCATTGAGCAGCAGATCGATCAGGGAGGGCAGGTCGACCCATCCTTCGCCAGGATTGAAGATTGCGCCCTGCGGGGTGATTGCATTGGCATTGACGCCGGGCGTCATTGCACCAACTTCGGCAGGGCCGAGCAGAAGCGCGTCATAACCAATTTCCTGCTCCAGCTGGCAGATGGACGCGATCTGGTTCGCCTCATCATCCGCATCCCAGGTGAGGCCGCCGTCAAAGCGAAGCCACGACGCGGTTTCCGGCCTTGTGGCCGCCAGGGTCCGATAACGGTCGATGCCTGCAAGCCTCAAGCGGTGATAGGCAGTGTCGGCACGTCGCGCTGAGTTCAGCCAGGAGAGTGAACGGCCGGATGCACCGTTGGCCGGCGCGCCGTCATTGACAATGGTTACATCAAAGCCAAGACGAGCGAGGTGCAGCGCGGAAGAGGTGCCGAAGATGCCTGCGCCGACAACGACGACTTGGCGCGGTTTTGCAGATGCAGTCATAGGGAAATCCTTTTACGCAGAAGCCGGGCTGGGAGTTGTTGGATCGCTGCAGAGCGCGGCGGAACTAGTAGTCCGTTAGCTTCTTCATGTAGCGCCGGCCATCGAGCATCGGCCGGCCACGCAGGCCGGCCAGCTCATAGGCAAAACGCCATAGAGTGTCGAAGAAGACCAAGGGCACGAGATAGGGTTTGATGTCATCGGACATACCGCTGAGGTCGAGTTCCGCTCCATCTAGCACCAGGATGTTTTCCCGGCTTCCATGTTTGAAAAGGAAGTCGCGGGCGCGTTCGGATAGGCTCCGCGTTCCGTCCAAACCCAGCAAGACCACGAAGCAAGCATCCCGGTCCACCACCTCAAATGGGCCGTGAAAGAACTCGTTGGCGTGTATGGCCTGCGAGTCGTACCACTGCATCTCCATCAACACGCAGATGGCGTACGAATAGGCCGCACCATAGCTGGCACCGCTGGCCAGTGTGTAGATCGCATTGCGCGGCGCGAAACGGGGGGCGAAGGCCTTAAACCGGTCGGCATAGGTCCGGTGCGCACGCTCTATCGCCGGCTGAAGATGGCTCAGGCTCATCAGCACATCGGCAGTTAGCCCGGCATCCTCCCGAGCATCGATCAGGCCGGCGAGCAACATATAGAGCACGCCGTAGTTGCTGCAGGCTGAATCGATTGCTTTGCCCGTCGTGTAGGAGGCCTGGTAGGCGACGGCGTGGTCGACCGCCCGCGCGAGGGGCGATATCTGGTCGAGCGTCATGCCGATTGTCGTTGCGCCTCGATCCTTTGCATGATTGGCCGCTCGCACAGTTTCGTGGGTGGTGCCGGTCTGCGAGCAAAGGACAACGAGCGCGTCGGGTCCCAGCCGTCGCGGGTCTCGGCAGACGAACTCATCCGCGTTGTAGATGTCGCAGGCGAATGTGCCGCTGTGACGGTCGACGAAGTATTTGCCTGCCATCATGATCGAGAGCGAGCCGCCGCACGCCACGAGGAATAGGTGCGAAAACTGCCTGCCCGCCGTAGCGGTCAGGGCGCGTTCCACGTCGGCGGGCAGGGCGGAAATCATGAGCTTCCTCGTCTCGTTGGCAGAGCTGCGGGCCGGCGCACAATTGACAGATGGCAGCCATTGTGCGAACGTTATCACATCCTTTAAACTGAAAGTGCTGCAATGGTCAAGATTGCCGCGATAGGCGATAACGTGGTCGATTGTTATCTTGCTCGCGGCGAGATGTATCCTGGTGGAAATTGCCTCAATGTCTCGGTCTGTGTCAGCCGCTTCGGCGGGCGATCGGCCTATGTCGGAGCGATCGGCAAAGACCGGGCGGGGGACCTTATCTGCACTGCACTGGCGTCGGAGCGCGTGGACATCACCCGATTACGGCGCCTCGAGGGGCCGACCGCTTACTGCCTCATAGGTCACCGCAACGCCGATCGGATTTTCCTGGACTTCGATCTCGGAGTTTCGGTGTTCACGCCGACGCAAGAAGATCTGGATTTTCTCTCGGGCTTTCAGGCCGTCCACATCGGCCAGTCCAGCGGGTTAGACCCGTGCGTTGCCGCTGTATCGAGTAAGTCCCTGCTGTCTTACGACTTTTCTACGCGGCGGGAACCGGGACATCGACGCGAGATTGGGCCCTATTGCTATCTGGCTTCCGTCTCGGGTGACGGTCTCGACGACAACGAATTGGCCGCAATCGCAGCCGAACTCCTTGGATATGGTTCAAAGTGGGTCCTTGTGACTCGTGGCCGAGCCGGCGCGGTGCTTCACGCCGACACGGTCTCTTACCGCACCCAGGCGCGGCTGGTCGAACCGGTCGACACCCTGGGCGCGGGCGACACCTTCATCGCCAGAACGCTATTCGGCCTGCTTAAGGAAGAGGCGCCTCAAGACATTCTCGGCCATGCCGCGGAGGCGGCGGCCGCTACCTGCCGGTACTACGGGGCGATTGGCCATGCGACAGCAATCGAGTTAGGAAAGATGACGCCGGAGATCCTTCGCGGAGCTCGGCACGCTCAAGACTGGAAAACCGTCTAGCAGCGAAATTCTCCGAAACAATTGACGCGAGAAATGGACAATGCTAGAGGAAATGATAACGTTCTCACCTATCTGGCCAAAACGCCACCTAAGAGCGTTTTGATGGATGAGACGTCGAGTGGGATCGCAGGGCCGAGTTCGGCCAATCGTAAGAGGAGAAGACATGCACACGAATTCGAGCAGGCGCCAACTTGTGAAATCCGGTCTGGCGCTGACGATCGCGCTGTTGACAGGACTTGGCACGTTGGCCTCGTCAACGCAGGCAAACGCGGCCGACAACCCCTACAACCTCATCGACCCGACGGTGATCAGCGTCGGAACCATGGGCGATGCGAAACCCTATGTCTTCACCGACGCCAACGGTAACTTCACTGGCTTCGACGCTGAACTCTTCCGCGATGTGGCGCGCCGGCTCGGGTTCAAGGAGGAACAGGTCGTTTTCACCGGCCAGGAATTCTCGGCGCTGCTGCCGTCGGTTGCCAACGGCCGGTTCGACGTCGCTGTCGCCGCCATCGGCACGACCGCGGAGCGCAAGAAGACCGTGGATTTTGGCGACGGCTATCTCGCCGGCTACCTGTCGATCATTTCGGCTGATCCGGCACTGACGAGCAATGAGAGCACCGCCGGAAAGCGCATCGGCGTGATCCAGGGAACGCTGCAGGAAATCTATGCCGAGAAGAATCTGAAGGGCGACATTGTCAAATTCCCCGACAACAACACTGCGGTGGCGGCGCTGAATAACGGGACGATCGATGGCCATTTCACTGACTATGAGTCGGCCAAGCAGTATGTGGAGCGCTACAAGAACCTGAAGATAACAATGAATGTGCCGTCCTTCGATGCGCCGGCCGGGTTCGTGGTCAAGAAAGGCAACGATGCCTTCCGCGAGGCGCTCAACAAGGCGCTGCGCGAGGCCATGGACGATGGCACCTGGAAACGGCTGCATGAGAAGTGGTTCCCGGGCACTCCGATGCCGGATCAATATCTGCCCAAGAAGTAAATTCGCGCGTATTCATTTTCGTTTCCGGCCGGGCCCGTGAGCAACGGTGCCCGGCCGAGTTATAGATGGACTTGATATGAGCTGGTTCGATACCTTCGCCCGCAGCTTCCTTGATTTCCAGGCGATGGCAGAAGTTCTGCCAAACATGGTGATGGTCGGCCTCAAGAACACTTTGATCCTGGCCCTTGCCTCGACGTTTTTCGGGACGCTGATCGGTATCGTCCTCGCAGTCATGGGGATTTCAGAGAACCGGCCGCTGAAACTCCTTGCGCGGGTCTACACCGATATCTTCCGCGGGCTTCCTGCTATTGTCACGATCCTGATCATTGGCCAAGGCTTCGCGCGGTTGGGCCGAGATCTGTTCGGTCCATCGCCTTATCCGCTGGGCATTCTGGCGCTCAGCCTGATCGCCGGCGCCTATATCGGAGAGATTTTCCGCGCCGGCATCCAGAGCGTCGAGCGTGGTCAGATCGACGCCACCCGCACTCTCGGTATGACGTATGGCCAAGGCATGCGCCTGGTGGTGATCCCGCAAGGCATCCGCCGCGTCCTGCCTGCACTGGTCAACCAGTTTATTGGCAACGTCAAAGACTCCAGCCTGGTCTATTTCCTTGGTCTGCTCGCCTCCGAACGCGAACTGTTCCGCGTTGGCCAGGACCAGGCCGTGCTGACCGGCAACCTGTCGCCGCTGTTGCTGGCCGGCGTGTTCTATCTCGTGATCACGGTGCCGCTGACCCACCTCGTCAATTACATCGACGCGCGCATGCGCGTCGGCAAACGTATCACCGCTGTGCAGAGCGGCCTCAAGGAAGTCGCCGAGCTTGCCGAAGCCGGCGTGCCGGGCGCTGCGAAATTGCCCGCAGCGGCGCCCACCCGCTTCAAGGGCGGCGGCATCGAGGTCAAGAACATCGACATGGCCTACGGCGCCGTCCAGGTGCTTCATGACGTCAGTCTGAAGGTCGAGCCCGGGACCGTCACCTGCCTCGTCGGTCCGTCCGGCTCGGGCAAGTCGACCTTGCTGCGTTGCCTCAACCGCCTCGTAGAGTGTCGAGCCGGTGACATTCTGCTCGATGGCGAAAGCATCTACAAACAGACGCCTGACCAACTCCGGCGGCGCGTCGGCATGGTTTTCCAGCAGTTCAATCTGTTTCCCGACCGCAGCGCCCTCGCCAACATCACCCTGGCGCTGCGCAAAGTAAAACGCATGTCGCGCGAGGAGGCTGAGGGGGTGGCCTTAGCGAGGCTGCATGAAGTCGGACTGCTGGAGCGCAAAGACCATCGGCCGGCCAATCTCTCGGGCGGGCAACAGCAGCGGGTAGCCATCGCGCGCGCCCTGGCCCTCGAACCCGAAATCATGCTGTTCGACGAAGTCACCAGTGCCCTCGATCCGGAATTGGTCAAAGGTGTCTTGAACTTAATGGCCGACCTCGGACGGGGCGGGATGACGATGGTGGTCGTTACGCACGAGATGAACTTCGCTCGCAAGGTCGCGAACCAGGTCGTATTCATGGACGAGGGGCGGATAGTCGAGGCAGGCCGACCAGAGGATCTATTCGACAATCCGCAAAGCCCGCGTCTTCGGCGCTTTCTGTCAGAGGTGCTGTGATTGCAATGGTGTGCGCAACGGCGGCTGTTGCGGTGTTCGGCCTTGCGGGGCGGGATTAACTGCCGCTAGGTCGCCGTCACGCGTGCGCATGGGCGGCGGGGTTTGCCGAGTGACTCAAGAATCGTCGAAAAACGCAACTATCATAGAGGTCGCTCGCCGGGCCGGGGTGAGCTCCGCCACCGCGGGGCGTGTACTTGGTGACTACGGCTACAGCAGTCCTGAGGTTCGGGAGAAGGTGCGCGCGGCGGCAGCTGCGCTGGGCTATCGCCCCAATCGCCTGGCCAAAGGCCTGATCACCGGTAAGACGCAGACTATCGGAGTTGTGGTTGGCGACATCGAAAGCCCATTCTACGCCAGCGTGCTGCGCGGAATAGGGGATGTCGCGCGCGGTGGCGGCTTCGGGGTTATCGTTACGAATAGTGACGAAAATGCCGAACTCGAGCGAGAGGCGGTGCAGTTGCTGCTGGAAAAGCAGGTCGACGGGTTGATCGTCTCATCGACCTTCGTGGACGAGCCGGATCATCTTCGTGAAGCAGTCGCGGCCCGCTGCCCCGTCGTGCAGTTCGACCGCATAGTGGCGGGCCTGGAAACCGATTCAGTCGTGGTCGACAACGTTTCTGTGACGCGTAACAGCATCGCGGCCATGATCGCCGCCGGACACAGCCGCATCGGAATACTGGCGGAACTCGGGCCGGGCCACCGCGATGATGTTGGCTCCTTTGTGGCGAACGCGGATCTCTCCAGCTTCGATGTTCGCTACCATCATCCAAGCTGGCAACGATTGTTGGGTTATCTCGAAGCCCATCGTGCCGCAGGTATCGAGCCGGATCTGCGGTTGATCCGCCGCGTAGCGGTCTATTCTAGCGAGGCAGCTCGCAAGGAGGCGCTCGATCTGCTGACAATGCGCAATACGCCGTCCGCTCTATTTACCGCCGATGGTGTGATGTCGACAGGCGTTCTGGAGGCGACTTCCGCACTAAAGCTTGCGATTCCAGGAGACGTTTCGCTGCTTTGCTTCGACGATCTCGATTGGATGCAATTCGTGGCCCAGGGTATCACAGCCATCGCCCAGCCGGCGCATTTGATCGGGGCGGCGGCGGCGGAGCTTCTCTTGAAGAGGTTAGCGCAGGCCACGTTACCTTTCGAGCATCGTGTCCTGGCAGCCCAGATCGTGGAACGAAATTCAATTGCGGTTCATCTCACCCGCGAGCCCGTCTGATCCGGCCGCAACGGTCTATAGCTGGGGCTGAATTGCAGCCCCTCTCTATATCGAGGTCGATGCCATACGGGGATATTGACCTGCCGTATGTTTCTTCGCTCGTCTACACGCCATCGGCCATCTGCGGCTAGGCTCGATAATGTGCTGAAGGTTCTGCAAAAAGTTTTGGAGAGAGAACGGCGCTTGCTCTGAGGGGCGAGCGGCCATGGCACGGTGGTGACATTGCGATCACCGATTCCCGTGGAAGGGGAAGTGCCATGACCAATCGAGACGTTAGACTGAGCAGAGGCGAGTTGAAAGCGTTGCT